>DKKK01000187.1 GCA_002455215.1 Anaerolineales bacterium UBA6668 | reverse complement strand
TGTCGAGTATAGTTTGTTTCACTATGCCGGAGTAGTTACCCTTTGTTGTTCTAAATTCCCCAAAAAGAATGTCCGATTCTTTGGCATCCTGCAATAGACATTTCAGACAAACGGCTGTAAAATATCATCGCTCCAACCTGCGAGCATTTTCTTCCCCCTTTTTTTACCAAGACGTAAAACTGAATAGTTTCCCTTCCAAAGGAGATACCATCATGCGTAAAGTTTTACTGTTTTCCTCGCTCCTCATGCTTGGGCTGATTGGCTCTCAAACATTGCCTACTGGGTTCGCCTCCCAATGGCATTTTGCCAGTGAAGCCATCCACATACTCACCTTAATTGCGTTGGCTTTTATCATGATTCATGTGGGTTATGAGTTTGAAATTGACAAAAGCAAACTCAAATCCTACGCTTTTGACTATTGGGTAGCCATGACCGCCGCCGCCTTCCCGTGGATATTTGCCGCCCTCTACTTTACCTTTGCCATGCTCCCTGCCTCCGCCTGGTCCAATTTTGCCGCATGGAAGGAAACTTTGCTGATTGCCCGCTTTGCTTCCCCCACTTCTGCTGGCGTGCTGTTTTCGATGATGGCGGCGGCTGGGCTGAGTGCCACCTGGGTTTTTCGCAAAGCGCGAGTTTTGGCAATTTTTGACGATTTAGATAGCGTTTTGCTCATGATTCCCCTTAAAATGCTCATTGTGGGTCCCCAATGGCAATTGCTTGTAACGGTTTTCATCATGGTGGGCTTGGTCTGGCTGGCTTGGCAATTCTTGCACCGCTGGCAAATCCCCATCACCTGGCAATGGGTGTTTGGCTATGCCATTCTCACCGTGTTGCTCACCGAAGGAGTGGGGCTACTCACCGGCTTAATCGACCCCAACGCTCCCATCCACGTCGAAGTCCTGCTCCCTGCCTTTGCATTGGGGTGCATGATGGCACGACCCAAAGGGGCTAACCCACACAGCAATGATGAGGTTGAAGGACACCAAGAAGGACCCGAAAACCCTATTGAACAAAAAGTATCTACAATTGTTTCTGCTCTGTTTATGGTGCTGGTTGGCTTGAGTATGCCGCTCATCACCCACAACCCCACACTGGCGCACCTCACTAACCACCTAAGCGTGACCGCCAGCCAGCCCGATTTGCCCTACACCACCATCCTATTGCACGTCATCCTGCTGACTTTGCTCATCAACCTGGGCAAAATGTTCCCCGCTTTTGTTTACCGAAGCGAAGCGAGTTTACGCGAAAGAATTGCATTGGCAGTGGGCATGTGGCCGCGTGGTGAAGTGGGGGCGGGCATCCTCGTCATTAGCCTAGGCTTTGGCATGGGGGGAAGCGTGGTTACAGTCGGCGTGCTCTCTTTAGCACTCAATCTGCTACTGACTGGCGTTTTCATCCTCATTGTCAAGCGGCTCATTCTCCCATCTGCTGTGTCCGAAACCGAATTTAGCCCAGTTTTTGCTCCAGCACCTACTGGCGATTAGCAAACATTCCCCAAAATGTTCTGTCTTGCTAGATTGTTCAGGTTGAACAATCTAGCAGGTGAAAATATCAGCATATTTTCACCTGTTCGCAAAACTCAAATTCCAGTATCCTTACCCCAATCGTTCAAGCGTGCTTGGCATCCAAAGCCAACTTGCTAAACCTACAAATCACCAGGAAGCCTAGAAGCCCACGAAACCCTGTCTGTTTCGTGGGCTTTTTTTGTTTCCCGCACTTTTGTCCAAATCTTGGAGGTTCCAAATGAAAAAAATTTTCAACAAACCCTTGATTGTGTTAGCCTTGACGCTGGCAATGTTAGTTCTGCCCATGAGCGGTGTATTTGCACAAGATACCCAACCCGTTGACCCAGCCATTGCTGACCTTTCCATGGGATTGAACATTTTGTGGGTCTTTTTTGCCGCTGTGTTAGTGTTTTTTATGCAAGCAGGCTTTGCGTTAGTCGAAACCGGCTTTACCCGCGCCAAAAATGTGGCTCACACCATGATGATGAACCTAATGGTTTTTTGCATTGGTGCCATCGGTTACTGGCTAACCGGCTTTGCTTTCCAGTTTGGTGGGGTCAACCATGTCTTCCCGGCAGTCGGCAGTTTGGGCGAGTGGGCATTTAGCCCCATCACCCTTGGCGATTGGGCTGGCATTTTGGACAAGCCATTGCTCATAGGTGGGCATCAAGTGCTCGGTTTGTCTGGCTTCTTGCTCAGTGGGCTAACCGCCAATGTGGGCGTGTTGGTATTCTTCATGTACCAAATGTTTTTCATGGACACTGCCGCTACCATCCCTACTGGCTCGATGGCTGAACGGCTGAAGTTCAGTGGCTTTGTGCTGATGGGCTTATTTGTTAGCATGATTATTTACCCCATCGTAGGCAACTGGGTGTGGGGTGGTGGCTGGCTCGCCAATTTGGGGCGCACGGCTGGCTTGGGCAGTGGTGTAGTCGATTTTGCCGGTTCGGGTGTTGTTCACATGGTGGGCGGTGCGCTGGGTTTGGCAGGTGCCATTGTGCTGGGACCCCGTATTGGTAAATTTAACAAAGATGGAACCGCCAACGCCATCCCCGGTCACAACTTTCCCATGGGCGTTCTGGGCACGGTCATCTTGTTTTTTGGCTGGTTTGGCTTCAATGCCGGCTCCAGCTTGGGCTTTTTGGGCGGTTTTCGCAACCTGGCAGGCTTAGCCGCTGTCAACACGCTCTTGGCTGGGGCGGCGGGTGGCATGGCAACTATGTTCTACATGTGGTTCATCCACAAACTGCGCAAACCAGACCCTGCCATGAGCGTCAATGGCTTACTCGCCGGGCTAGTAGCCGTCACTGCGCCTTGCGCCTTCATTGACCCACTCTCTGCCGTTATCATTGGCATCATTGCCGGTATTGTCGTTGTGTTTGCCACCGAGACTTTAGAAAAATTCAAAATTGACGACCCCGTGGGTGCTGTTCCCGTTCACTTGGTGGGTGGAGCACTTGGCGTATTGGCAGTGGGCATTTTTGCCAATGGCAACCCGGATAGTGCCGGTTGGAATGGAATTGCAACCCCAGTGACGGGTTTGCTCTATGGCAATGCCGGACAATTGCTTGCCCAAAGCCTGGAGCTACTTTCAGTGCTGGTCGTTGTATTCCCATTGGCTTTTGGCTTCTTCAAGTTGCTCAGTGCCCTCAACCTTTTACGTTCAGATGCCACACATGAAATTGAAGGGTTAGACGTGCCAGAAATGGGTACGCCGGGTTATATCAACGAAGACCCTGTCGCCGGTAAGGTGTATGTGCCTGCCAAAGGCAAAAAACCTGCTGGGGTACTCTCCCCATCTGCCGCCGACTAACCGACTCTAGCCTTACCCCTCATTCCAAAAGCATCACCCGATAAGTGATGCTTTTTTGATTCCCATCTAAAAATCGCAACTTAAATTGTGACTGTTCAGCCTATTTGAGAAATCTGTGGCCGTGTTTTATGATATTGAGACGTAACAGGTCTCAAAGACCTGTTACGTCTTTACAAAACGAAATTCGAGAACGAATACAACGTTAGAAAATAAGGGTCATTTCGATGCGAGAAAAGACCCTTAGGTTATATTCGATACGGCTGGAAATTGCGCTTTTTCGTAGCCCTGCCCTGTTTAAGCCTTTTATTGACAACTATTTTCAATAATGATATGATAATAAAAAATATATTCAATAAAATCGCCCAACCCAACACGAATATGCCTACTTACAAATTCCCGTTTCTGATTTTCCCCCTTCTTTTTCTCAGTGCCTGCAATACCGCAACGCCTGCCGTCCCTACCAAAGATGGCAATCTTCAAGTTGTGGCAACCTACTCCATTCTCGGCGATTGGGTGCAAGCCGTGGGGGGTTCGGCAATTGACTTGCAAGTCATGGTGGGAGCGGATAGTGATGCCCACACCTTTGAACCCACCCCCGCCGATGGGGTTCGCCTTGCCCGTGCCGATGTCATTTTTGAAAACGGCATTGGTTTTGAAACTTGGCTAGATGATTTATACACCGCCTCGCAAAGTTCTGCCGAAAGGGTGGTGGTTTCGCAAGAGTTGGAGATTCTGCCAGTTGTTGAAGGAGGACATGACCACAGCGAAAATGACCCGCATGTTTGGCACAGTGTTCCCAATGCAATGGTGATGGTGCGCCAAATTCAGGTGACGCTGGAACGCCTAGACCCTGCCAATGCCAGCACCTACGCCCAAAACGCCGAAACCTACCTAGCAGAATTAACCAAACTTGACCAGTGGATTCTGGCACAAGTGGCAGAAATCCCTGAAGCGCACCGCAAATTGCTCACCAGCCACGACACTTTTTCCTACTTTGCCTACACCTACGGTTTTGAAATTCTAGGTTCAGCGCTGGGTTCTGTCAGCACCGAAAGTGGCGATGCCTCCGCGGCGCACATCGCCCAAATTGCCGAAGAAATTCGTCAATCGGGGGTGCCCGCCATTTTTGCCGAAAACGTTCACAACCCTAAACTAATCGAACAAATAGCCCAAACGGCTGGCGTGCAACTAGCACCAACCTTATACACCGATGCGCTGGGCGCACCCGGCTCGGCAGGGGAAACCTACCTGAAATTCATGCAGTATAATATAGAGACGATTCGCACAGCACTCCAGTAAACATTCACATTAGAGATATTTTGCCTTTTTTATACCGCCCCCACCGCCACCGTGAACCGGTTATTGGAGCTCCAGCCCTAGCCCTTGAGCAAGTGTGTGTGCTACATCCACGCGACAAACAAATTGCGCTCGACCAGGTTAGCTTCGAAATTGCACCTGCGCAAAGGGTGGCATTGGTTGGGGCAAATGGTGCAGGAAAATCCACCTTACTAAAAACCATCGTTGGGCTGATGCGAATTGAGTCCGGCAAAGTGAGCATTTATGGCAACCCAATTGGCTTATGCTACCACCGTGTTGCCTATCTCCCGCAACGTGGCGAAATTGACTGGCGTTTTCCCGTCTCGCTTGAACGGTTGGTCTTGGCGGGCAGGTATGTTCATCTCGGCTGGTTTGGCACACCCAATGCCGAAGACCGCGCCATTTGCCAAACAGTCATCGCGCAGTTGGGATTAAAAGCCCTAACCCAGCGGCAGATTAGCCAACTCTCGGGCGGGCAACAACAACGCGCACTATTGGCACGCGCCATTGTGCAAGGCGCAGACCTGCTTTTACTAGACGAACCGTTTAATGCTGTAGATAGTGAAACACGCGAAATTATTTGGAACGTATTAGACCAACTACAACAACAAGGCAAAACAGTCGTTGTTGCCACACACGATACCGCTCAATTGGCACAACAATTTGACCGGGTGCTTGAAATGTCGGATGGAAAAGTACTCACCCTTCGACAAATGTAACAGGTGAAACAGGTATCTTTCTCATGCTACAGTGGTTAATAGACCCTTTTCAATATGCGTTTATGCAAAATAGCCTAATTGCGGCAGTGCTGGTGGGAACGACCTGTGCCTTGCTGGGTGTGTATGTTGTCTTGCGGCGCATGGCATTCATTGGCGATGCGATGGCACACACCACCCTGCCGGGCTTGGTTGTTGCCTTTTTCAATCAATGGGATTTATTCTGGGGTGCTTTGGTTGCGGCACTGCTCACGGCTCTTGGCATTGGCTGGCTCACGCGCCAAGATGAAATTCGCGAAGATACCGCAATTGGCATTTTGTTTACGGGCATGTTTGCACTCGGCATCTTGCTCATGAGCACTGCCCGCTCCTTTCGTGACCTAACTCACATCCTATTTGGCAATATTTTAGGTGTTACGCCGACCGATTTGGTGCGCATGGCGGCAGTGTGTGTGTTGGTATTGTTGTGTGTGGTGCTCTTTCACAAGGAGTTAGAGCTAACTTCTTACGACCCCACCCATGCACAAGTGATAGGACTGCGGGCAGAATGGATTCGATATGGATTGCTCGTTTTGTTGGCATTGACTGTGGTGACAGGCATTCAAGCCGTGGGGGTGGTGCTGACTAGTGCCTTGCTCATCACGCCAGCGGCAACCGCCTCCCTACTCACCACACGCCTGCCGCGCATGATGCTCATCGCCGCTTTTTTGGCAGTTGGGGCTGGCATTGTTGGGCTATACGCTTCCTACTACGCCAATTTATCATCGGGCGCAACAGTCGTGCTGACCTGCACGGTGATGTTTGGAGTGGTGTGGGTACTCAAGCGCCGGAAGAACTAGCCAACTTTGTTTTTTAAAAAACAAAGTTGAAAAACCAAACCATCCTAGTTACCCATAAAAAAGCGAAATATTGCGCACTATCAAACAAAAACTAGGGTAAATCCCCTAATTTTGTCTTATTTGGGTTATAATGATGCTGTTTTTGGTATAATTTTGTCAACGCCAAAAACAAATGGACTGGCAATTTTATCGAAATCGGGAGATTTGTATGCTTAAGTTATTTTCATCGCACACTTTGCAAACAAGCCAGACAATCATCACGCGGCAACGCTCTTGGATGCGCTCTATCTTTGACTTATTGCTGGTTTGTGTCACAGCCTTTGGGCTAACCAACCACCACCACACCCCAAAAGCCTATGCCGCTGGCATTCAGCGACTGGGCTATATCAGCGCCGGCAACTATTTGGTGGTTGAAGTGCTAGATGACGACTTGGTACACTTTGAAGCAGGCACAGGGGCACTGCCCACTCTTTCCAGCCCGCTCTACACTTCCCCCATGGTTGCCAAAACCAACTACAGCGGACCCAATCTGTTTTCAGATAACGGGAGCGGGGTACTCACCACTGCCAGCTTACGCATTGAAATCAACACCACGCGGCTGTGTGCCACTGTCTATGATAACACCCTCACACCAGCGGTTTTTCTTTCCGAAGTTTGCCCCGGCAGTTTAACCAGCACCACCAGCAAAACACTGACACTCAATACCAATCTGCTGAACGCATACGGTTTGGGCGAACAATTTATCACACCCGCTGAGCCAGATGGCGACTGGGCAGGGCGCTCCCGCACACCCGGTGGAAGCTATGGCAATGCGATGGTAGGTTTTAGTGATGGAGCGGTTGGCAATGCACAGTTTCCGATTTTGTATGCCCTCGGCAACAACCACACCAATTTTGCACTCTTCTTAGACAGCTTTTACAAACAAACGTGGTCAATGGTCAGCACCCCTTGGCGGGTGACTGTGGCAGAAACCCAACCACTGCGCTGGTATGTTTTGGGCGGGCAAAACTTAAAAGATCTGCGCCAAGATTATATGGAGCTAACCGGACGCCCACCCGTTCCACCCAAAAAGCTTTTTGGGTTGTGGGTTTCGGAGTATGGCTTTGAAAGTTGGGCAGAAATGGAGAGCAAGTTAACCAGTTTAAAAAACAATCAGTTCCCGGTGGATGGCTTTGTGCTCGATTTGCAATGGTTTGGGGGCATTACCCCAACCGCCAGTAGTCAAATGGGTTCGCTGGCATGGGACACCACCCACTTTCCTAACCCAGCCAGCAAAATTGCCAGCCTAAAAGCCACCGAAGGGGTGGGAATTATTGTGATTGAAGAGTCGTATATTGCCAATAACCTGAGCAACTACACCGCATTGAATGGGATGGGTGGCTTGGTGGAAAGTGGTGCGGGTGGAAGCCCGGTCAATGTGGGCGGCTGGTGGGGCAATGGCAGTATGATTGACTGGAGCGATACCACAGCCGCCGACTGGTGGCATGACAATGCCCGCCAGCATTTGGTCAGTGAAGGCGTTATCGGGCATTGGACCGATTTGGGCGAACCGGAACTCTATAACGCCAACGGCTGGTATGTGGGCTTGCCGGGCTTGTTGCTCAACAATCACCTTGCTAACCACAACTACTATAACTTTGCTTGGGCACAAAG
Organism: Anaerolineales bacterium UBA6668; assembly: GCA_002455215.1. GTDB lineage: Bacteria > Chloroflexota > Anaerolineae > Anaerolineales > UBA6668 > UBA6668. The sequence goes on along the minus strand of DKKK01000187.1, from coordinate 2,667 downwards.
CATTGCTCGCGGCTATGCCCGCAACAACAACACCCAACGCTTGGCAATTTTGTCACGCTCCGGCACATCTGGCATTCAACGTTTTGGGGTGGGCATGTGGTCGGGCGACATTGGGCGCAATTTCAACAGCCTTACCACGCACCAAAACACCCAAATGCACATGTCTTTCTCCGGTATAGATTATTTTGGCTCAGACATTGGCGGTTTTCGCGGGAGTGCCACAACCGATGCGCTTTACACCACTTGGTTTGCCAACAGTAGCTTGACAGATGTGCCCGTTCGCCCCCACACCGAAAACCTAAGCAATGCCTACCAAACCGCGCCAAGCCTTATCGGTAATGTCGCCAGCAATCTTGCCAATATCCGTATGCGTTATGAATGGGTGCCATTTTTATACTCATTGGCACACCGCGCCTACTTATATGGCGAACCGGTGCTTGCCCCGCTCGTCTTTTATTATCAGGATAACTTGGCTGTGCGCGAAGACGGGGATTTGAAAATGTTGGGCGATGAAATTTTGCTCCAAACCATCACCCAAAGTGGGGTTACCAATAGCAATGTGTACTTGCCGGCGGGTGATTGGTACAACTACCGCACTGATGCCCTGTCTGCCAGCACGGGTGGCACGGTTAATGTGCCCGTTTCTTCCGGCTCCGACTTGCAAATTCCGCTGTTTGTGCGAGCCGGGGCACTGATTCCCACTATGTATGTGGATGCCCAAACCAGCAATGTGTTTGGCAGAAGGCGAGATGGTACTGTGCGCGATGAATTGATTGTGCGGGTGTATGCCCATGGCGCACCGAGCCATTTCACTCTCTATGAAGACGATGGCGAAACCATTGCCTACCAAAGCGGGGCTGTGCGCACGACTGAGCTAAGCCAGCAGTTGTTTAGCAATCAGGAAGTGGTGACGATAGCCGCCAGCAGTGGAANNAAATGCCAGCCGCAATCAGGTGGTGCGCTTGGTGGTGAATAACCTGCCCATCACGGCGGTCACGCTCAACGGCTCTGCACTGCCCCAACAAGCCAGTCAATCTGCCTTTACTGCGGCAAGCACGGGTTGGTTTCAGGAAAGTGCGAATGTCATTTGGGCAAAATCGGGTAGCTTACCCGTCACTACTGCAAAAACGTTTGTGTTTTCATTCAATTCCATCGTCCTAACGGCTACGCCCACTGCTACTGCCACTGCCACCCCATTGCCTACCCCCATCCCGCCCGACCCAGATGACTGCATTTCGGTTGGGGGCAATAATGACATTGAGTGGAATTATTTGTATCATAGCAAACCGGCACTTAACCCAGCGGTTGAAATGGTGCCACAATTGGGTCAGCCGTTTATTCAAACTTTGGCGGATGGTTCTGTGCTGGTGTATGCCCTTGCCAAAGCCGATGATCCGGCTAGTGTTACGCTCAAATACACGGTCAATGGCGTTAGCTCCAGTGTGCCAATGAAGTGCGATTTTGATATTGCTGGTCCGATTACGCTTTATAGCATGACAGCCGATTTTGATGTGTGGTCTGCCAAGATTGGACCGTTTGCCAATGGCACGGTTGTGCAGTATTTGTTTAATGCGGTAGATGGAAGCCACAGCACGCATTACCATTTGGCGGGTGGCTCCTTGATGCCAATGGGGCAGTATGTCAGCCACACCGCCGGTACACCGTATAATTACACTGTCAACGCCAGCACTGTGACCATCACCCCCACTCATACAGCCACTCCCACCCCTACCAGCACACCCACCGCGTCTTTTACCCCCACCCGCACGCCGACTCCGGTTGCCACGAATTTCCAGGTGTTTTTGCCCATTGTGCTGATGGATACTGCGGGTGTCCCAACCCCCACACCTACCGACACCTTCACGCCAACACCGAGCGAAACTGTCACCGCCACTGCCACAGCAACGGAAACAGCCACCGCCACCATCACAGCAACGGAAACAGCCACAGCCACTGCCACAGCAACGCCTACTTCGTATGCCAATGCTTGTGTTCCGTTCAGTGCCGACAACAACATTCAGTGGAACAACCTGTACCATTCTCCCGCCAGTCCGGCGAACCCTGCAAACGAAAGTGTGCCGGGCATTTCTGCCATGTTTCGCACACAAAACCCCAATGGCAGTATGGATATTTATGCCATGACTTTGGCAGGGGATGTGGGTACTGCCACTGTGCGGGTGTGGAATGGTGCGGAGATTTTGCTACCCATGACTTGTCAATATAGCATCAGCCTGGCGTTTAAGGGGACTGCCACCGCCACCTATCATGTTTGGAAGGCAACCATTCCCGCACAGCAGTCGGGTGCAACCATTTACTACTACATCAAACTGGTGGATGGTTCGCATGTGGCATCGTTAAAATGGGCGGGTGGGCAATATGGTGGGCAACCTTTTGGGCAACAAATTGTGAGCGGCACGCCAGTTCCAAACGATTACAGCTATATTGCGCCCTGAGTGTAGATTGAAGTGGGAAACAACTTGCGCTAGGGTGGGGCAAGTAACGTTAGTCCCAACTTGCTTATCGGCATCCGTGCCGAAATGGGCGTTATAATTGGGGTGTGAGTTTGCATTTTTTGAACGAACTTGCACGGGGTTGGGCGGAAATATAGTTTGTCTGCTTCTGAATAGGTGGCTCTATATGGAATGCTAAAAATAGCGATACGGAATG
>DKKK01000131.1 GCA_002455215.1 Anaerolineales bacterium UBA6668 | reverse complement strand
CCAGGATTGTTAGTTGCGCCAAACCAGGCTGAGCAGTTACACAAAAAGAAGCACTTTTGTAACAAGGCTACTTTAGCGACAGCCACCCTTGCTACAGGTTGGTTTTAGTGGCGATGGCGGGTGGGCAAAAATTCCTGTACACTGTCCCCGTCTTGCAGGCGAATGTACTGACGAACTGGACGCAAAATAATCTGCTCGCTAGCGGGCAAGGTTTGCAACTGTTGGGCAAGTGCCTGTAAACCGGAACGCATTGCCAGTGCAGTTGCATTGCCAAACCGATAACTAAGAAAATACGGATTATGGGATTGCAAATACACTTCCACAGCCATCAAACCCGTCAGTACCCGCTCAACCGTCTGGGGGGTTGCTATCGTCAACAAGCCGTCCACATCATAATTTTGCGTGTGGAGTACATCCAAAACCACTGGCGAGAACAGCAATTGCCCAATGGCAGGAGCAACTGGCAAGCGGGGTAGAAATTCCCCTTGCGCCACCCGTTCCACAGCAAACTCAAACTGTTCGTCACGAATTTGTGGCAAAGCGCGTGCTTGCTCTGCGGGTGGAAGTAGCGAGCCAATGGCTTGCATCACTTGGTCAGCGGCTTGTTGCAGGTTGTGTTTGCGGGCAAGGTTGCTTCCTTCATCTGAGACGGGCGGCAGTAACTGCCCAATATTCATTTGCACACGCGGACGTTTACCTTTTAGCGCCGCGTCTATCGCGCCACTTAAGCCACCAAAGCCAATTGGCAAAATCGGGGCTTGCGCCTTTTGGCTCAGCCAGGCCACGCCCGGATGCCCGCGCCGCAATTGTGTGTTCCAAATGCCCCCTTCTGGAAAGACCCCCAGCACGCCATTTTGGTGAAGCACACCCAAGGCGGCATTGAGTGTGGCGCGGTCGGTGTTGCCACGCTGGATGGGAATGATGCCATAGGCATTTACCAACGGCGCGAATTTGCCAAACGGCACATCCGCCGCTCCTATCAACTCTACTTGGCGGGGCGCTAGGCACACCAGCAATAGCACTTCAATATACGCTACATGATTTCCCGCCACGATAAGCGGGCTAGCCGTGCGCACCCAATTTTCCATACCAGTCACTTCCAAGCGCAACAGTCCGGCAATGGCGGCTCTACCCAACACGCGCAGTAAGCTTCTGGCAATCACGCGGCGTGGATAAGGGAAAGGGAGTGATGGGTTTTTTGTCACAAAATTACTCACTACTGACGGCTATCATGCCCGCAAATACCAGCCCCACGCCCAACCAGCCTTGCAGGGGCAACGTTTCATGCAGGAGTGTCACAGCTAAAATACCCGCTGTCACTGGCTCCATCAATGAGAGTGTCACCGCCGTGCCGATGTTGATACGCTTTAGCCCTTCGCTAAAAAAGGTGTACGCCAATGCCGTAGCAAACAAGCCCAAAATGAATGCACCCAGCAGGGAACGCGGCTCGGTCAGCCACTGCACATCTTGAAAAAATAAAATCGGCAACAAAAACAGCGCTCCAATCGAGAACACCCATCCGGCAACGGCAGGGGCGGAATGCTGGGCAAGCAGTTGTTTGGAAAAGACCGCGTACAGCGCATAGCTGGCGCCTGCCCCCAGTGCCAACACAATGCCCAATGGATTGAGAGCGCCAGCATCGGCAGATTGTGCTGTACCCAACAAGATACAACCCAAAACTGCCATGCAGGTTGCTACCCACCAACGCGCAGTTGGGCGCTCGCCCCGTAATAGCCAAGCCAACAATCCGGCAAGAACAGGTGCGCTCCCAATCGTTATCACCGTACCTGCCGCAACGCCCGTCAAACGCACCCCCGCAAAGAAAAACAGTTGATATGCCGCCATGCAAGCGCTTGCCCCCAACAAAGGGCGTTTTGCCCAGCTAGGTGCAGGCGTCTGCTGATTGTCTGAGCGGCGCAGGGTGGCAAGGGCGAGTAAAGCCAGCCCACCGATAACCATACGCATCGCACCCACTGCCAGTGAAGGGGCATCTGCCAGTGTGAGCGCCCGTACCGTGCCAGTCGTACCCCACAGCATGGCGGCAAGCAAAACCAGCGCAATACCTACCCAATGTTTATTTTGGGCATGGGCTGTGTTCGGCACATCTGCCGAATCGCGAATTGCAATTTTTTTCTTAATAAACATAAACCAGTTCCCAAGCACGTCAAAAATAGCTTTAGTTGACATGAATCATTGAACCATTGGACGTTTTCTCAACATTAATGCGCGTAGGGAAGGCTTCTTTGAGTTCGTCAATATGAGTGACGACTAACACGCAGGCGAAATCGTTCTGAATGCTGTTGATAGCATCTACCAAACGCTCGCGCCCTTGGGCATCTTGTGTGCCAAAGCCTTCATCAATGACGATGGTTTGCAGTTGCGCTCCCGCTCGTCGGGCGAGTAGCTTGCTCAGGGCAATGCGAATGGCAAAGTTGACGCGGAAGCCTTCGCCACCGCTATACATTTCATAATTGCGTGTACCCAATTCGTCCGAGATTTTGATGTCCAATGTTTCGCGCACGTCTCCGGCTTTGGTGTCGCGTTGTGTGTCAAAGCGTACCGCCATGCGCCCGCCGGACATACGCCCCAGCAAATCGTTGGCGGTTTCTTCCAGTTCAGGAACAGCCGCTTCAATAATCATGGCGGGAACGCCCTGTTTGCCAAAGGCTTTTTGTAGTTCGGCATACATGCCCTGTTGTTCGGCAAATTGCTGGCGCTCGCTAAGTTTGAGTTTGCGACTGTGCTCCAATCCCGCCAAGCTGGCAAGCTTTTGCTGTGCCGCCCCCACTTGCTCGATGGCTACACGATGTTCCAAGCGCATTTGGTTCAAAGCTTGCTGGCGGCGGTCGGCTTCAGTGGCTTGGACTTGGTAGGTGCGGGCTGTGGCAGTCAGTTCAGCCAGCTTTTTCTCATCATCTACGACCAGCGTTTGCCAACGTTTGACTCGCGCTTGTAGGGTGGGTATTTTCTCTTGGGCGGCGCTGGCAGTGGTGAGTGCGGCTTGCAGTTCTGCTAGGCGTTTTTGCAAGGGTTTGGCTTGCTTTAGTTCTGATTGCAATTGCGCCACACGCATTTCATTCTGGCTTACCCGCTCATCGGCAAGTTTGCTTTTGCCAGCATTGTCTTGGTAGCGCTGGCGGCGGGTATTCAGTTCTACTTTTAGTTCTTGGATGAGTTGTTGGCGCTTCTGTGCTTGTAAGGGTTGCCCACAGGTAGGGCATAGGGCTTGGGCAGAGCCTTCCAGCGTGGCAATGCGATTTTTTAAGGGGTCGGCTTCGCTCATTAGCACGCTGTTCTCGCCTTTGAGTTGAGCGCTTTCTGCCAAACTGTGCGTGCGCTCTGCCTGCACCCGTTGAAGTTCTTGCTCTTTGCGTTCCATCCCTTCCAAATTTTGCTGGATGACCGCCATTTCTGCCACCACCTGTTGCGGGTCGCCTTTCAGTTGTTCTGCGCGTAGTTCGCTCTCGGCTTCGGTTAGGTCGCGGCGGCTTTGGCTGGCACGCTGTTTTAGGTCGTCTATCTGGCGGTTGGTGGCGGCTAGGGCTAGGCGGGCTTGCTCGATATCTGCCATTTCGCGTTCGGCAGTGTATAGACTGTTCTGTAATTGCAGTAGGTGGCTTTGGGCGTTCAGCAATTCGCGCTCGTAGGTTGGGCGGTTTGCCAATTCGCTGTCAATGCCGGCAAGTTCGCGGTCTAAAATGCGGATTTCTTCGCGTAGTTGGTTGATTTTCTCTTTGGCTTTTTGCTCGTAATTTGCCCATTGCTCTAAGCCCAAAATATTGGCTAGTACCGCTTTGCGCTCGCTGGCAGATTTAACGGTGAAGGCATCGGCTCTACCTTGCTGGATGAAGGCGGAATTGGAAAAGGTGTCGTAGTCCATGCGCAAAATGTCGTTGATTTTTTGCTGGGTGGCACGCACGCCGGCTTCGGAGATGCTCTTCCACAAGCCCGAAGCGCTATCTTGGGCGAGAAATTCCAACACGCTTTGCCCGCGTTTGCTGGCATCGCGTTTGCGAATGACTTTATGCTGGTTTTTGCCCAGTAGAAAGACAAACTCCACGGACATGTCAGTTTGCCCATGATGGATGAGTTCATCATCGGAGCGTTTGCCATCACGCGCCCTGCCCCACAGGCTCCAGGTAATGGCATCTAACAGGGCGGTTTTGCCCGCGCCGTTCTCGCCCGCCAAGCAAGCGACATGCACGCCGCTAAAATCTACTGTGGCACGCTGTTTGTAGGGCAAAAAGTTTTCTAGGGTGATGGAAACCGGTATCATGGCTGGGAATTCTGGGAATGAGAGAGCTGTGGTAGAGAGCGGTTGGAAAAACTGTGGCTTTTGGGGGGAAGTATACCGCTAGTTCACATCTAGTGGGCTGATAACGCCTCGTGCGCCTTGTTGTAGAACGTGGGTGTAAATCATGGTGGTTTGTAGGTCTTTATGCCCCAGCAATGCTTGGATGGTGCGGATATCGTAGCCGGATTGGAGCAGATGGGTGGCGAAGGAATGGCGGAAGGTGTGGCAACTGGCGTGTTTGGGAATCTCGGCTTGCTTAATGGCAGATTGTACCGCTTTTTGCAGGGTACTCTCGCTGATGTGCCAGCGTTGCAGTACGCCGCTTTCGGGGTCTTTGGTTAGTGTTTTGGATGGAAAAACGTATTGCCAAGCCCATTCTGTGGCAATGTTGGGGTATGTTTGCGCGAGTGCGTTGGGCAATCCGCTGGTAATGCCCCCGTTTTTTACATCCAATTCATACTGCACACGGATTCGGGTCAGGTGATTTTGCAATGGCTCAACTAATTTGCTTGGCAAGATGGTGACACGGTCTTTTTCACCTTTGGCGTCATGCACGATGATTTGGCGGTAATCAAAATCTAAATCTTTGACACGCAAGGTTACACACTCCGAAATGCGTAGCCCTGCGCCATAGAGCAGTTGTGCCATTAATTGATTCACACCTTTTAGGTTTTGCAATACGTGCTTGGCTTCGGCGGGTGAAAAAACTGCCGGAATGTGTTGTGGCTTGCGGGCACGGAGCACATCGGCATTGATGGGCAAGTCGAGATTGAGCACATGCCGGTACAGAAACAGGATTGCGCTGAGTGCTTGGTTTTGGCTGGAGGCGGCAAGGTGTTTTTCATTTGCTAGGTGCGTGAGAAAGGCATTGACATCTTGGGCGGTCAGTTCGCTGGGGTGGCGTTCATTATGGAACTGGATGTAACGGGTAATCCAATGGCGGTAGGTTTCAGCGGTGCGGTCAGAATACTGTCGCAAGCGAATGATTTCGGTTATTGGGTCGAGTAGCGTTTGGAGCTTTGGGGGTACTTGCGTGGTCATAAAAGAGTGTTACAATTGGGGAATGAGTTTGGTATTGTTGAATGAACTTGTACTTGATTATACGGAAATAATTCCGTATAATCAAGGAATTGCGGGTATTATACGGAATGTAAAAATAGTTATACGGAATGGAAATTCCGTATAATACGTAGTTGGGTGGTAACGCCATAATTCAAATCAAGAAAGAAGGGAAATTATGACAATTGAACAAGAAGTTAAAAGTGAAGAAACAAATGAGACGGCGACAGACATAAAACAACCAAAGCCTCGAAAAAAGTTTTATACCGTCGCAATCGTATTCATAGTCATTTGGTTTGCATGGGTTGTAATACGTCCTGGTGTTTTTACAATACAACCAATTGGTGCAATACCTGATGGTGTAACTATCATTTATCGTGGACGTAATTCAGAAATACCATTTTTTTCGTCACCTGATGGCATGTGTTTACAAATGCAAGGCTCTGTATCTCTTCTTTGCAGAATGGCAGCATTAAGTGCGTCAGTGGAATTAACTGACCGTATTATTTTACGATTGCCCTACAACCATTGGGCATATTTAAAATCCACAAACGGATTAGAATTTGAAAAATAAAATGTTTTAGGAGGCAAACTATGTTAAAACTTAACCAGAAAATATTATTCGTTATTTTTATGATTATATTAATTTCCTTTACCGCATGTAGTACATCATCTTCATCTCAACAGCCAAAAGTAAGCCCCACTACTTATATAGTCAAGTTGGTTTGTGATGATTGTGCGCAAGCGGGAATAGAAATTAATGTTTGGCAAAATGCAGGAACATCACGCGGAAATGTTATTTTCAGAGTCCCTCATCAAACATCTGTAAATGTTGTAGACAGCAAAAACGCAGATGATGGACGCCTATGGTATAAAGTAGAATATAACGGTAAAACGGGATGGATTGCTAAAGATTTTGTTAATCGTTAAATGAAAACCGCCCAACAAAGCGTTCTCAGAAACGGC
>DKKK01000182.1 GCA_002455215.1 Anaerolineales bacterium UBA6668 | reverse complement strand
TTCACACCTACATTCACCCAAACACGCTCGCTGACGCCGTCCACCCCCACTGTTACCCAAACGCGCTCGATCACTCCCAGCCTGACAGCATCTATAACCGCATCCTTGACGGCTACGCTGACACCTTCCTTCACCGCAACGTCCACGCCTTCCTTCACCGCAACGTCCACACCTTCCTTCACCGCAACACCCACGCCTAGCCTGACTCCTACTTGGACTGCAACGTTTACGGCGACTCTTACTTTTACACCCACCGCTACTTTCACGCCAACAGTTACCCCCACCCCAACACCCACCGGGCACAAAGACTACGCCCCATCTTGGGGCGCTAATGGCAAAATCGCGTTTATCAGTGAACGGCTGGGGGGCACGCCGATGGTATTCAGCATGAGTAGCGATGGCTCAAATGAAACAGTCGTTGCTCCTAGCTTAACTGCACCTGCCAGCCGACCGCAATGGCGACCCGCTGTTGGCGAAATGTTGGCGTGGCTCTTTAATGACGGCGACTCAGAAATTCAAATCTGGGATTACGCATCCGCCACCCCAGTCACCCAAACCGCCAACAGTTTGGGCGAAACCAGTTTGGCATGGTCTAGCGATGGGATGAAATATGTGTATGTGGATAGTTCGGTGGGTAATGGTGATATTTACGTCGCCAATTGGGACGGGAGTGGCATGATTGCGATTGCCGCGCATAGTGCGGCAGACTCGCAACCGACATGGTCAACCAATAATAGCGAAATTGTCTTTGTCAGCGAGCGAGACGGCTCAAAGGAAATATGGAAGGCAAATGCAGATGGCAGTGGTTCGCCCACACAAATCACTAATACCAGCACCAGCGGCATCGTCAATCACTCACCAGCCTGGCAACCCGGAGTACAACGCCTTGCCTTTGTCTCGGAAGACACCAGCACTGGAACTGGCGGTGTTTATGTGATAGATTTTGACTCTGCCACGCTACCAGTCAACGAAGCGGGTTTTGGGACAGCCATCTCAAACGCTGTAAATACCTATCACGGACAACTCGTTTGGTCGCCAGATGGTGCGAAACTGGCATGGGTAGCTTTGGAAAGCGAAAATCCACCCGCCTTTGATTGCAAGAATATCTATGTTTTTGATGGTGTGCAAGTACTTGGCTTGACTGGAAGCGGGTCATGTTGGATTGAAGGGAATAACTTTGACCCGGCATGGAGCCCAGATGGCTCGCAAATCGCTTTTACTTCCGATAGAGCGGCAACTTGGTCATTCCCATCATCGAGACGTGAAATTTATGTCGTTCCGAGTAACGGCAGTGGTAGCGCCACCTTGTTGACTGATTATTAAATGATGAATAGNNCTACCCCCTCCAAGCACTGACCCCAATGCAATCACCAGCAATGACCGCCTGTTTGCCGCGTTTTGTTATTTTCTCTTTCCGTGGGGTAGCGTTTTAGTCCTTTTATTAGACGAAACAAAAAACCGTAAGTACGTACGCTACCACGCTATTCACGCCATTGGGTTTATGGTTGCGCTTTCTGGAATATCCATTGCCTTATTTATGGTGTACGGGGTGCTGACTACGATTAGTTTCGGAATATTGGGCTTCTGCCTATTCCCAATACTCTTTTTGCCAATGTTGTACCCGATTTACGCAATTTTGCAAGTTTTGACTGGCAAATCATTTGTAATTCCCATCGTGACCGACTTTATGAAATCACAAGGGTGGCTAGATATTTAAGGGCTGTGTGGGAGAATTATGGGGTGGCGGTAGCGGTGGGTGTTGGTTCACCCAAGCCGAACCAATCATTTAGCAATCCGCCTTCTTCACCCGCACCACCAACGCCAAATAATTCAATAATCACGATTTCTACCTGTTCGGCAACTGTTTGAGTGGGGGCAAGTGTGGCGGTTGGGGTAATTACCGCCGCTACAGCCGCGGGAGTCGCTGTGGGTTGTGGCACATCCTGCACAAGAATGGCTTGCGGGGTAACGCTAGCGATGGGTTGCACCACGCCGGAAACGACATTGTCAGCGCCGGAAGTTACAATTTGCCCGCTAGCCACATTGCTTTCCACAATGACCGCGCCATCTGGGATCGTCGTTGGGGGAAGTTCCGGTGTGGGTGTTTCGGGGGTGGCAGTTGGTGCCACTACCGGCGGAGCAATACCCAACGCGGCTTGCACACTGCGATAAACCTGCGTCAAAGGATAAGTTCCATACAATAAATGCGCGAACGGTCCCCATGCGCGTACCGGTACATTTAGGTCAGTATGGCGCGGACTGCCCCATTGAGCGTAAAAATTTGTGCCATCGGGAAGCGTAAGCGTGTCTTCGCTGGGTAGTCCGGTAGGCAATTCGGTGTAGGTAAGCCCGCCGGTTTCATGCAAACCAGCCATCACCACCAATGCTTCTCCAGCGTGCGAATTGGCAAAAATAATCCCTTCACGTACAGCAGAGTCAAATTCCTGAATGGCTGTAACCAAAGCCTCTGCATCATTGTTGTGAGCGGCTTGGTCTATCTGTCCGCTATGCACCACTAGCACAAAGCCATTTGGATTCTTTGCCAGCCCGTTGATTGCCTGCTGTGTAAGAAAAGCCAAACTTGGCTGAGAGCCACTTTCAAGGGTATGAGACGCAAACAAGCCTAAAGCGCGGGGGGCAGGGTCAGCTTGGCGGGCGATTAAGTCGTCGGCTGTACACAACGTTTGGTAGGCTTGGGCTTGAGCTTCCGCCACCAAACTACGCCCATCCGTGCGAATTCCCCCGGCATGGCAACTGGTCCCTTGCGGTTGGAAGAATTGTTCTCCCCCCCCAAAAACGATATCAAAATTGGCTTGAAGCAATTGCTCTGCCGCTTGTTCGGCTGGTAGTTCGCTGGCGCTGTGGGCATAAAACGCGGCAGGTACGGCATCCGTAAGGCTACGGGTGGAAACGACCCCACTCGCCAAACCCAACTGGCGGGCGCTTTCGACTAGGTTGGGGGTCGGTAGCAGGTAGCCATCCATGCCAAAACTGGCTTGGCGAACTTGCTGACCAACTGCCACTTGCGCGACAGCGGCGGCGGCGTCCGGAATGTCTGCGTCTAGCGGCTTCACTTCAGCCAACCCGGCGAATGGCAAAATATCCATTGTCAGGCTACCCAACTTACGGCGGGCTACATTTAGCTGTTCGGGACCCAATCCATCTGCCAAAAACAACAGCACATAGCGGGCACGCCCTTCGGAAGTAGGCGGCTGTGGCGCAACCGAGCCCGATACCACAACCTGCGCGGGCAATTCGCCCACTTGCCACACTCGCGGCGCACTAGGATATGCGTCCGCCACGTCGGTGCAGTAGGTATTGATCTCGTAAATGCCAACCGCTAAATGTAAATCGCTCAGATATTGGTCGGCATTTGGGTCGGTATAGGTACTGTCAAAGCGCAAGATTTCTGTGGCGATTTGATTGTTGGCGATATTGCGATATTGGGCGTAGCACAAAATGCCAGCGTGAAACATTCCAACGCCGGTCACTGTGGGTTTGTAGACCTGCACACTCACCCGCAAGGGCAGTTCTGGCTCCGCGTAGGTTAATAGACCGCTAGGCGGCAACATATTGCCAACCCATTGCACAGCGCTCAGCGGCTCAGCCCAAACAGCCTGCCATAGCCCCATCCCCACCAGCCACATTACGCCAATTGCTAACGCAAAACGCACCGGCGCAGGCAGGTGTATTGGCGTGAAAATGCGAGTGGGCGAAGACATCAAAATCAACTATTCGAGTGGGCGTTTCAACGCTTGTAGGGCAGTCTCAACCGGGATCAGTTCAGCGGGTCCTGCAATTTTTCCTACAACGAGATCCGTCTCCAATTGTAGGTCATCTATAATAGATTGTAACTGATTTTTTACAGTTGGCAAGTAGTTCTGATGGGTAATAAACACCAATGTGGGACCCGTATCGGTACTAAAATAAACGGGTGAGCCATTATCACGCAGTTCATTGCAGGCGCGGAAAAAATGAATGTTTTCGGGTTCCCAGCCGTAAAGCTTATGCCCGCGACTGCCCGACATCGTGACTCCATGCAAGCGAATGCTGTCCAGTTCAGCCAATGCGCCGATAGTTTGCCAATCACCTTTTTGCACGGCTTGGATGCACTCGAGTAAATCCGCATGGCGGCTTTCGACCCATGTGCGGAAGAATGGGCTGTGCGGGGCATCGGCGTGCGCCATCTCAGTTTGCAAACCTACCCGACTATTTAGGGGGACGGTTAGCAGGCACACATCGTCTAGTTCACCCTGCGTGTCCAAACGCAGAGCAAAGCTATCGGCATCTGGGCAACCCGGATAACTCAACCATAATGCCAAGCCACCCGCCAAGCTGCGACAACCGGAACCCGCCAAGCGGCGGGCGATGGTGCTAGCAAAGCGCGTGTGATGAGCGATTTCTGCACCAAATGCCGCGCCCAACGCCGCCATTGCCAGCGCCGCCCCACCCGATGCCGAAGTACCCAGCCCCTTGCCAGTGATACGTGCCCGCACCACATTTTGACTCACTACCCGTGCATGGCTGGTAATACCTGCCAATTGGCGCACAAAGTTGAGCGTTTCACTCACCCGCTCTAATGGTCTGCCAGTCATTACCTGTTGGTTTAGCGTTAGCTCATCTGCCGAAAGGTACGGGTCAAATTCCACAACGGTGAGCGAGTGNNCAGAGTTGAGTGAGATGGTTGGCAAATAGGCGATACGCGCCTGCCAATCGGACAAGCCGTGATATTTCAACACTCCTTGCATCGGGTAGGCAATTGCCGCCGCTACACCGTGAGAATTACCTGTGGGCAATTGCTCAGGATAAGGTAAAATTGAATAGCCATTCTGCGTTAAATAACGCAAGGTTTCGGCTTGCTCTTGGGCAAACCGCTCGACATCGTAGCGAAATTCAGGGGGAACTTGTGTATGCACAGCCCCAATTTTACCGCTGTTCTTACCTATCATGCAAATATTTAAACGATTTTTTACCGTTGTGATGTGCCTGGTTGTGTTGAATCTCACTGCCTGCCAGCCGCCAGTGTTGGAACTAACACCAACGCCGAAGCCAACTGCAACACTGGAGCCGACTCCAACGCCAGCGCCAAAGGAATTTAACGGAGAGACGGCATTTGCGCACATTGAGAATCAGGTTGCCTTGAATCCACGCGCGGTTGGGACTGCCGGGCATGAAAAATTACGCGCCTACATCCTGAAAAATTTGGAAGCGGCAGGCTGGCAAACGGAAGTGCAGGAGTTTGTGGTGAATGGGCACACCGCCTACAATTTGATAGGTAAACTTGCGGTGGGCAAGGGTCAACCCATCGTGCTGGGCGCACATTATGACGCACGCCTAAAAGCCGACAACGACCCAGACCTTGCCCAGCGTGAACAACCTTACCCCGCCGCCAATGATGGCGGGAGTGGTGTGGCAGTCTTGCTGGAGCTAGCCCGCACCTTGGACGCAGAAAAATTGCAAAACGAAGTGTGGTTGGCTTTTTTTGATGCCGAAGACAACGGCAATATTGACGCATGGGATTGGATATTGGGTTCGGGCTACATGGCAGAAAACTTGACCATCCAGCCCAAAGTGGTCATTGTGGTTGACATGGTGGGAGATGCCGACCAGCAGTTGTACCTAGAACAATCGAGTACCCCCACATGGCGCGATGAAATCTGGGCGATTGCCGCTGAGCTTGGCTATAGCCAGTGGTTTATCAACGAACCACGCTGGAACATGACAGACGACCACACTCCATTTCTGAGAAAAGGCATTGCGGCGGTTGATATCATTGACTTTGACTACCCGCATTGGCACACCACTGCCGATACGCCCGACAAAGTGAGTGGTGATAGCTTGGAACGCGTGGGTAGGACGCTAGAAGTTCTATTGGAAGAGAACCGCCAACCATGAAAATCCTAGCATTTTCCATCAACCCGGTCTTTCCAGAAAAGGTGAGCGGGGGAAGTACCAAACACTTAAAAAATGTGATGATTCACCTTGCCCAAGCCGGGCATGAAGTGGTGATTCTGTGTACACGCTACCCAGAACACAAGGGCGAGTTTCGCATTCATGCCAATGCGTTAGTGAAGCCAGTGCTGGATTTTCACCAGCCCTACCCCCAGCCATATGCCATTCCAGCTTATGCACTTGCCAATATTTTGGAGACCATTGGTACACATTTACGCTGGGCAGAGCGTTTCTACCTGCACGATGGTGAATTGCTCTTTCCCCACGCCAGCCGTATGATTCCCACAACCGTCAGTTTGCGTGACAATGTGTATCCCGAAACCATCGTGGGCGGGTTTCTCTTTCAGGCTGACCAGCTAATTGCCATTGCCGAATATTCCCGGCAGGTGATTCTTGCAACTGCTGGACAGTTTTTGCCCGGCTTGGCAGAGCGCACCCACACCATCCCGAATGGCTTGGATTTTGCCAATTTTTGCCCTGGCGCTCCCCACCCAAATATTCTCCGCTTAGTACCGGTCAATCCACGCCATGATTTGCTTGTGCTTCACCCGCACCGCCCGGAGCCAAGCAAGGGGTTACAACAAACGATTGACACTGCCGCATTGCTAGTGCATCAATATGGTTTTCACAATTTAAAAGTGTGCGTACCGCGTTGGTTTGAAGCCGAACACAGCCCGGAAGTGGCAAATTACTATCGTGAAATTGAACTGCAATTGTCGGAGCGTGGGCTAACCGAACACTTTGTCTTTCATGGCTGGATTCCGCAATCAATGATGCCCAGCTATTACCGCTTGGGACGGTTAACACTGACACTTGGACATTTTGTCGAAGCGTTTGGCAATGTGGCGTATGAAAGTTTGGCTTGCGGAACGCCGGGCGTGGTGGCGCGAGTGGGACCGCACCGCTCCCTGCTCCCGGATGAGCTACTCGCCAAGGTGCATTTTGGGCAGGCGGATGAAGCCGCTCAGTGTGCGGCAGAGATTTTGCAGGCACGCAAACCCACTTCCCCACAGACACAAGCCTATTTGCGTGAGCATTTTTCCATTCAGAAACAGCTAAGCGGGTACGCGAATACCATCCTACACAGCGAATTACAACCGGCATTAGCCTACCAGTTCCCTACCCCACAGGCAAGTGACGTTTTCAGCCTTGCTCCGTGGTGCTACCGCTGGGCAGGCGGGGTTTTCCACGATTTCAAAGCGGTTCACCAACGCATACCGGTTTTGGAAACTTTACTTACCCGCTTTCCAAACGGATTCACCGCCCAACAAGCCGGAGTGGATTTGGCGGAATGGGTGCGCGAAGGCTGGTTGGTACGGCAGGGACGTTAGTTCTTGATTGCCATCAACGTATCAATTTGGTGGGCAAGCGCAAAATCAGCGGTGGTCAAGCCGCCCACGACATGGGTAAAGATGCGTACCGAGAGAAACTTCCAACCATGCAAGTGCAAGTCTGGGTGATGGTCTAGCCGTTCAGAGACGTAGGCTATCGCATTGAGCCATTGTAACGCTTGGGCAAAATTTTCCGCAGTCCATTGGCGACAAAGCGTATTTTCTTGCAACTGCCATTCGGGTAGCGCTTCCAGTTGCTGGGCGATTTCATTGGGGCTGAGTAGGGTGTATTTCATGGTGTCAAATGCGGGAATTGCGAGTGTGTCGCTCGATGTGGCTCATTACTTCATTGCGAGAACGTGGATCTTTAAGAAAACGCCCAAGCATAGCGCTGGTCACCATTTGGGCATCGTGCTTTTTTACCCCGCGCAAAGAACTGCACATATGCACGCCTTCCAAAATGACGGCAACCCCTTGCGGTTGGATGACTTCTTGGACAAACTCGGCGATTTGACGCGTCATGCGCTCTTGCAATTGTAAACGGTGGGCGAACATATCTACAATGCGGGGAATCTTACTTAGCCCAATCACTTTGCCATTAGGAATGTATGCCACGTGGGCGTGCCCGACAAACGGCAGTAGGTGATGCTCACATAAACTGTTAAATTCGATATCTCGCACCAATACGAGCTCGTCATAATCCACATCAAAAAGTGCGTCATTGACTAATTTGTGTGGGTCAGTGCGGTAACCATCTAGCAATTGGGCAAACGCTCGCGCCACGCGGTCGGGTGTGCCCAGCAAACCTTGACGATTAGGGTCTTCCCCAATGCCAATGAGTAGTTCACGAGTCGCATTTTCTACGCGCTGATGGTCATATTCAGAAGTGAGTAAATCGGCTTTCAGGTTGTAAACCGATGGTGTCGGCTGGGTGGGGGTCATTCATAAACTCCTGTATAGGCAAGGTTTGTCTTCGGCATGTGTGTCGAGTGTCGAATTGCATTATTTTTTAGTAAGCAAAAAGCGCAATTTTCAGGCGTGCCAATGATAAAATAAAAAAGGGGCGTGTGCCCTAAAATAGGGCAACAAACCAGTGTACTTATTCTATCGCGTTCTGTAAATTTAGCAAAAAATTCCTACTGTTTGAATTTTTATCTGAACCGATTCCGGTGCTTATCAGAATTGTGGTAACGGCTCAGGCGTAGTATTTGGCAAAGATGAAAACGGCGCTTCTCTCATAAGGAAAAGCGCCAATAGTGGACCCGTGTCGAATATAGACTAAGTGTCATTTCTCGCATCGAAATGGAGCATTATTTTCTAATGTTGTACTCGTTTTTGAATTTCGTTCTAAAAAAGACCTAACAAGTCTTTGAGACCTGTTAGGTCTCAGTCAGTCCACTTTGCCAGCCCCTACCCGATGCGTGATATACTGTGGAATGCAAACGCACCCCAAAACACAAATCAACAACGCCCAAAGTTTTTCCATCGCTCCCCAGCTATATGCCGCCCACCGTCCCAATTATCCTAAAGCTTTATTTGCCTATCTGAGTTCACTGTGTGCCGAGCAGAATATGGCATGGGATTGTGCGACCGGCAATGGACAAGCGGCATTGGCTTGTGCAGAACACTTTGCGCATGTCGAAGCGACTGACATCAGCGCAGAGCAAATCGAGCATACCTTTGCCCACCCGCGCATTCATTACACCGTCAGCCCCGCCGAGCACACGCCGTTTGCCAACGCTTGCTTTGAGCTAATCACGGTGGCGCAAGCGGTACACTGGTTCAATTTACCGGCTTTTTTCCGCGAGTGCGAGCGCGTCCTGCAACCCAAAGGCATCCTGGCAGTGTTTGGCTATGCCGATTTTGAAGTTTCCCCAGAGATTGACTGCATCCTACGGCAAACATTTTCGCTCAGTATTGACCCGTATTGGGCAGATGGCAACCGTCTACTGATGTCGGGCTATGCCGGTTTGCAATTGCCTTTCCAAGCGCTTCAACCACCCCAGCCTTTTTGCATTGAGCAAAGTTGGACACTAACACAACTTGCCGCCTACCTACAAACTTGGTCAGCCGTAAAAATTTACAGCCAAAAACACGGCGATGACCCAGTGGTAAAGTTGGTTGAACAAATACGCCCACTGTGGGGAGAAGCCGAGCAGGTACGAGCGGTCAAAATGCCCTTACACCTGTTGCTCAGTCGCAAGGAAGAATAAACCATGAAAGTTTCCGTTTTTATTGCTGTCAGCCTAGATGGCTATATTGCCCGCAAAGATGGCAATTTGGATTGGCTGGATGAAGCCAATACCCGCGTACCCGCCGGAGAAGACTGCGGTTATGGCAAGTTCATCGCCAGTGTGGATGTGCTGATTATGGGCAGAAAATCGTTTGAGAAGGTATTGAGTTTTGGCGGGTGGCACTACGGCGAATTGCCAGTGGTGGTGTGGTCACGGCAGGGCGTGGAAATCCCCAACCCGCTAGCAGGTACGGTTTCTTGCAGTAGCGAAGCACCACAAGCCTTGCTAGAACGTCTAGCCCAAGCAGGACACCAGCACGCTTACGTGGACGGTGGCTTAACGGTACAGAGTTTTATACATGCCGGTTTGGTAAACGAACTAATCATCACCACCCTACCCGTTTTGCTAGGAGAAGGCATCCCACTGTTTGCGCCTGCCCCACACGGGCAATCCCCCACCCAATGGTTACAACTCTTGCAATGCCAGTATTTCCCATTTGGCTATGTGCAAACGCATTGGAAAGTGGAATCAACCTGAAAGAAACTGCAATCAAACACTCCTATCTAGTGCCTGTGCCAAATCGGCAATCAAATCTGCCACATTTTCTAGCCCAACCGAGATGCGTAATAAGTTGCGCGGGGTTTGGCTAGCAGGTCCTTCTACCGATGCGCGATGCTCGATTAGGCTCTCCACTCCACCCAAACTGGTGGCTTGTGTAAACACTTGCACACGGTTTGCCACTGCACGCGCCATTGCTTCCCCACCGCGCAGGCGGATGGACAACATACCACCAAAATCGGACATCTGTCGCTGGGCGATTTCATGCCCGGCATGGCTGGGCAAGCTCGGATAGTGAACCGCTTCAATGGCAGGATGTTCGACCAGCCAGTTCACCAATTGCTGGGCATTGGCGCAGTGCGCGGCAAGGCGCTGGGGTAAGGTGGCGATGCTACGCCCCAAGAGCCAACAATCAAATGGGCTAGGCACTGCCCCACCATCCTTTTGGAATTGGCGAATCCTTGCCCACGTATCATCTGCCTGCCGGGTCACCACCATCCCCCCCAGCAGATCGCTGTGACCGCCCAGATATTTGGTGGTGGAATGCACTGCCAAATCTGCTCCCAATGCGAGTGGCTTTTGCAGAAGCGGAGTTGCCCAGGTGTTATCCACCGCGCACAATGCCCCCACTCCGTGTGCCAACTCTGCCACTGCGGCAATATCGCTAATTTTTAGCAGAGGGTTGGAGGGGGTTTCCAGCCACACCAAGCGCGTGTTGGCTTGCAAGGCTTGGCGCACAGCGGAAAGGTCACTCATATCCACAAAGCTCACTTGCAAACCCCAGCGTGCATACAATTGGGTCAGTTGGACGCGCACGCCAAAATATAAATCATCCGGCGCTAGTACGTGGTCGCCACTCTGCAAACTTTGCAAAATTGCCATGCTTGCCGCTAAGCCGCTGGCAAATGCGGCACTGTCAGCACCGCCTTCCATATCGCTCAGTTTGGCTTCAACTGTATTGCGGTTTGGGTTACCATAACGGGAGTACAGGTAGCCAGCCGGATACGAGCCATCGGTGGCACGCTCGAAGGTGGACGATAGCACAATGTTGGGGGTGACAGCGCGGGTGGCTGGGTCAACGGATTGCCCGCTGTGAATGGCTTGGGTTTCGGGATGGGTCATGGTGGAAGGGTGGGAAAGGTGAAAGGTTATGCAGGATATTGTAGCAAAATTTTCAGTTATGGCTGGATTTTCCGCCAAAGTTTGACGCAATGAGCGAATGTTCGTACAATCAATTACACACGCACTTGAAAAACCACCACGCCGGGGGCAAGCCATGCTCGAAATTGAACTGATTGACACAAACCGCAAAGACCAAGTTCGGCGCTTTGTCGAACTGCCCTTCCGCCTATATCGAAACTGCCCGCAATGGGTGCCTTTACTGAATGTGGATGCGTACAATTACTTGAACCGCCAAAAACATCCCTTTCACGAGCATTCGGCGGTGGATTTTTTCCTTGCCGTGCAAGACGGGCGGGATGTGGGACGCATCGCCGTAATCGAAAATCGTCCGTTTAATGCGTATCACCAAACCCACAAGGCGAATTTTTACTTTTTCGATTGCGAAAATGACCCGGCAATTGCCAAAGCGCTCTTTGAGCGGGCTTTCGCCTGGGCGCGGGCGCGTGGCTTGCAAGAGCTGGTCGGTCCGAAGGGCATGGGTGCGCTGGATGGCTACGGCATATTGATAGAAGGTCATGCCGAGCGCAATACCATGACCATGCTGAATTACAATTATGCCTATTATCAAAGCCTGGTGGAAGGATTGGGCTTTGAAAAGGAAGTGGATTTTGTTTCTTGCTATCTGCCTGCGGAAAAATTTCAGATTCCAGAACGGGTTTCCCGCATTGCCGAACGTTCTTTACAGCGCGGCGGCTTGCAGGTGAAGCTATTTTCCAGCAAAAAGGAATTATTGCAGTGGGCAAAGCGCATTGGGCAAGCTTATAACAATGCCTTTGTTCGCAATTGGGAGTACTACCCACTTTCCCAGCGTGAGATTGACTACGTGGTAGAGAATATTATGACCATTGCCGACCACCGCCTAATCAAGATTATTGTGCATGGCGAGGAGGTGGTGGGGTTTTTGTTTGCCTTCCACGATTTGTCAGCCGCCCTGCAACGCTCTGGCGGCAGGCTGAATCTGCTTAGTTTGTTGGATTTGCTGTGGGAAATGCGCCGCACCCAGCGGGTAACGGTGAATGGGATGGGCATTTTGCCCGAGCATCAAGGGCATGGCGGCAATGCTATTTTGTATAACGAGATGGGACGCACCTTGCTGGCTTTTCAACGCTTTTTGCATGTGGAAATGACGCAAGTGGCGGAAACCGCCGTGCAAATGCGCTCTGATTTGAAAAATTTGCAAGGCAGGGAGTATAAAAATCACCGTGTCTATCGCCGCAGTNNCGCCGCAGTTTGTTGGAGTAGCGTGGGCTATTTAAAGCGGAGCTATTGCTTGAGCAGTTACTTTTAAACGCCTGTATTCGACACGGATGCCAAATACTACCTATACTTAGTGCAGATTCGCAAATGAACCCAATAACGCCCAGCCCATAGCCCGGGTGCGGTTCAAAGTTTCGG
>DKKK01000086.1 GCA_002455215.1 Anaerolineales bacterium UBA6668 | reverse complement strand
CAAACAAGGCTGAGCAGTTACTAAAAGTGAATATATAACCGACACAGGTCAAAATTGCGCTTTTCCGTAATGCCGACCTATACTTGAAATTGTCTCGTTTTCGGGTCATTTCGACCGAAGGGAGAAATCTTGCCCATTATGTTATATTCGGTGCGGGTGAAAGCTACGCTTTTTTACGTAAGGAAAAAACGCAAATCGATATTCGGTATGATACCGAATATAACCTGCGCCGAATATCAAAGATTTCTCACTCTTGCTAACATTACGTTGTTAGCACCCATTCGAAATGACAAAGCCGTTGCTTGGCAATGAACGGTTGCGCTCTGGTCAAAAAAGCAAAAACCCGCAATTTGTGACCGTGCTAAGTATAGCCGTTAAAAGAGTTGAGGAAGTTGAGAGAGTTGAAAGATTCGCCATTCATTACTCAGCATACACTTTCCACCCCAATGCGGCTAGTTCTTCCACACTGCCAAAATTTAGCCCGTGCGTGCTGGGGGGAGTGGCAAGGGTGGCGGTCATTTCTGCCCCTAGCGCACCATCTGGCAAAAGCAGTTTGCCGGCTACTTGTGCCAGCCGCCCGCGGTCTTGAATTAGCCAGCCTTCGGCTCGCAGTTCTTGCTCAATGGGCACTGGGCGGCGATATTTCACTTCCAAAGTAGCCGTCATCATAAAGCGGATGGGGTTGCCAATCATGGTCACGCGTCCAGCCACTTCATCTAAAATAGAGGCGATAATGCCACCATGCACCACATTGGGGTAGCCTTCATGGTGTTTGCACACGGTTAGGTTGCTCCAGACGCGGTCTTGCCCGTTGTCATAAAAGCGTAATCGTAAACCCATTGGGTTGTGGACGCCACAGACAAAGCAGTTATGTGCGTTGGGTTGTTGGATTGCAGGTTCATTCATAGCGGTAAGTATAATACGGGAAGCGGGAAGTGGGAAGTGGAATACGGGAGATGGGATGTGAAATGTGGGATATAATGATGGGTAAGGCGACATAAGAATGTAACCGCTTTGTTTTGGATTTAGTTGTTTTTTTAATTCTCTTAATTTCTTTCGTTCCCTTAATTTCCCATGCAATGGATAGATTTTCGTTCCGACACTGTTAGCCACCCAACCCCTGCCATGCGCGAAGCGATGTTTCGCGCAGAAGTGGGTGATGATGTCTTTGGCGATGACCCAACGGTACTGCGTTTACAAGCAAGGGCGGCAGAAATGCTAGGCAAGGAAGCCGCGCTCTTTGTGCCGAGTGGCACAATGGCAAACTTAACTGCTTTGTTGGCGCATACTCGTCGTGGCGATGAAGTGATTTGCGGCTACAACTCGCACATTTTTCGCAATGAGCAAGCCAATCTGGCGGTGGTGGGCGGCTTGCTAGCACGTCCATTACACGAGCAGGCAGACGGGACGCTTGACTTGGCAGAAATGGCAGATGCGCTCAACGTAGATGACCCCCACCTAGCACGCACCGCCTTGGTTGCGATTGAAAACACCCACAATATGCGCGGGGCTGTCCCGCTCTCGCTTGCCTACACACAAGCGGTGGGGGAATTTGCTCGCCAGAACAGCTTGGGTTTGCATATAGATGGGGCACGCATTTTTAATGCCGCGCTGGCTTTGGGCTTGCCAGTGTCGGAGTTGGTTGCGCCTGCCGACACGGTTTCTTTTTGCCTAAGCAAAGGCTTGTGTGCGCCAATTGGCTCTTTACTGGTGGGGCAGAAGGATTTGATTAGCAAGGCTTTTCGCGCCCGCAAGATGCTAGGCGGAGCGATGCGCCAAGTAGGGGTGGCGGCGGCGGCGGGCTTGGTTGCGCTAGATACGATGGTGGCACGCTTGGTGGAAGACCACGCCCACGCGGCACGTTTGGCAGAAGGCTTGGCGCAGGTGGCGGGGGTGCAAATCCTACCCACCACCCACCGTACCAACATGGTGTATTTTGACCTGACAGCGGATTACCCACTCTCGCCGAGCGCACTTGCCCAAAAATTGCAGGCACATGGTATTTTACTCAGCCCGATGTACGGCAATCATTTCCGCGCGGTGACGCACTATTGGATTACCGCAGAGCATATCGAGCAGGTTTTGCGCCTGATTGGTGAGCTTCCTTAAGAAAAACCCCATGCCTTGTGAGTGGCATGGGGCTGAAAACTTTGTACAACTTGGGGCGGCTAGGCGAGTTGGTCTTGCACCACCTGCATTGCCGCTTGCATGGTAGCGGTATCGAAGCCGAGTTTTCCGCCTGCTTTGGCGAAAAGCTGGGGCAAGGTGCTTGTACCCCCCAATGAGAGTGCGTGGCGGTATTGCTCCAGTGCTTTGCCGGGGTCCTTCAGGCTATTTGCCCAAATTTGCACTGCGCCGAGCCGTGCCAAACCGTATTCGACATAATAAAATGGGTAGCGGAAGATGTGCAGTTTGCGGTGCCAGCCAGTGGCGCGGTGTTCTTCCAAGCCAGACCAATCTACCCCAGGCATGAATTTTTGCCATAGGGCGCTCCAGGTGTCATCACACGCGTTGGCAGAGTGGGCAACTTGCGGATTTTCATAAACCCAATGCTGGAAGGAATCAACCACTGCCATATAGGGCCAGAATAACACAATGTCGCTTAACTGTTCTTGTAAGTAGCGTTTGGCATCTGCACTGTCGAAATAGCCGCCTTGCTCCTTGCCCAAATAGGGCAGGCTGAGTAGCTCCATGCTCATGCTGGCGACTTCGCAGAACTCCATGGGAATTTCTTGTTGGCTATGGTAGGGTAAGCGCACGGCGGCAAAGGCGTGGAAGGCGTGACCGGCTTCGTGGAGCAGGGTGCGGACGTTGTCACTCGTACCGATAGCATTCATAAAAATGAAGGGTTTACTGGTGAGTGGGAAGCCGATGCAGTAGCCACCGGGTGCTTTGCCGGGGCGGTTGGCAAGGTCCAGCAATTGTTCCCTGCGCATGGTTTCATATTCGCCACTTAGGTCGCCATCCAACTGCCGAAACACGTTGCTGGCACGCGCAATCAATTCTTGGTCATCGGCGAAGGGACGCATGGCGGGCAAACCGCTCGCATCTACTTCCAAATCCCACGGGCGTAGTTCAGAGACGCCGAGTTTGGCTTTACGCTGGGCATAAATTTGGCTGGCAACTGGCACGACAACCTCTGCAATGGCTTGTTGGAATTGTTTGCAGTCAGCAGGGGAGTAGTCCCAGCGGTGTTTTTGATGCCAAGCATACTCGCGGAAGGAGGGTAATCCGGCATTGTGGGCAATTTTTTGGCGAAGATTGAGCAATTCTCCCCACAGTTCGTTTAGGGCGGTGCGGTCAGCTTGCTTGCGCTCCATGATAGCTCGCCAGGCTTTTTCGCGGTGTGTGCGGTCTGTGTTTTGGAGTTCGGCTTCCAATTGGATTAGGGTTTTTGTTTCGCCCTGCCATTCTACGCTTTGTGTGCCGATGATTTTGTCATATTGCATCACCAGTTTTTCTTCTTCGGTGTGCAAGGGTAGATTTTCGGCGCGGAATAATGCCGCATCGCCACGAATGTCGCGCATTGGAACTTCCAAACCCGGCGGGGTCAAGCCGCTTTCGAGCAGTTTTTTCTTAAGTGCAGTTTCGTTTTCGACAATCTGCGGCCAGAAGTTTTCAATCAAATCGGTGTAACGCTCATTGTACTCGGCATTGGTGGTATCCAGTGTACGATTCACATAAGCGCGACTGAATAATTCGGATGCAATGTCATAGACACTGCGCCAGTCCGCAAGCCAGGCAGAAACATTGTCTGGCGTGAGTGGTTGTTCTGCTAGGCGGGTGTATTGGGGGGCTAGGTCTGCCCAGTTATACTGTTTGATGTCTAAATAGGTGAGCATGGGGTTGATGATGGTTTTTTTAAGCATTTGGTCTGCCCAAACGATTTGCTAGGCATGTTTGGCTGATGGCAATATCGATTCGACATGGAAGGGAGTTGCGCTTTTCTATCAAGAAGAACAAAACGCAATTTTATATTCGGCATGTGTGCTGAATATAACCCTTGTCGAATATAGCATAAAAACTGGCAAATGGGTAATCAATTGCCACTGATGAAAGAAAATAAAAACCACAAGGTGGGTGTTTTCCTTGTGGTTTGTGAAGCTGTTGCGATTGTTTTGTTTGGAATGTTAGATTCAACACGCACGGAAACTACGCTTTTTTCCTTAAAGAAGAAGCACAACCCGATTTTCGGCATGTGTGCTGAAGATAACCTGTGTCAAATACCGCAGTTTAACGTGTACACCAGTTTAGGCAGGTTAGTGCCACATGCCGAAAATTGCGCCAAAAATAACAAAGTTTACCAAATGGTTGCCTGCTTCGATTGCCCAAACTTTTAAGCTGTGCCCGGCAAACAATTTATTGACCAGATTGGTCGGGGCAACAAAGCCGAGCCACAAGAAAAATCCAGTGAGTGCGCCGGCTGGCAGGCTATGACTGCCCAAGCTATGCACCACTACACCCACAAAGATTGCTTGTACTACAGATGATAGCAGGGTTAGACCCCAGACCATGCCCATATTGGCTGTTCCGGGTTTGTCGTTCTTGCCCTTGCCAATGCCTTCCCACCAAATGGGGAAGAAGGTTTTGGGGTTGTACCATAGTGAGCCGCTAACCATGCTTATAATGACACACACAAGCACAGCCAGCCAATTAATAGAAGAAAAGTTCATGTGAGACTCCAAAATAATAGAATAAATCGAACATACATTCTGCTCTATTGTATCCTGAATGGCTAGCTTAGCAACCCCCCGTCTGAAAATTTTAAGCCCAGCACTTATGCGGATTCCAGTTTCATTCTAGAATCCTTCCCGCATCTCCCTTCCCACATCCCGTATTCCATATCCCGTATTCCATATCCCATATCAGGGCAACCGCATGAAAAAG
>DKKK01000003.1 GCA_002455215.1 Anaerolineales bacterium UBA6668 | reverse complement strand
TCTCATATCTCATATCTCATATCCCGCATCCCATATCTCGTATCCTGCATCTCATATCCCGTATTCCACATCCTGTATCTCACCCCCACCGTATCCGTATCTCATTGCCGTTCACAGTCACCGGAAAAACCGCAATCGGAGTCACAGCAGGTAAGGAGAGTGCTTTGCCGCTGTGCAAGTCAAAGCGTGCGCCATGCCGGGGGCAGACAATCGCACACTGTTCGTCAATCTCCGCATCGCCTAGCGGGCTGTCATCATGTGTGCATACATCTGCAACGCAAAAAATTTGCCCGGCATGGTGCAGTAACAGCACTGCTGTTCCATCAATTTCCAAAGCAATGCGCTCCCCTTCCGGCAGTTCGTCAAGGGTGGCGAGCGTCAACAACTCAGCCATTACTAAGCATCCACATCAATCACATCATCGCCATTAAAGCGCGATTTGCCATCCGCTTTGGGAGCATCTTTGGCATTCTTGGCGTCAACTTCCCAATTGTGGTCTGCGGGCAAGCCCATAATGGCGGCGCGGTGCTCAGCCACCACATGTTGTGGCGAAAAGTCAATCAAACCCTTCAGCCCTAGCATCACAATGGCAATGTCATCCAGTACGCCCAAGCCAAAGGCGGCAACAAAAGCATCTGGAATAAAATCCAATGGCGAAATCAGATAAGCAAGCGCGGCAATCGGCAAAAATTTTGCCCAACCAGGCACACGCGGATCACGCACTAGTCGCCAAGCCAACTGCCCTTGCTGGATCAGTTGCATAATCAAATTTGGATTGGGTGGTGGGGTAGCGCTCATGGGGAATTTCCTTTAATCTAGTAGGAGTAAAATGCAAGGTGTGGTGAGCACACCTGCCGAATAGAGTAGGTAGTTTGTCGGGCAAATTGGGTCAACAGTAGCGGGTTAGCCGTGCCCGTGACAGCCGCAACTGCCACCACAACACCCGCCAGTGCTAGAAGTGCTTGCACTTTCGCCATTNNCAGCATGTGCAAAAAACATGGACAATACCCGCGTGGTGTATGTACCGGCGCAATGGGTGCAGGCGATGGGTTCGTCCGCCTTTGCCATTGGGCGTAGGGCTTCAAATTTAGTGTGACAGTCGGTGCAGAAATATTCGTAGATAGGCATGGTACATTGCAAGACAAATGGAGAAGTTGATGTCTCTATTAGACACCATTTCTTCAATTATAGTACGTAATTTTAAAAGCGGAGTTGTTAAGAGAATGGTTAATAAAAGCGGGATATGGGATATGGGATGGGAGATATGGGATGCGGGGTGCGAAAATATGTATAAAAATCGCACTTCCCCAAAGGGTAAAATCGCTCTAAAAAGTGATAGAATGCACATGAGCAAGTCCAATGAAATGAGTACCGCTCAACTTCTTAACTCCTTAACTCCATTAGCTTCCCCATGTCCCTTCCTGTCCTAACTGCCATTTGTGATGCCCTCGTACCGAGCCTGCCTGCCCAAACGGGGGATGACCCAGCCACAGCCGCCTTTTGGCAACGTACTGCCAGCGATGCCGGTGTACCCCAAGCATTGGCACAAGCCCTGCGCGAGTACCTGCCAAGCGAACAGTATCGCCAATTGCAGTGGCTATTCGCATTGCTGGCAAATCCCGCAGGCAGTTTTCTACTCACCGGACACTGGGGGGGCTTCCATCAACTGCCACTCGCCACCCGCCAAAAAGTCCTAGCAAAATGGGCAATTTCACCCATCCCTGCCCTGCGTCAAGCCTTCTTGGGTATCAAACGGCTCAGCCTGGCGCTGTTCTACAGCCTCCCCCAGCCCGATAATAGCCACCCAAACCACGCCGCCCTGCGCTATCCCACTACCCACCCTGCGCCATNNCCCGCACCCCACCTTCACAATCTCCAAGCCATTCCCCCAAAACTAACCTGTGACGTGGTAATTGTCGGGTCAGGGGCTGGGGGGGGAGTGGTTGCCGAACTGTTGGCAAAAGCGGGCTATAGCGTCATTGTCTTGGAAAAAGGTGGCGCATACCAGCCACACAACTTTCCCACCCACGAATATCCCGCCTTTCGCAACCTATACGAACACGCTGGCTTGCTCACCACAGCCGATGCATCGCTCTCTGTACTAGCGGGGAGTACACTCGGCGGCGGCACAACCATTAACTGGATGGCATGTTTGCACACGCCCGCTGAAGTACTGGAAGAGTGGAAGCGCGATTTTGGCTTATCTGA
This sequence comes from Anaerolineales bacterium UBA6668, assembly GCA_002455215.1. Classification (GTDB taxonomy): domain Bacteria; phylum Chloroflexota; class Anaerolineae; order Anaerolineales; family UBA6668; genus UBA6668. The sequence continues at coordinate 2,068 of DKKK01000003.1, read as the reverse complement.
CCTAGCCGAAGGGGCAATACAACGCGCCGCCGATACGGTAGCCGCACAATTGCAAATCGCCTGGCAAGGCGCACCCCGCAACCCCCAGCAAGAAGCGCTGTGGCAAGCATCGCAGGCATTAGGGCACAAAGTTAGCATGGTTGGTTGGAATTCGGGCGGGTGCGCCGCTACGCACTGCAGTTGGTGCGGCTTTGGCTGTCGTCACGACCACAAAAACAGTACCGCCAAAACCTATTTGGCAAGCGCACAGATGCACGGAGCGCAAATTGTGACCGATTGTTTTGTAAAACAGGTGACCGTGCGCAATGGTAAGGCAACCGGTGTACTGGCAGAAATTCAGCAAGGTGGGCAGACTTTGCCGCTCACCATCTCTGCCCAGCGAGTGGTATTGGCAGGCGGCGCCATTCACTCGCCGCTTATCCTGAAGCGCACCGGCTTAAACAACCCCAACATTGGGCGGCACTTGCGCCTACACCCAGTCACTGCCGCACGGGGCGAGTTTTCCCACCCGATAGAAATGTGGAACGGTGCGATGCTTACCGTAGTCAATAGCCAATTTGCCAATCTGGATGGCAAGGGCTACGGAGTCCGCATCGAAAACCCACCCGCGCACCCCGGCTTACTAGGTAGTGCCTTGCCGTGGTTAAATGGCAAACAGCACAAAGCCCAGATGTTGCGCATGGCAAACCAAGCGGCATTTATCAGCCTAGCACGCGATGTCGGCAGTGGGCGCGTGACACTCAACAGCGCCGGAAAACCCCGGCTCGACTACCCAGTGAGCCAAGCCGATAAACGGCATTTGCTGGTAGGCATCCAAGAGAGTCTGCGCTTGCTCCGCGTGGCAGGGGCTGGAGAACTCGGCACTTTGCAGTCGGGGTTGCCGGCACTCCCCGCCGGAGCCAGTGACGCGCAATTTTCAGCTTGGCTGGAACAAGTGGCACGTATCGGCTTGCGTCCCAATGCGGTGGGCATGTTTAGCGCACACCAAATGGGCACTTGCCGCATGACCGGCAACCGCGCCAGCGGGGTGGTCAAACCCAGTGGAGAAAGCTGGGAAGTGGCGGGCTTATTTGTTGCGGATGCCAGTTTGTTCCCAACAGCCAGCGGCGTCAACCCGATGCTCACCATCATGGCAATGGCGCACTGTGTCGGCGAAGAAATGCTTAACGACCTGAAAAAATAAAAAACGTACATCCATTTCGGCTAGAATTCTTTCACCCCTTCGGGAATTATTCCCACTTCCCACTTCTCATGTCTCTCGCTGAAGAAATCCTGCAATCCGCCAAATACCGAACTGTTGCCCCTGATTTGATACAAAACATTGCCGAACAAGCCCAGCNNCGCCAAAGCCGAACAGCACGCCAAAGCCAAACTGCACCAAGTGGGCACAGCCTATTTCCGCAGTGTAATTCCCTATGCGCGGCTGTTGCAGAACTTGCAGGAGACTCCCAGCCTGTCCGAGCGGATTGCCCAAAGTGAGCAAATTTTGCGCCTACATGCCAGTACGGCTGAACGTTTACCGTACTATCCAGCATTTTGGGAGACAATTTTTAGCCATCTGCCGACTTTTACCACCATCACCGATATTGCCTGCGGCTTGAACCCCCTGTCACTGGCGGCACACTTCCCAAATGCCAGTTGGGAAATCCGCGCGAGCGATATTTTTGTCGATCTGATGGATTTTTTGCAAGTGGCAGTACCGCTTTTTGGCGTAACTATTCACACTGCTTGTCAAGATGCCCTACAATCCCCGCCTGCTCACCGACAGGAAGTAGTGCTTTTGCTTAAAGCGCTCCCGTGTTTGGAGCAAATCAGCCCAACTGCCACTCAAAATTTTCTGGCAAGCATACAAACCCAACATTGGGTGATTAGCTATCCATTGCGCAGTTTGGGTGGAAAAAACAAAGGGATGGACAGGAATTATCGCCAACAATTTGCCGTACTCGCCGAGCGTATGAACTGGCAAGCGCAGGAGTTGGTGGTTGGGGATGAATTGGTGTACATTGTGGGATGCGGGAGATGAGATATAGGATACGGGAGATGAGTGTCTGGTCCTAAAATAGCTTGT
>DKKK01000168.1 GCA_002455215.1 Anaerolineales bacterium UBA6668 | reverse complement strand
GGCTGAATAGCTAGGTAGAAATCTAAATGTAGCCAAGAAGGTCTTTTTTTTGCAACCCTTTTCATAACTTTAAGAAAGCCCTGCCACGCACCCGAAGTAATATTCGACACGGATGAAAACTGCGCTTTTTTCGTTAAGGAAAAAAGCGCAAATCGCCCCTCGGCACATGCCGACTTTGGCACACATGCCGAAGGCAACCCGTGCCAAATATGGCAAAACAAAAAGCCACCCTATCAGGTGGCTTTTACCAAATGGATATTCGGCATGTCTAAACTGTGTCAAGTATCCAATTGCCAAATACGAGAAACTTACATCATGTTGTTAAATGCGCCAGAGCTGTACAAATTATAAGCAATACCTACACAAGTCGCGCAAACGCTTAGGATTAGAATGACAATATTGCCAATGAAACCAATTTGTGCCAATTGAGCGCTATTGTCGCTAAAAGCCATTGGGTTTTCGCTGACTTGTTTTTTGCCCATGTAGCCAGTGATAATGCCTGCAATGGGTGCGATGCCGACACAACCGCAAAATGTTAGCACTAAGCATACTAGGCTAACAATGGCCATCGTGTTCATCGGGCGAGTAGAAGTTGTTTGCATAAAATTGCCTCCAAGAGAGTAAAAAAAGTTTGAACTTACGTCATTTACATTCAACACAGGTAAAATTGCGCTTTATGCTTAAGGAAAAAACGCAACTTGATATTCGGCAGTGTGTACCGAATGTCACCCGTATCGAATAATAGACGAAAAGGGGTATGAAAAGTTCCACACCCCCTAAGTTTGCCTGATTTTACCAGATTGTCAATAGGCTGGAGTACTGGATTTTTTATTAGGACGGGTTAGTATCCAGTAAGTAAACCAAATTGCCGAGCCAATCAAGAAAATGCCGATTAGGATGGGGAGTACCAGCGAGAGTATTGAAACAAAAAGGGCTACAACGTCTTCTAAGAAACTCACCACCGGGCTACCGATTCCGCCGGTGGTCGCTGTCACTGCCGGGCGGAGCACTGCCGATTTGGCAACATGCACCCCACCTGCCACCATTAAGCCCAACACGCCTGCCAATACTGGGTGCATATCGGTTATCACACTGCTATTGGCGGCAAATAATATAGCACCTGCCGCTGGGCGCACAAAGGTTTGAATGCCATCGTTGACGTGGTTAACCGCTGGCACTTTGTCGGCGAAAAACTCCACCGCGCACAATACCGCCAAAACACCAATCGTCCACCAACTGGAAAGCCAGTCCCATTGCTCACCCAGTTTGAGCAGTTGGGGATAAAAACGCGTGATAAGGCTAACTGCCAACAGGGGGATGTACGCATTTAACCCCGCGCTGGAAGATAAGCCAAAACTCGCAAAAATACTTGAAACTGCTGATAATACGTCCATTCTTTTCTCCTGCTTTACAAAACTGCCAATCGAAGCTCGTGCTTCCAATTGTTGTATGCGACACACTCGCCGAGTACATAATCCAATACGCAAAATTGGTACTAAAGTTGCGCTTAATATATCAATTAATCAAACTCTTAACTTCTAACCAAACACAAAACCACCCCAAGTGTGGGTCAGTTGAAAGCGAAGTAAATTGACAAGAGCGATTTGAGTAACGGTTAGCAAAACAGCCAACAAAATCAGCCAAGATGCTTGCGCTGGGTTGTCAAACTGATTATTACAATTCAGTAAATTAAGCGCTATCACCAAATTAATGATGCCTAACAACAAAAACACCCCTAAACTACTCAATACCGCCAAAACTGCATTGATTTGTGGCACTTGCAAAACCACCAATAGCCCAACCAGCGCACACAGCCCCAAAATCTGCACCAGTTCACGCACATTGGCTAGCACGGGTTCTGCGACCCAATCACGCCAGAAAGAGCCTGCCAACACCGGAGAAAGCAAACTTGCCATGCCTACACCAACCGGGAAGCCAGTGGTAATGCGCAAGATGTTGGTCGGGGTGTATAAATTGGGAAGAATTGGCAATAAGGAGAACATCGAATTAACTCCATCAATCCCAAATGCCACAAACCCCACACCGAATAGCATCAGCACACTGCGTATCGGAAACTCACTGTAGCGTTTGCGCCCGCTTACCCAAAGGACGGCAAGGGTCAAGATTGCGCCGAGATACATTCCCGTACAGCGAGCGCACAACGGCATCGGGCGTTCTCCAATACCAAAGGAACGTAAGTCTATGCGATGGCAAAAGGCATAACCAATGGCATCTGCCTTGCCCAGCAAACCGGGCGGGGTGTAACGCAACCAACCTGCCAGTAGTGCAAAACCGAGCAGAAAGCACAATGACAGAATGAGCTTTTGCCAGCGTGGAAGTTGTTGAAAATTTGTCATGTTGATAGGTCAAGGAAAATAGCGCCCTAAATTCTCAAGCTTTCGCTCTCGGAGGGTGCAATTCTGAAGCGTGCCAAACAAAAAAGTATCACAAAATTTCCCAAAATATTTCCCAAATTGCCTCTTGACTTGGAACGAGTGTTCGCATAAAATAGAACATATAAGCAGAAAAAATGAGCGATTTTTTCGCAGGAGTTTCAGACCCATGACACAAAGAGATTTATCCGACCGCCAACGCAAAATGTTGGAATATATCCAAAGTTTTGTCCAAGAGAACAATTACCCACCCACTATTCGCGAAATTGGCGAAGCGTGTGATATTAGCTCTACTTCTGTAGTTAATTATAATCTGGAAAAGCTAGTAAAAGCAGGGTTAATTGTACGTGATGAGAAAATCTCACGCGGCATCCAATTGCCCCACCGCATCGAAACTCTACGCATCCCGACACTCGGCTCAATCTTTGCCACCCATCATATTCCCGTGCCAGACAGCGCCAACATGTCCAGCGGAGAAGCCATCACCATTACCAGTGACTTGCTTGGGCGCAATGCTAAGGTCTCCGACTTGTTTGCGCTAGAAGTCAAAGGCGACTCGATGATTGACGCAATGGTGAATGACGGCGATATCGTTGTACTAAAGCCCGCCCAAACTGCCAACAATGGCGATATGGTGGCGGCAATGGTGAACGGAAACAATGGTATTGAACTCACGCTCAAACATTTTTACCGTGAAACAGACGGGCGCGTGCGTCTACAACCCGCAAACCCCACCATGCGCCCACTTTATCTAAACGCCGAAAACGTGCAAATTCAGGGTAAAGTGGTGTTGGTGGTGCGCCAGTTGCCCGGCTAATGGTTAATTTCTACCCATTCAACATATCCACAAAAAATCTACGGTGTCGGGGTTGCGGCTTTCGTTTTCACTGCCGTTGAGTTTGGCGTGGGAGAAACCGCTCGTGGCGTTGGGGTTGAACGCACGACGGTAGTCGTTGCTGTTGGGAAAGGTGTTTCGGGCACAGTGGCAGTGGGAGACGGCGTTGGCGTTGCCAACGGCGTTTGCGTTGCCAACGGCGTTGGTATGGCAGTACGCACGGCTAGGGTTGGCAAGGCAAACTCACTCGCTGCNNAATCGTCTTTTGATTAAGTTCTACAATTAGCAAAGCCAACTGCTCACTTGCCAATGCCGGGTTTTCGGCGATTTGGGTGCGGGTTTGTGCCAGTCGTGTAATTAATCCAAAACTTTCATCAGCCGAAAGTTCACTCATACTCAAAACCAGCCTTTCCAACCAGTCGGCACTCGCTTGGTAGGACAGTCTGGCATTGCCCAGATTCTCCCTGCCCAACTCCAAATCGCCCTGCTGTCGGGCATTTTCCGCCGATAGCAAAGTCATTTCCGTTTGCAAATAGCGCAGATATTGTGCCATTTCTGTTTGTACGGGTTGCAAGGTGGCGAGTTGCCCGTTGGTCTCGCTTTGCAAATTGGCAAACTCTCCTGACAATTGCTTTTCCAATTGCCCCAATTGCTGAGTTAGCTCTGTCAATGCGCTTTGCAAATCGCCATCGCTCTCATCGCGCACAGCTGACTCACTCTTTAAAGCTTGGTCTATTTCTGCCAGTTGCGTTTTGGTTTCATTGAGCAGGGTTTCAAGCGAAAGCAATTGGTCGCGAATCGAGTCGGCGGATACTTCCATCTGAGCTGAGCGGGCATTGGCGGTACTGCGCACAGCGGCTTGCTCGGTGCGTTCTGCGCTGAGTTGTTGTTGCAGTTGAGCGAGTTCAGCTTGGTTTTGCTGGATGGGTTGCAAAATTTGTTGGTTCAGGTAGGGCAAGCCCCACACGACCATCGCAACAATTGCCCCCACCAACAGCAGTAGAACAATTAACCAACCAAGCCAAGCAAATGAGCGACGAGATGAGACAGACATAGACTCTCCTTAGGGGATTGGGGTCGGTTCAAGCGATGTTTGCAACAAGTCACGTAAACCCACCAAAAAATTCTCGAAGCGAGTGATAGCTGTTTGGGCGGTTTCTAACTGTGCATTCATCGTCAACAATTGTGATTGCATATCTTTTTGCTCTAGGCTCAAAGCCTGTTGAGCATTGGCAAGCTCGGCAAAGCTAGCTTGCAGGCTGGCAAGTGCTTCTTCGGCGGTGCGCACCCGTCCCATCAAGCCACCAAACGCATCTAACCTTTGACGCATGGTTTCCAATTCGGCAGATTGGCTTTCTAATTGTTGGCGCAGGCTGGCTACTTCCACCTGCAAAGCGGCAACTTGGGGCTGTTGGTTCAGGAACAAACTGCCACCATTGAGCGCCGCCAGCACTGCCAACGCCAACACTGCCCCACACACAGCGCTTACCACAGCCGCAACCAACTGCCCTAGCCAACCTAACCCGCTGGTGTGGGAATGTTCATCCGCTGGTAGAACGGGCGGAGATTGGGCAGGCGCTTCAGCCGGTGCGGCTGGGGGCGGAGCCGCTTCGCTCGACACTTCAACTGGGCGAGTCAGCGCCGCCATTGATTGAAACTCATCCAATGGCGGTTCCAGTGCAGGTAGTGGTTGGGAAATGCCCAACACTTCGGTGCTGGCGACTGGCTGGCTATTTTCAACGGGTGCATCGGGTTGGCTGGTATCTTCGGGAGGCATAGGTTTTTGCTCGCTAAGGTAAGTTACTCAAATTGACGAAAATTGGCAGGTCGCTTCTCAATAAACGCAAAGGCGGCTTCTCGAAACTCCGCTGAACGCAAGGCAAGTAGAAATTCACGTTCTTCATTGTCCAGTGCAGTGAGCAGTTGGTCACGGAAGTGGGCATTGATCAGTTGCTTGCTAGTACGCACGGCTCTGGCAGGCAAGTTTGCCAGCTTTTGGGCATATTCTCGCGCGGTTTCGAGTAGTGCATTCTCTTGCTCACACACCACACTCACCAAGCCGAGCGCTCGTGCTTCGCTGGTGTCAAAAGGCTCTCCCAATAGTAGTTTTTGGCGTGCCAGTAACGCTCCGCCAAGCATCGGGAGCAGTAAGCTACTGCCAAATTCGGGAACTAAACCCAAGCGCACAAAAGGCAACGAGAAGCGAGCGGATGTGGTGGAAACCACTACATCGCAGTGGAGAAGCACAGTCGTACCAATCCCGACTGCCACACCATCCACCGCACACACCAACGGCTTTGGAAACATGACCACCTGGCGTAAAAACTGCACAACCGGCAAAGCCTGCCAAGCTGTTTCATCCATATCCACTAAATTTAGGCTAAAAAAATCAAAAAGGTCGTTTCCCGCGGTGAAGTTGCCACCTGCACCATGCAAAAGCACCACCCGCACTGCCGGGTTGAGTTCGGCGGCACGCAGTTCTGTCACCAGTGCGCTGTACATTTTGTGAGTGAGTGCGTTCTTCTTTGCAGGACGGTTCAGCGTCAGCGTGAGCAGGCTGTTATCTAAGGAAGCGATAAGTGGCTGTGACATGGGTGTAATAAATGGTGTCTAATTCGGTTGACTTGTTGCAAAGATTATAGCACCAATTGTTAATGGATGAATTAACAAGACAGCCATCCCCTTAACCAAAACGCTGAGATGAGTTGGCGCAAATGTTTCATTGACCTGCCGAATATCACAACAAGCGTGTTTCCCACATGTATTTTTATCAGGAGTAGCCATGTTCCGCCGAAAAGAGTCGATTTTTGATAAGATAGGAAAAGCCATGTCAGGCGAATCCCAAAGCAAGGCACTACCATCTGGGAGTCAGGCGCTTTCTCCGACTGAAAAGGCGCAGTTTATTCAAACGCATCTCAAAGGAGCGCCGGTAGACTTGGTATTTGTGATTGACACCACCGGCAGTATGTCTGACAAAATTGAAGGGCTTTTGCAAACTTGCGGCAAGTTTGTGGATGAATTTGCCAGTTTGGGAGTTGACCACCGCACCGCAGTCATGGCATTTGGCGATTTGCGAGTGCGCGGTGACAAAATCATGAACACGCCCTTCACCGACAACGTGGAAGTGACAAAAAACAGCTTGGAGAAAATTCCGCGCTTTAGTGGCGGGGGCAATGAAGGCGAGTCTTCACTTGAAGCGCTACACAAAGCCATGGACCTCACCTTTCGCCCCAATGCGCTCAAATTATTGCTATTGCTCACCGATGAACCCGCCGACCAAAAGACCTACAGCGCTGAGCAAGTCTCGCGCATGTTGTACAACGGTGGCTACATCACCTTTACCGTTACCCCCAATCACGATTACTTCCGCAAAATGGCAGAAGTGACTGGTGGCAAGTGGTACAAAATCGGACGCCGCACCGATTTCCGCAGTATTTTGGATATGTTCCGCAATATAGCCGAAACGGTGGCACAAACCGTAGCGGATGTTCACCTATTGGGCAACGGCGATGTAGAAGAGTATCGAAAGCAAATCCGGTAGTTGTCCATATTCGACTCGGAACAGCGGGAGATGGTTGTCTCCCGCTGTTTATTTTATGCTCCTTTTCACCACTTTCAATTCTCAGCAAATCTTCATCCCACAATAGGTGCTTTAGAATGGTATAATTTTCGTTTAGAAAGTAACGAGTCGGCAAACGCGTTGTTTGCCAATTTGAATAACTATCATTCGCACTTAAAGGATATTTGTTTTGGCTTGGAATCCACTTAATTGGCTATTTGGTCTGCTCTCCTTAGATATTGGCATTGACCTTGGGACAGCAAACACCCTTGTTTACGTACGTGGCAAGGGGATTGTAATTAATGAACCATCTTGGGTCGCAATTGATAAGAAAACGCGTAGACCAGAAGCGATTGGCGTAGAAGCCAAGGAATTGGTCGGGCGCACGCCTTCCAATATTCTGGCAATCCGCCCTTTGCGTGATGGCGTTATCTCCGAATTTGAAATCACCCAAACTATGCTTGATTATTTTATCGGCAAGGCACACGAACAAACCATTGTGCCCTTCCCGCGCCCGCGCGTGGTGGTGGGCATTCCCAGTGGCGTAACCGAAGTAGAAAAGAAGGCTGTGCTAGAAGCGACCTACGCCGCCCACGCTCGTGAAGTCGGCTTAATCGAAGAACCGATGGCGGCGGCAATTGGGGCAGGCTTACCGGTGGGTGAAGCACGTGGCTCCATGATTGTGGACATCGGCGGTGGAACAACCGAAGTGGCAGTGTTCAGCATGGGCGGGATTGTGCTCAGCCGCTCTTTGCGCGTGGCTGGAGATGAGATGGACCAAGAAGTCATCAACTATGCCCGCAATAAGTACAACCTGGCAATCGGTGAACGCATGGCAGAGCGTGTCAAAATGACCATTGGCTCCGCCTACCCCCTACGCGAAGAACGCGCCATCACCATCCGCGGACGCAATCTCATCACCGGGCTACCCGAAGCCATCGAAGTTTCATCCATCGAAATCCGCGAAGCGCTCTCCGGCTCCGTCAGTACCATTCTGGAAACCATCCGCGAAACGATAGACGAAACCCCACCCGAAATTATCTCAGACTTAATGGAAATTGGGATCTGCTTGGCGGGTGGTGGCGCTGGCTTGCTGGGCTTGGCAGAGCGCATACAAAGTGAAGTCAAAATCCGTACTTGGGTTGCGCAAGACCCGCTCACCTGTGTTGCCCGTGGCGCCGGGCAAATTCTCGAAGATTACGAAAACCTAAAACGCTTCTTGGTGGGAAGCGAACGTGGTAGCACTTCCAGCGCCAATAAGCAACGCTAACCGAGCGAAAAACATCCTGCACGCATGGCTAGGCAGTCGCTGGCTTTGGCTCGGCATGGCGGTGCTTGTGGGCATTGCTGTGGCGGCTCTCCCACTTCAGGCTAGCCTGCTTCAGGCTAGTCTGCTGACCGTGGCAGTTTTGGCAGGTGGGATATGCCTGCTGATTGAACCACTCAACGCCGTTGCCATTGCCGTGGTATTTGGTTTGTTCCGCGCCTTGCTGGCACAGCGCCAAGCGTGGATCCCTGACTTAGGTCAGGTAGGGTTTGTACTGATACTCGCTGTTTACACCCTGCGCACGCTCGCCACCCGCCGCACGCCCCTGCCCCGCACGGCAATCCAAGCCTTACTACCCTTGATTTTACCCGCCTTGCTGTGGCTGTCCATCGCCACACTTAGCCTATGGGGAGCAGATGACTTGCCCAATGGCATCAAAGAACTGCTCAAGTGGAGTCAAACCCTGCTATTGATGGCACTCCTAACCGGGGAAATTGCCCAACATCCGCGAAAGGTTTGGTATGTACTCGGCATTGCCCTATTGGCAGGTTTGGTGCAAGCCGGTTGGGGTATCTACCAGTTTGTTTTACGCGGGCATGGACCGGAGCACTTCTTCATCTCACCTGGGCTGTACCGCGCCTACGGCTCTTTTCACCAACCCAACCCCTACGGCGGATTTTTGGGCATGGCATGGACACTTGCGGCTGGGGTCGCCTTTGGTTTTGCCACCAGCGCACTCACCCGCATTTGGAAATCGCGTTCACTCTTCCTTACCCGTCAAACCATCCAAGAGCTACTGGCTATGCTGGCTTTTGCCGCTATCGCTGGCATTCTCTTGGTCGGGTTATTCGCCAGCTATTCACGCGGTGCATGGCTCGGCGCGGTGGGTGCGGTAGCTTGTATGGCATTCTTTGGGTATGTGACACAATTTAGAACCACGCAACCTATACCCAACACGGCTGGAAACTGCAGTTTTTTCCTTAAAGAACAAAGCGCAAATTTGACCCGTGTCGAGTATAATCATTTCACTTGTCTGCCCGCAATAGACTGGCTCAGCCAGCCAACAAAGTTATGTTTAAATCCCTACTGCACCATACCCAACACCGCCCCTACCCCCTGCCTAGCGCTCCGTGGGTTATGCAACAAGTTTGGCATGATTTGCTATTCGCGCACTGGCGAATCGATATTGCGCAGATGCGGGCGCACGTTCCAGCCATTCTGCCACTCGATACCTTTGATAACAGCGCTTGGATTAGTGTCGTACCCTTCCGCATGAGTGGCATCCATCCGCGCTATACCTTTGATGTACCGGGCTTGTCAGCATTTCCAGAGCTAAATGTACGCACCTACGTCTCCCATCGCGGGCGACCGGGGGTATTTTTCTTCTCGCTGGAGGCGGCAAACGCGATGGCAGTGCAAATTGCCCGTGCATGGTTCCACCTGCCTTACTTTCATGCAAAGATGTCTTTACAAGAGCAGAATGGACTTATCACTTACCAAAGCGAACGCATTCATAAAAACGCACCACCTGCGAGTTTTTCCGGCACCTATCGCCCGCTGGGTGTACCTGTACCTGCCCCACACGGCTCACTCACCCATTGGCTCACTGAACGCTACTGCCTGTACACACTGGACTCACAAGGGCGTCTCCTACGGGGCGAAATTCACCATCAGCCGTGGCCGATTGAAACTGTTGAAGTTCATATCGCATCCAATTCGATGACAGAAGCGGCAGGCATCCGCTTGCCAGCAGAAGCCCCACTGGTGCAGTTTAGCCGGCACTTGGAAGTACTGGTGTGGTCGTTGGTATTGGCAGAACAAGATTAATCGTGGCGTATAGTCTGTACCTACACATTCCATTCTGCACGGTGCGCTGTGCCTATTGCGACTTTAATACGTATGCCGGTTTGGAAGCACTGATTCAGCCATATACCGATGCTCTTTGCCAAGAAATTTCACTGGTTGCCAAAAGTGTTGGGGGAACTCTCCCCGTACACACCATCTTTTTAGGGGGTGGAACGCCCAGCTTACTCAGCCCTGAGCAACATGGGCAAATTCTCACCTGCCTTGCCCAGCATTTCCAAATCACTCAGCAGTGCGAAATTACCTTTGAAGCGAACCCCGGCACTGTTTCATTGGCGCAGTTACAAGCCCTAAAAGTGCTGGGATACAACCGCATTTCATTTGGTGTGCAAAGCGCACAACCGCACGAACTTAAATTATTAGACCGTTTACACTCCTTTGAGCAAGTGCTCTCTGCGGTAGAATGGGCAAGAAAAGCCGGTTTTGCTAACCTAAACTTAGACCTAATCTACGGGCTACCGCATCAAGCTTTAGAAACCTGGGAAAATACGCTATTTCAGGTTCTGCCACTTGGGGCAGAACACCTATCATTGTACGCCTTATCTTTGGAATACGGTACGCCCATGCGGGCTTGGGTGGAACAAGGCAAGTTGCCCTCCCCCGACCCGGATCTCGCCGCACTCATGTATGAAACAGCCAGCGCCCGAATGTCTGATGCCGGGTATGCACAATATGAAATCTCCAACTGGGCAAAAGCCGATCCAGCACTTGGGGATGGCGAGACGCCTGCCTTAGCGTGTTTACACAATTTGCAATATTGGCGCAATGAAGCATGGCTGGGTTTGGGGGCAGGCGCACACGGTTCAGCAGGTGGCTATCGCTATTCCGTTACCCGTTCCCCTAAAGGCTATATTGAACGGGTCATGCAAGGGACACCCCAACCTTTCCCTTTTTCGCCAGCTGTGGTTGAATCAGAAGCATTGGATGTAGCAACTGCAATGGCAGATACCATGCTATTGGGCTTGCGTCTGACCCGAGAAGGGGTGTCAAAAGCACGTTTTGCCGAACGCTTTTCGGTAGAGTATACGCAAGTGTTTTCTCAAGAATTGCGAGAATTAACCAATTTGGGGCTTATCGAGCAATTGCCGGAACGAGCGCGGCTGGTGCCGCCTGCCTACTTGCTCGCCAATGAAGCCTTCCGCCGTTTTGTTTAGTCCACCTTTTTATTATGACAATTCCTGACAACGAACTTTTACCCATTGTTTCGCAAATAATGGCGGTTGCTGATACCACTCAACGCGGCGAGAGCGAACGGGGCGAAAAATATGATTGGCGGTTTCGTGGGCAATTGCTAGCACCTTCTGAAAGTGCTTTTGCTGTGCTCGAACGAGAATTTGCAAAATTCGGTTACTTACCTTTGCTTCGCCAAGTCAACAACCAGCAAGTGATTTATGCCGTCTCCACAGTTGAATCAAAAGCGCCGCGAGTCTGGTTGAATATTGTGCTCTTTGTGGCTACCGTTTTTTCCGTGCTGTTTATGGGAGCGTGGAACGATTTACTCTACTTCGAGCAAATTCCACCCACCTTGCTATCTGATTCAGCCTCCATGCTGGAGCGCAACGGGTATGTGCTGACTCATTTGTGGCTGGGCTGGCAATATGCCCTAGCGCTGTTAGCCATCCTGCTTGCCCACGAATTTGGGCATTACTTTGCATCGCGCTTCCACCGTTCACCTGCCACCTTGCCTTACTTTATCCCCCTGCCCTTGCCAGTTGAGTTCAACTTTCTGGGAACGATGGGGGCAGTGATTCAAATGCACCGACCAGCCCGCAACCGCAAAACGCTGTTTGATATTGGTGCGGCGGGTCCGTGGGCTGGGTTTGTGGTGGCATTGGTCGTGTTATGGATTGGCATTGCTCTTTCCCGCACAACCATTATCCCCGCGGAGGGGGGCGTGGCAATGGAAGGAAACCCGCTCATCTATCTATTGCTGAAATATTGGGTGCATGGTCAGCTTTTGCCCCAACCAGCATCTTACACTCTGCCACCCGCCTTGCATTGGCTAATGTACTGGCTTACATCAACCCCTGCCCCTTACGGCGCATTGGATATTCAAATGCACCCGGTGGCTTGGGCGGGTTGGGCGGGGTTATTGGTCACGGCGATGAATCTAATCCCAATCGGACAGTTAGATGGTGGACACGCCATCTTTGTTTTGTTTGGCAAACGCGCTCGCTGGATCGGAATGGGGGCAATCGGACTGTTGGTGTTACTCGGATTTATCTATTCTGGTTGGTGGCTTTGGGCGGGTTTGAGTTATTATGTAATCGGTTTGCGCAATTCTCCTTTACTGGATGAAATTACCCCATTGGATGGAAAGCGACGCATCTTGGCATGGGCAACAATTTTGTTGTTTATTTTGGTATTTACCCCGATACCACTAAGAATTTATTAAATTTTCCACCCATTACCCCGCTGTGGCAATCAACTCTTTTTTAAAAAAATTACTGTCGAAATTAAAACGCGACCTTGATTCAGTAATCAATCCTGCCTATTTTTTAGATTTCGTAGGGGTATTGGTCATTTTTTTGAATCTTGCTCTGTACATTTCTCGTTTCGGTGAAAATATCATTTGGGGAGATGAACAAGCCTATATCGGAATTTTACAGCACCTTTCCAAACCAAATTGGACATTGATTGATTTCATAAAAGTCATTTTTCGTCCCTATATTGCACATTTTGGTTTATTCACCAACTTGAAAATTGCTAGCTTGATCTTATTTGCGCATTACAACCACTTAATCGGTATATGGATAAATGTGCTCTGGGCGATACTGTCTTTCTATTTATTAATCAAGCTCTATCTGCTGACAAATCAGCGTTGGCAAACCGGTATGGGGATATTTTTTGCCATTTTCGTTTTTTCAATCCATCAAGATTTCAATTGGCTTTTCAGTCAATTTGGATTTTGGCAAGAGAGTGTGACTTTATTTTTGGCTTCACTTTATGTCTACTACCGAAATCCCAAACAGCAACGAAATGTTTTTGTGGCTATTATTTTAGCCGTTTTATGTACATTTAGCACCACTAATAGCTTGGTTGTTTGGGGTTTGCTGTTTCTTTTAGCTTGGTTCTCAAATCAGAGAAAACCAACCGTTCTGTTATTAATCCTTATTTGTGGTATAGCTTCAACTTATTTCTTGTGGCTATCCTACCAAGCAATTGGTTCCGACTTGTTTACTAGCAGTCGTGCCAACCTAAATCAATTATGGTTGGTATTGTTGTTCATCCCTTTACAAATCGGCGGGCTACTCATTAGTCGGTCACAAAGTTTTATTGGCACTGAACCGGCATTTTGGGTCGCATTTATTATTTTTATTCTTAGTGTCATTTGGCTTTGTATTACTATCTTTATTTTATATCGAGAAAAAAAATATAAAACAATTTTGCTGTGGGGAGTCGTGGGGCTATACGCGCTTTTTACTAGCATGATGGTTGGAATAGGACGGGTGAGTGTAGCAAATAAATTCGATTTTCACCATTTTTTCTCCACTTTCCAAAATCGTCCTTTCATTGCTTGGTATGCCACCCCTATCCAGCTTTATTGGATTGCCATTTTTGCCTTAAGTTTAAGTACTCAATCTCTATTACAAGAGAATTCGGGCAAGTTTCAAAAGAAATTTTTACACGTAACCAATAGTGGCTTTACAGCTTTGTTCATTTTTCTGTTTGTTTTACAAAATGTTCAAACCCCAAATTCTAGCTTTGTAAGTCGTACAGCCGAGTTTCAAATTTCTGGTACACCGTTGACCCGCAATTGTATTGAAAAGTTTGTTTATTTTTTAGAGAAAGATTGTTTAGGTGAATGGTACGGACTAGAAAAAATTTATGCGGTTTACCAAATTGCTATATTTTCCGAACTACCACCCAAACCATTGCAACTACCCAACATCCTACCATCAGATGGTATTGTAATTTATGCCAAAGATGTCTCAGACGCCTTTTTACTAGAGACTTGGCGACTAGATGCGGCAACACAAGATGTACTGGTGGTTGTTACAAATCATGATAGCGAAACAATCACAAAACAAATTGCTTTATCAGAACACTTAATTTCTGAACCTGAACTTGGCGAAGTGTTGCAAAATTTTCTCTCCACACACGAACATAATTGGTTAATCGATGTGAACGAAATTGAGAATGATATTCCAAAACTAGATGGAAATTTGCACTTATCTGGCTATCGGTTGGGTACGCCACAACCTATCGAAGAATATCCCGCCAGCATTACCGAAATTTTTACCCCATAAGGGGGCAAAAAACCAAACTGCGCCTGGCGCATCCACACCCACATAACGACTTCCCAATTTTGCACTTTCGGTGTATCCTGTTTTTGTCTGCTAAACGGGTTATCCAAGTTTGGTGAACTGCGTTTACGCTCATTATCAACACCCAATCTCTTTCATCTCACGCTATCATGTTTCAATTTCAACAAATCATCAACAACCAACCTACCCCAGCAAGCAATGGAAACGTTTGGGATTTGATTAATCCTGCCGATGAATCAGTCATCCAATCCGTGCCATTTGGCAATGGCGATGATGCTCGCATGGCAATTGATGCGGCGGCGGCGGCTTTTCCGGCGTGGGCAAGGCTTACCCCCTATGAACGCTCGGCATACCTGATGAAGGCTGTCAGTTGGATCCAAGCCAATGATACTGAGCTTGCCAAAATCACCACAGAAGAAAGCGGAAAACCGTATAGTGAATCTCTGGCAGAGTGGCGAAGTGCCCCGAACTATATCATCTGGGCGGCAGAAGAAGCCAAACGGGTTTATGGACGCACCATCCCCACGCGCATTGCTACCCGCCGCATCATGGTGACGCATCAACCTTTAGGGGTGGTCGCAAGCATCACCGCTTGGAATTTTCCGGTTTATAATGTGGTACGGACTTTGAGTAGTGCGATTGCCGTGGGCAATACGATTGTCATTCGTCCGAGCGAATTTACCCCGCGCTCTGCCATGTTGTTGGCTCAGGCTTTTGTGGAAGCAGGCACGCCAGCCGGGGTAGTGAATGTCATCAATGGTGAACCCGATGCAATGGGGCAAGTCTTTTTGGCTGACCCGCGTGTGCGTAAATTGGCGTTTACGGGTAGCACACGCGTTGGCAAATTATTGATGGACGGCGCAAGCAAAAGCGTCACGCGCTTGGCATTGGAATTGGGCGGCAATGCCCCGTTTATCGTTTTCCCGGATGTGCCCAACTTGGAAGCCCTGGTGAAGCAAGCGATTGCCACCAAATATCGCAATTGTGGGCAGGTGTGTGTCTCGCCCCAACGTTTTTATGTTCACCATAAGATTGCCGAAGAATTTTTGGATTATGCCGTACAATTTACCAATCAGCAAGTGTTGGGGAATGGGCTGAATGCGCAAACCACTATCGGACCGTTGATTAACCAAAAGCAACGCCAACGTGTGGCAGATTTGGTTGGCGCAAGTGTGGCCCAAGGGGCGCAGGTGGTGGCAGGGGGAAGCATTCCCGAACACCTACCCAAGGGCTATTTTTATCAGCCGACAGTGGTCACCCACCTAGCCGACTCTTCTCCTTTATTAAATGAAGAAATCTTCGGTCCAATATTGCCCATCGTGGCATTTTCCGAACCGGAAGAAGTGCTGGCAAAAGCCAATGCCACTGAGTATGGGCTGGCGGCGTTTGTGCATACGAGCCATTTAAATACGGCGCTGTTGATGTCGGAGCGGCTGGAATATGGCATGGTGTGTGTGAATGATTGGCTCCCGGCTACCCCAGAATCGCCTTTTGGGGGGGTTAAAGCCAGCGGGATGGGGCGTGAGTCCGGCATGGAAGGGGTGCTGGAATATACCGAAGCAAAAGCAGTTTTCTTTGGTGCAGTCGCATAATTTACCAGGTCAACTATTTTCTAAAATCATCATGCCCACACTTTCCACCACCCCCGCACAAGACGGCTATACTATGCCCGGCGAATTTGAACCCCATACCGGGACATGGATGCTATGGCCGCAACGGTTTGACACCTATCGCATGGGGGCAGTCTATGCCCAACGCACTTGGGTCACTGTCGCAGAAACCATTGCCCGCTTTGAGCCACTAACGATTGGCGTCAATCACGACCAATACCGCCGGGCACGCAAAATGCTTCCCCCCACAGTGCGGGTGCTAGAAATTTCCAGCAATGATGCGTGGACTCGCGATTCGGGTCCAACATTCTTGACCAACCGCCAAGGTGGGATTCGCGGCGTGCATTGGCAGTTTAATGCTTGGGGTGGGTTTAATGGTGGCGCTTATTTTCCTTGGGATGAAGACTTACTGGTGGCAGAAAAAATACTGACTTTGGCAGGGGCTGACCGCTATTGTGCGCCTTTCATCTTGGAAGGAGGCTCCATCCACTCCGATGGGCAGGGCACAATTCTCACTACTGAAGAGTGTTTGCTCAACCCTAACCGCAACCCCCACCTAGCCAAAGAACAAATTGAAGCCTATCTCAAAAGCTATTTGGGCGCACAGACGGTCATTTGGCTTCCGCGTGGGGTCGCCTTTGACGAAACCAGTGGGCATGTGGATAACTTTGCCTGTTTTGCTCGCCCCGCTGAAGTGATTCTGGCATGGAGCGATGACCCCAACAACCCAAATTATGAGCGCGTGCGAGAAGGGCTGGCTGTACTCGAAAATAGTCGCGATGCGCAAGGTCGCCCATTTACAGTTCACAAACTGCAATTACCCCCGCAACTTCACCGTACCAAAGAAGAAGCGCTGGAAATTGACGAGAATGAATTTGCCCGTGACCGCCTTGCGGATTTACCCTTGGCTGGCTCGTATGTAAACTTTTACTTGGTGAATGGTGGCGTGATTCTGCCCGTGTTTGGCGAAGCAACCGATGCCAATGCGATTGCCGTCCTGCAAGGAATTTTCCCTGACCGACAGGTGGTAGCGGTCCCCGGGCGCGAGATTTTGCTGGGGGGGGGCAATGTGCATTGCATTACCCAACAGCAACCGGCATGAAACAGTGGCTAATAAGCAATTATAGACTTAGCACGGTCACAGATTGCGG
>DKKK01000103.1:5315-5447 GCA_002455215.1 Anaerolineales bacterium UBA6668 | reverse complement strand
AAGCGTCCTAATCTGCGCAATCCATATCACAGATTATGGGATTTCAGGATTACGCTGAACTTTTCACACAACAACGCCAAGACTTTCCAGAAGCGTCCTAATCTGCGTCATCCTATAATCCGTCCAATCTGC
>DKKK01000103.1:0-5176 GCA_002455215.1 Anaerolineales bacterium UBA6668 | reverse complement strand
CTAATCTGCGCAATCCTATAATCTGCCCAATCCGCGTCCCTAATCCGTGCCCATCCGCGTCACAGCTTACGGCATAACCATTACCTACTTTAACTGCTGAACTTCTTCACTGCGTCTTTCCATTCTACTACCGAATTTCTTTCGAGCGCAACTGCCCAAGCAAAACGGGGAAGTGCCAACATGCGCCGCCAGCGTTTGGGTTCGTTCAAAAGCCGATGTAACCACTCCAAGCCAAGCTTTTGCCAGCCAAGCGGGGCACGCTTTGCCACCCCAGCCACAAAATCAAACGAGCCGCCCACCCCCACCATCACCGGCACAGCCAAGCGTTGGGCATAGCGTGCAATCCAAAAATCTTGCTTCGGATTGCCAAACGCCACTAAAAGCACATCGGCGCGACTTTCATGCACCAGCCGAATGATTTTTTCGCTTTCGGCGGGGCTATCATCGCCAGAGTACGTGCCAGCCACTTGCAAGCTTGGGTAACGCGCCTGCAAAATTGCGGCAGTTTTGGTGGCAATGCCGGGTGCCGCGCCCAGATAAAACACCCGCCAACCCGCTTGCGCCGCCCGTTCTGCTAAGGGGTACATCAAGGTTGAGCCAGCCACCCGCTCACGCAGGCGGTGTCCTTTCAATTTTGCCGCCCAAAGTAAGCCCACTCCATCGGGCAGGCACAAATCTGCCCCACGCAGAACAGCCCCAAAAGCGGGGTTTTCTCTGGCTTTCATCACAAATTCGGGATTAACGGTACAAACTTGGTGCGGCTTGCCACTGGCAATAAATTCGCCCAATACATCCAACGTTTCTGCATAGGTCACATCATGCACCGGTACAGATAAAATGGAAAGAGCGGCTAAGGGAGAGCGTGCCATGCTGGGGGAAAAGATGGGCAGTGAAAGGGCAATTTAAAAAGCGAGATGTCCCGTTGGGAACGGTTTGCTGTGCGCCCTACGCCCCCAGCCACTCAATCGCCAGTGCCACACCCTGCCCAACCCCCACGCACAAAGTTGCCAAACCGTAGCGGCGGGTGGCGGTTCCGGCTTGGTGGCGGCGTTTTAGCTCGTGAAAGAGCGTTGCCACCAAGCGTGCGCCAGACGCGCCCAGCGGATGCCCCAGGGCGATTGCCCCGCCATTGACATTGGTGCGCTCCATTGGCAAGCCCAGCCCATCCACCACCGCCAACGCTTGCACAGCAAAGGCTTCGTTTAGTTCAATTAGCTCAAAATCGTCAATGGTTAAGCCGGTGCGTGCCAGTAGTTTTTGCACGGCGGGGATGGGACCATAGCCCATAGTGCGGGGCAACACACCTGCCGCCGCCGCCCCCACAATGCGGGCTTGAAGGGGTAAGCCCAATTGGCGAGCTTTGGCTTCGCTTGCCATCAGCACCGCCGCCGCCCCGTCATTTACGCCGCTGGCATTTCCGGCAGACACCACCCCGCCTTTGCGGAAAGCGGCTGGCAATGTGCCAAGCTTTTCCAGCGTGGTTGCCACTTCATAGGCGGTTCCGTTCCACTTCATAAAGGGATGTTCATCAGTTTCCACTAGCAGTGCCTCCCCTTTGCGTTGGGGAATTGCCACTGGGGTAATTTCGTCTTTAAATCGCCCGGCATTGATGGCGGCAACGGCGCGGCGTTGGCTTTCCATTGAAAACTCATCTTGTCGGGCACGGGAAATGTGCGTCTCGTCATAAATGTTTTCAGCAGTTTCGCCCATGCTATCCAAGCCATACAGCTTTTCTAACTGCGGGTTGGGAAAACGCCAACCAATGGTGGTGTCGTACATTTCGGCATTGCGCGAAAAGGCAGTGCTGGCTTTGGGCAGTACAAACGGGGCTCGGCTCATGCTTTCCACACCGCCCGCCACCACCAACTCATTTTCGCCCACTGCCACACTGCGGTAAGCGGCAATAATGGCATCTAGCCCGCTGGCGCACAAGCGATTGACCGTGATTCCGGCAACTTGGGCAGGGTAGCCCGCCAGCAAGAGTGCCATACGCGCCACATTGCGGTTGTCTTCACCGGCTTGGTTGGTACAGCCGAGCGTCACTTCATCCACTTGGGCAGGGTCTAGGCGGTTGCGCTCGGCAATGGCACGCAAAATTTGCGCCGCCAGGTCATCGGGGCGAACAGAGCTAAGTGCGCCAGCATATTTGCCAACCGGCGTGCGGGTGGCATCCATTAGGTAGGTGGTTTGCATGAAAAAATTTGGGAAAGGAACTTAGAAAAAGACGAGAATTTTGAGCGTTCCCCGCAACACCCTTGTTGGGGGTATTTGCTTTGGCGGGTGATTGGCTTGAATGGCAGGCGCAAAGCAGACCGCTTTTGTGAAAAGCAAACCTGCCAGTTCAGCCCAGTTGCTGTGGGGACTCATTTTTGGCGGGCTGTGACGCAGCGAATGGCTTCTTGCGCCACAATTTCCTGAATGCCTTGCTCTAAGTGGCTGGTGAACCCCACACAGCTACAGTTAATTTCGCCCAACACATAGGCATCTTGTCCATCTGCAGTCCAATCCAGCATAAAATCGGCTGTCCAGATAAGCGGAATATCAATGCCACCTAGCTTTTCAGAAATAACGGGTAAGGCGGCATTGAAGCGGTCTATCAAATCTTGCCAGGCTGAAGGAGGGTCATAGCGATATTTTGCCCCCGAAAACAAAGTGGCAGAAAAAGCATCGGCACTTTCGGCAGGTTTTTTGTGAACCACAAAAATTGGGGTGGCACCCACTAGCAAAATGCGAATTTCGCCTTCCTTAATGCGTGGTAAAAAGCGCATATCCACCAGCATTCCATTTTCTCCCTGCACATATTTTTCGCAAAATTCGATAAATTCACCCAGTGTGTGATATTCCACATGGTTGTCCACCGCTTCGGTGCATTTGATAGGGGTGGAAAGTGGCAGGGAATCGCCGGGTTGGCAGGTAGTTGGTTCGGCGGTTTGCACGCGCCAAATGCCTTCTCCGGTACTTCCACGGTTTTGCTTCAGCACCCGCTCGCCATAGGAAAGGCTTTTGGGAAAATTTTGCCGAAGTGCTTCCGCATCATAATAAGCAAAGGTGTCATCGGGAACAAGGTCGGTGCTGGCTAATTTAACCAGCACATCTTTTGCACCAAAGTTAAGCATGGCAGTGGGGGTGGACATTCCAACCAGCCCGTATTCGGAAAGGCGGTTAAGTGTATTAAAGTAGGCTTTTTCGCCGTGTGGCAGGTTTCCGGGGTTAATGCGGCTGATGTAGGCATCGAATTTGTCTTTAACGTAGTCAAAAATGGCAGATTGCCATTCATCTCGAAAAAAAACTACTTCACAATGCCAGCCTTGCGCCTGAATGGCAGTTAGGATGGGCAGGGTGTCTTTGCGGTGTCCATCTAACCATTTGTCAGAGCCACCTTCGGCTTCAAAAATCACGATACTTTTTTTCATCTTATTTCCTTAAAATTGCAAAAGGGGGTGCGTGTAAACAGCCTTATTTTACCGCATATTTTGCCCAGAACCAAGAAATGAAAGCCGAAAACGAATTTTGAAAAACATTTTTGAGTAAACTTCAAGGATGTGAATGGCTTCTCGAATCCGATCCACCCGACTCGGCTCCTGCTAGGAGCGAATGGGTGAGCTTTTGAGCTTGCAAGCGATACCGCACCACAGTTTTTGAAAGAATGTGGATAGTTCGTTCAGCAAGTCTACGACTCAGGCACTAGAGTCGTAGATTCTGCTTTCGCTATCGGGAGAGAACTCATTTTGCTGAACTGTGTCACCCGATTACCTGTCTAATTCGCGTACTGGATGATGGTTGTTTCACTATGCCTGACCAGTACGTGATTTTTGCTTTTATACTTGGCACGGATAGGAGTTACGCTTTTGCATAGCACTGACCATCACTTAAGACTGTCTGATTTTCGGGTCATTTTGACTGAAAGGAGAAATCCAGCCCAGTGTGTTAAATGTACTTGGTATGATAGGACCCAACTTAATCATTACCGATACTTTCCCCGACCCACACCCCGCTTTCCCACGCGCCATGCACTGTGCCAAACCAGTGTGGGTGGCAGGCTTCCCCGGCAAAATATACCTGCCGGTTGAGTGGCGCACGCAGAATGTCCCGTGCATGGGCAGACATACCCACCTTTTGGAAAGAGTAACTCCCAAGCGCGAAGGGGTCATTTTGCCAGTGGGTGCGGGCAAAGCCAATCGGGTCGGGAATGTGCGCTCCAAACATAGCACGCAGGGCTTGCATGGCTTCTGCAACCAATTCTTCATCGCTCAGTTGGTTCAAACTCACCGCACGACTGCCAGCATGTTGGGTGGCAAGGATGGGAGAGTCTACATAGTGGGCGAGATTTAGCCAAGATTGGAAGCAGGCGTTTTCATCTTTCGGGTGATATTGCAATAGCTGTGCTTCTTCAGACCAAAAGATATACTCAAATTGCAGAAACAGTTTTTCATACAAGCCAAAGCCAATTTCTCGGATGGCAGTTTGTTTTTCTTCAGGTAGGGCAGGGGCAAATTGCAGGCTGTTCGCCTTTAGCACGCCCAGCGGCACTGTGACCACCACTTGCGGGGCAGAGTAGTTGCCATGATTGGTTTTTNNGTACCCGCTCGCCTAGCCGAATCTCCCCGCCTGCCCGCCGAATTTCACTGGCGAGCGCTTCATATAGGCGGGCATAGCCACCGGCAGGCGCCAAAATCAAATCGCCGCCCGGTAGGTGGTTGTAGTCGGCATTGCAAGCGTAGTCAATTTCTGCTAAATCGGCATTGTCAATCAATTCGGCGCGGTAGGTGGATGCAAATTGAAAGCCCGCTTTTTCTGCACCTTGTAGGTCTTGGGTGCCGGGCAGTCCGCTTGCCAGCACATCGGCTAGGGAAGCGTGGCTGGGGGCTTGGTAGCGCAGGGATGCGCGGCTGGCGGTGATAGCGAAGTCAAAAAGCTCTTTGCCCGCCGTGTAAGCGTCCATTTCGTAGGGTTCTCCCTGTCCGTCAAAAGCCAACATGGCGGTGCCACTATCATTGGCAAAATCGGTGAAACCCAGAGCAAGTTCGTGTTTTTCGGCAAGCGGGGTGAGCGGGTTGAGAATCGGACCGTGAATCCAAGCTCCGCCAAAATCTAGGGTAGCCGATAGCACTTGTTGGGTGTGAGTGCGTCCGCCTAGGCGGGTTCTTCCTTCCAGTAGGATGACTTTTTTTCCGCG
>DKKK01000212.1:1385-29470 GCA_002455215.1 Anaerolineales bacterium UBA6668 | reverse complement strand
GGTCTGTTGTCGTAAAGCGGATACGCAATGCAAGATTAATTCGCCCGGATTCCAAACAGGGATAACAACCGAGACTTTTTTCATCAAAGCATTCTCCTGAAAAGCACACCCATCTGCTCTTTAACATTCCCTGCTAAAAGTAGACGCCGGATGATTGGTATACGATTTAATACCCTAAAAATGCTACAAGCGATTTTTTTCACGTACTTCAATATCAGAACTTTTTGATACTGCTTTTTATTGATTTCCTTTGCAATTTCATACAATTTCATATCCCAATGGTTTCTCATTTGGATCGCTTTTATAATTTCCGGATCAATTTCGTTTTGTCTCGGTCTATCAGGTGTTATATTGAGCGCAGAATAATTGTCAATACACCAAAAATATGTTGCTTTAAGGATTTCTAACGACCGGTCAAACTCTTCGGTGATTCCTACTACATCGAAAGAATATAAATTCAGTACTGCCCTGTCAAAAATTTCTTGTGTAATTTCTCCGATGGGTATTTCGGGCCATGTGCCAGAAATAAAACGTGTCTGAATATTATCTAAAGTGAGCGTTTGATTTGATAGAACAAAATCATGAAGTGAGATGTTTTGTTCAAGAGTAAGTTGATTTAAATAATGTTCGGGAATTCGTCTAACAAAATAGTAAAAAGAAATAATTAACTCTACGGGGTTTCTTAAGAAGGTGAAATATGAATAACTATTGGGTATGTATTCGTGTATGCCATAACTAAAATGACCAGCAACAACTTTCAGTGTCTTTTTTTCTACAGTAGGTAAATTTATAAACTGATCTAAGGAAGCGAAAGCATCAGCACCAAAAAAGAATAATACAGATGGGGCGTATTGCCTGCTAATAATGGCTTGTAGGGTTGTTCCGGCAGTTTTTAGAATATGTAAGAATATGATTGTATGGCTCATCTTTGGCTTTTGAGAAATGAGAAAAAGTTTTCAAAAACGCGCCAACCAAACGTTCTTCCTTGTAGGATCTGATTTATTCGGCACGCATCAAGATTGTGGATTTTTGCTTTTTGACCAGAACGCAACCGTTCATTGCCTAGTAATGGCTTTGTCATTTCGAATGGGTGCTAACAACGTAATGTTAGCAAGAGTGAGAAATCTTTGATATTCGGTACGCGTTAGATTCGGTATCATACCGAATACCGATTTGCGTTTTTCGCTTAAGGAAAAAACGTAGCTTTCATCCGTGNNTGTCGAATATAGCACACTGGGCAAGATTTCTTCTTTCAGTCGAAATGACCCGAAAATCAGGCACTCTTAAGTGATGGTAAGTACTACACAAAAGCGCAACTCCTATCCGTGCCGAGTATATCTTCGGGCTGGGTCAAAACTAAACCACTTTTCCCCCTTCCAGCCGTACCACCCGACTTGCCAACTTCTCAATCACTGCCATGCTGTGGCTCACTACCAAAATGGTACTCCCCTGCCGTTGAAAGTCAAAAATCCGTTGCCCTGATTTGGTTTGAAAATCGGCGTCTCCAACGCTCAAAATCTCATCCACAATCAAAACTTCGGGCTTTTGGTCGGTGGCGATGGCAAAACCGAGCCGTGCCACCATTCCGCTGGAATAGGTGCGTACCGGCGCATCAATGAAACGGGCTAAGCCGGCAAAATCTACAATAGCGGGCGTGCGGGCAATCATGTGCGCTTTACTATAGCCAAGCAACATGCCGTTGATGACAATATTTTCGCGCCCGGTCAGCTCATAATCAAAGCCCGCACCCAACTCTAGCAGTGGCGCAACATTCCCCCACACTTGCACACGCCCTTCCGTTGGGCGCAGAACCCGCGAAACCACCTTCAAGAGCGTGCTTTTCCCCGCGCCGTTCGGGCCAGTGATTCCCACCGTTTCGCCTTGATGCACGTCCAGATGAATATGGCGCAACGCCCAAAAATGTTGAAACTGCACACGCCGCCGCCCAAAAAAGCGAATGGCAACATCCTTCACCGAGCGTACTTGCTCGGTTGGCAAGGTGTAGCGCACCGAAACGTCTGAAAGTTTGATGGAAGGTGCTGTCATGGCTATAACCGGTAAGCAAAATCTTTGGAGCGATAGGTGAATACCGTCCAGCCTAGCAGGAAAACGACCAGCCCAATGCCAAACGAAATCAGTAGTTCATTGACATTTGCCAGCCGATTGTCATATAAGCTCGCTCGCATACTGGTGACCAAATGATAGAGCGGATTGAGTTGGAACAACCAACGATTCTTTTCATCTACAATTTCCAGCGGATACATGATGGGTGTCAGGTAAAACCACATTTGTAGGGACACATTGTAGATATCCACCATATCGGGAAAGAAGACGGCCACAGTCCCCACCAGCAAGGCAATTCCAATTGAAAATAGCGCAACCGGAATGAGCGGCAACACCACAGTCAACAACCCCAAGCCAATGGGGTGTTGCAAAAAGAGTGCGACAATGACCAATGCCACGCTGGCAAAAGCAAAATTGATGATGCTGTTTCCCAACACCGAGAGCACAAAAATCGTGTTGGGAATGTAGATGCGTTTTAGCAAGCCACTTCCCCAGACAGTGGTGGTAATGCCGGCAGAAGTCGTTTGGGAAAAAAGGTTGAAGGAGATAATCCCTGACATTAAGTACACCGGGTAGTCCAGCACCTGCACTTTGAAGATTTGGATAAATGCCAGCGACAAAATGGCAGTATTCAGCAATGGATTGAGCAACATCCACAACACGCCCAAGGTAGAACGCTTGTAGCGTGTTTTAATCGTGTTTTTGACCATTTGCCACAGCAGTTCACGCTTTTGCCACACTTCGCGAAACTCTTGCAAAGCGGGGTTGGCTAGGTGCGCTGAATCGTAGGTGGGGGCAGGGGGGGCTAAAGCTATTTTAGGTTCACTCATTGTAGGCACTCTCTAGCGCACAAACCCTTCCGTTAGCAAATATTGCACAATCTTCTGTGCATTGGCTTCTGGGTGGGTGTCGTGGGTGGTTAGGTTAATTTCGGCATATTCGGGGGCTTCATACGGGTCGTCAATGCCCGTAAAGCCCTTCAGTTCACCCCGTCTTGCCTTCGCATACAGTCCCTTCACATCGCGGGCTTCACACACTTCAATGGGCGTGTTCACAAACACTTCCACATAATTTTCTTGCCCAATCATATTGCGCACATCATTGCGGGTTGCTCGATACGGGCTAATCGCCGCACAAATGACCGTCCCCCCATGTTTGACAATTTCGCTGGCGACATAGCCAATGCGCCGAATGTTAATATCGCGGTCCTCTTGGCTAAAGCCCAGCCCCTTGCTTAGGTGGGTGCGGATGACATCGCCATCCAACACAGTGGGTATGCGACCATGTTCAAACAACAAATTGACCAGCACTTCGGCAATGGTGGATTTGCCAGCACCACTCAGCCCGGTGAACCACAAGCACAAGCCTTGTTTGTGGCGTGGCGGGAAGGTCTCTGCCAAAATTTTGGCTACTTCGGGGCGGGTAAACCATTCGGGCAAAGCCTTGCCTGTGCGCAAGTACTCATCACGCACCTGTGTGCCAGAAATTGCGGCGATACGTGCTTTTTCTGGCACGTTGTCAATTTCTTCATAGCGGTCTTCATCCGGCAAGTAAACCATGTGCTTAAATGGAACCATCTGCACGCCGATTTCGCTGGCATATTGTGCAACCAAATCTTGCGCATCATACGGACCATAGAAAGGTTGCCCCTTGCTGTCGTTGCCGGGACCGGCATGGTCACGCCCCACAATAAAGTGGTTGGCGCCATAATTGCGCCGAATGATGGCGTGCCACAAGGCTTCACGGGGTCCCCCCATCCGCATTGCCAAGGGCAGTAGCGATAACAGCACGCGCTGGGGGTCGTAGTGATTAGCCACTAACTCTTTGTAGGAACGTACACGGGTGAAGTGGTCAATATCGCCGGGTTTGGTTAAGCCTACCACAGGGTGCAATAACAGCGTGCCGTTGACGCTTTCTGCCGCACGTTTGGTGAGCTCTTCATGGGCGCGGTGCAGGGGGTTGCGGGTTTGGAAGGCAACCACATTGCTTTGCCCTAAATCTGCCAGTTTTTGGCGGGTTTCGGCGGGGGTGTGGCGTAGTTCGCGGAAGTCGTGATGCACGGGTAATTGCAGAACGCGCAATTCTCCGGCGATATTCAGTTTGCCCCAACGATACATTTCGGTCACAATGGGGTGTCGCAGGTCGGTTGTGCCAAACACTTTTTGCGCCACTTCGTTGTGATCCCAGCCATAGATTTCTTCAATTCGCAAGACTGCCAGCAAGTTGTACTTGCGGTCACGCAAGGCAATTTCTTGCCCAATCTGAAGCTCAGGGTGTGGGTCAAAGCCTAAGGTGATGGGCATGGGGAAGAGTGTGCCATTTTTTAGGCGCATGGTATTGACCACACTGTGAAAATCAGCTTCCCCCATAAAACCGCGCAAGGGAGAAAATGCCCCAATCGCCAGCATTTCCAGGTCGCAAATTTGGCGTTCGGTCAGTTGAAAGGAAGGCAGTTTGCTGGCGTATTCCTTCAATTTTTCGTTTTGATTTGGGTCAACCAGTAAATTAACTAGCTGACCACCATAAGGCGTGATAAGTTCAGGGGAATGATTCATAATTTGGCAAAGCTCCGCCATTATGACATCAGAAAAATCTGCGTCATAACGGGCGAGTATGTTCTATTCGAAATGGGTGCTATTTGGCACGCATACCCAATAGCGACTTGCGCTTTTTCTCTTTAATTAAGAAGCACAACTTTCATCCATTTCGCATATAGATGTTCGGCACGCTTTATATTCGGCGGTTTGAACCTTGTAGAATATTGAATTGCGCCATTCACAAAGGAAAAGTGCAATTTTGTGCATGTCGAAGAAGAAAGATATTTTTTTAGATGAACCCAGCCATTAGCAACCTATTATAACAAATACTAAATGACCGGGTGCGTTAGGCATTCGCATGGCAACCATTCGCGGTTTGCTTTCCGAAGCCTATGGGACTATATTCGGTACACGTGTCAAATATACCGAATGGTTGAATAATTATCTAGTAATCATTTTTTTGTGAACTGCTCAATCAAATGAGCATGTTGCGGAAACAATTTGAGTAGATTGTTTTTTTCTGCTAGTTCAAAATCAGTAAAATCAAAACCCGGCGAAACCGTGCAACCGACTAACGAATATCCGTTAACGTCGTTTGCGTTGGAGACTGCACCAAACCACGTGCCTGCAGGAATAATTGCCTGAAATTGATGACCTAGATGTGGGTTTTGCCCGAGTCGAACATGTTGGGCTTGACCGTTGGGTAAGATACTGTGAATGCTGACGGGTTGCCCAGCATAGAAATGCCAAATTTCATCCGAATGGAGGCGATGGAAATGAGAAACTTGCCCAAAACGTAATAAATAATAAATTGCGGTAGAAAACTTTCTGCTTTGTCCAGCGTAACGTTCGGGTAATGCACTGCCAGCAATCTCTTCGACAGAGCGATACGTTTCAGCAAAGTAGCCACCTTCGGGGTGAGATCTAAGGCGCAGACGGGCAATCCAATCTTCGGCGGTAATCATGTCGCGTATTTTATCACAACGCGTTAAAATTTTGCCGGTTGAAATAAAATAACGAACGATTCAAACTGTGAATTCACCCAGTTTTTTCTACTCATATACCCACCCGGATTTATCACACGTTTCATTGTGTCTAAAGAAATATCTTAATAGGCGATTATTTAGCGCGATCACAGATTGCAGATTTTTGCTTGTTGGACAGAATTCAATGCTCCTTTGCCAAGCAACAGTTTTGTCATTTCGAACGAGCGAAGCGAGTGAAAAATCTTTGTTCTTCGGCACGGGTTGCCTTCGGTGTACATGCCGAAGAACGATTTCCCCTTTTTTCCTTAAAGAAAAAAGCGCAGTTTTCATCTGTGTCGAATTAGCACAATGGGTAGGATTTCTCCCTTCGGTTGGAATGACCCCAAAATCAGACAATCTTAAGTAACGGCTAGTGAGGGGTAATGCCCCTCACTAGATGAAAAAAACGCAATTTGTGCCCTTGCCGAAGATAAACGAAGATTTCAAACGATTCGATGCTCAAAGTCACCTGCTTACTCTGCTTCGCTCTGGCGGCGGAACTGGCTCATGTATAAGTCGTAGTACTCGCCCTGCTTCGCCAAAAGCGAATCGTGTGTGCCGCGCTCCACGATTTCACCCTTTTTCAATACCAACACTTGGTCAGCATTGCGAATCGTGCTGAGACGGTGGGCAATCACAAAACTGGTACGCCCTTCCAGTAGCTTTTCAAAGGCTTGCTGAATGAGCCGCTCGGTGCGGGTATCTACACTACTGGTCGCTTCGTCCAAAATGAGTATGCGTGGGTTGGCAAGGGCGGCACGGGCAATGCTCAGCAATTGTCGTTGTCCCTGGCTCAGCCCACTCCCGCGTTCCCCAAGAATGGTTTGGTAACCTTGTGGCAGGCGCTCAATAAACGCATCGGCATGGGCAAGCTTTGCCGCCGCCAGTACTTCTTCATCGCTTGCGGAAGGGCGTCCAAAGCGAATATTTTCCATAACGGTGGCACTGAACAAAAAGCTATCTTGCAAGACAATACCAATTTGTTCGCGCAAGCTTTTGAGTGTCACATTGCGCACATCCTTCCCGTCAATCAACACACTGCCGGCAGTCACATCGTAGAAGCGGGGCAGTAGGTTGATGATGGTGGTTTTGCCCGCACCGGTAGGTCCCACAATGGCGATGGTTTGCCCTGGCTCGGCAGAAAAACTCACATCGCGTAAGACTGCTTGCCCGGTTTTGTACTCAGCCGACACATGCTCAAACACCACTTGTCCTTGAATGGCGGGCATGGCGCTGGCATCCGGGCGGTTTTGCACGCCCGGCGTTTCATCTAACAAGGCAAAAATGCGCTCTCCACCGGCAATGGCGTTTTGTACATTTGTCCACAAGACGGCAATTTGCTGGATAGGTTGGTTGAAGCGCTGTACATACGCCAAAAAGGTGACAACTAAACCGAGCGTTACAGCTTCACCGCCGAGATTGTTGCCGCGAATGAGCGACCAGCCGCCCACCCCTGCCACAATGGCAAGTGAAAGGTAGCCTAATGCTTCGAGTGCCGGGTTGAGTGCGGCGGTGTATGCCACCGCTTGCACGTTAGCATCGCGGTTGGCGGCGTTGGTCTTTTTAAAGTTTTCAATGTTTTCATCTGCACGGTTAAAGGCTTGCACTTCGCGTACTGCAGACATACTTTCTTGCAGTTCGGCGTTTACGCTACCCATTTCCGCTCGCGTTTTGCGAAAGGCTTTGCGTGCCTGATTGCTAAACCACAAGGTGGTTAGCATCATCACTGGGGCAATCGCTAAACTTAGCAATGCGAAGGGTAGGCTACTGGTTAACATGTTGTAGGCAGTCCAAACCAGTAAAACCACGCCGCTCAGCACATTGACCAGGGCAAAGCCAAATGCTTGCTCAATGGCGGTGGCATCGTTGGTGATACGGCTCATTAGGTCACCTGCTTCATGCTCGGCATAATATCCGAGTGATAGGCGGTGCATTTGGCGGAATAAGTCTTCGCGCATATTTCGCAAGACCTGTTGACCGCTCCAACTCATGGTGAAGAAGGTTAGACCAGTGACCAGAGCGCCGCCAACATAGAGCGCTACCGCCAAAGCCACCAACCGCCCCAGCCCGCCCATGCGTTCCTCAGTGCTGGCATTGGCAGTGGGTACTTGATAGCCTCCCAGCGTGAAGGCTTTTTGCAAGAGCGCACGGGTTCCGCTCAATTCTTCCGCCGGGCTGGCTAGCCAGCAACCACTTTTGGCATTGCCAGTTAATTCTTCCACCCCGGGAAAATCTGCAAATGCGGAGTTTGTGTCAGGGGAGAGAAAACAGTCTACCGCTTGTCCGGTCAACTCGGGGGTAGTGACCTGCGTCCAAGTGGAGATTAGCACCAAGAAGGCAACGAGTATCAGCGCATACCAGAACTTGCTAAAATATTGACCAAAGCGTGCCAGTGTATTTCCGAGATTTTTGGGTTTGTTTGCTTCCGATTCCATGACGCGGCGCAAACCTTCAGAACTTCCAAACATATGTGTGTGCTCCTAAAATTTCAAAAGAATTCGCTTAGTTATGTGCGCTAACCAACTGCGAGTTGTAGATTTCGGCATAGATGGCGCTTTCTTCCATCAGGTTTTCGTGCTTGCCTTGTGCCACAATTTTTCCTTTATCCAGCACCAAGATTTGGTCAGCATTCAGTACTGTGCTAATGCGTTGGGCAATTACAAAACTGGTGCGCCCTTTCATCAGGGTATCCAAGGCGTTTTGAATAAGACCTTCAGTTACGAGATCCACACTGCTGGTGGAGTCGTCTAATATTAGGATACGTGGATTGAGAAGCAAAGCACGGGCAATGGCCACACGTTGCTTTTGCCCACCGCTCAGGGTTGAGCCGCGTTCACCGACCTTTGTGTCGTAGCCATCGGGAAAGGTCATAATAAAGTCGTGGGCGGCGGCGGCTTTGGCGGCGGCAGTGACTTCTTCCAAGCTGGCATCTGGGCGTCCAAAGGCAATATTGTCACGGATGGAACCGCTAAACAAAGTGGTCTCTTGCAAAACAATGCCAATTTGTGAGCGTAGAGAATCCAGCGTGACGTCACGCAGGTCGTGCCCGTCTATGCGCACCGTTCCTTCGCTGGGGTCGTAAAACCGCGGCAACAAGTTGATGATGGTCGTTTTGCCGGAGCCGGTCGAGCCTAGCAAGGCAATTGTTTCGCCCGGTTTGGCAGTGATGTTAATGTCGCTTAACACCGGTTCACCGGAGCTAAAGTAGCGGAAAGTAACATTTTCAAAGGTCACATTGCCTTGCACAGCGGGCAGGGCGATGGCATTCGGTTTGTCGGTTACATCGCTTTTGGCATCGAGAATATCAAAGATGCGACTGGCGCTGGCGCTAGCTTGTCCCATTTGCGTGATAATGATGCCAAACTGCGCCAAAGGCAGGAACAAATAGATGACATACAGCGAAAATTCTTGCCATTGCCCCAATGTCAACTGCTCTTGGATGATTAAGCGTCCGCCAACATACAAAATCGCCGCTTGCCCCAGGCTTGCCACCAAGAAAATCACTGGGAATAGAAAGGTGAACAAACGCGAAAGGGAGATTTGGCGTTGCATGACAGTGGTTGCCGCAGTGTGGAACTTTGCTTGCTCTTCGGCTTCGCGGGTGAAGGCTTTGATGACCTTAATGCCTGCCAGATTTTCCTGCAAGGTAATGTTGAGCTTGTCTAATGCTTCTTGTACCTTGCGGAACATCGGTTGGCTGGAAATCCCAAACCCCATAAATAGCACCAAAGAGATGGGCAAAATGGGTAGGGTGGTTAGCGCCAGTGGGACATTGCTGGAGAACAGCAAAACCAACACGCCAACGATGAGCAAAAGCGCTCCCACCAATTGCACCAGACCTTGCCCAATAAACAGGCGCACTTTTTCTACGTCATCTGTTGCACGGATCATCAATTGACCCGTTTGGTTTTGGTCGTGATAACTGAAGGAGAGGGTTTGTAATTTGGCGAATAGGTCGTTGCGTAGCTCAAATGCCACGCTCTGTGAATTGCGTTCTGACCAATATGCCTGCAAGAAGGAAAAAACGCCGCGAAAGATGGCAAAAACCACAATTAGCACGGTCGCCCAAAGTAGGGTATTCAGGGCATTGTTTTGTTTGTCGGCTAAGGTAGTTAAAATTTCTGCTTCAGTCGTCTGACTTGGTATTTCCAAAAATTCGGCAATTTTGGGTAGCGCTACGCTCTTGGCAAAGCTAGGGATTTTGTCCATGACTTGGGTAACGATGCGTGCGCCACCCCCTTCGGCAACTGCGTCAAAAATATTGCGTACCATGCGCGGCACTGCCAGTTGCGAGAGTGTGGCGATAATGACGAATAAATATGGAAAAACTGCTTGACGGCGATAACGTCCGATATAGGCAATGGCGCGTTTGAGCCCTTGATTATTGGCTCTACCGCGTTTACCACGTTGTGGGGATGACATCATAATCTAAATTTCCTGTGAATAAAAATAAATTGGAGAGTTTAGCGGGGGTTTGGTTTTTCAGGGCGAGCAGTAACTGGCTCATCGTTTGCTTCGTAAAGCAACATCATGCAACGGGTTAGCTCTTGTAGGCTGTGTAAAACTTCGGCATGGTGTTCGGCGGGCAAAAGTTCTGCCAATTCAGCAATGCCTTGATTGCGCATTGCCTGCCCTTGCTGGAGCAGTTGTTTGCCTGCATTGCTGAGACTTAGCACTTTGTGGCGGCGGTCATTGGGGTCTTCTAGGCGGATTAGATAGCCTTGCTCCACCAATTTGTCCACCATCTGGCTTCCGGCGGCTTTGGTAATGCCCAAATGCGTACTCGCATCGCTGACATCACACTGCCCACGATAATGTAAGCGCATTAAAAAAGAAAACTGTGGTATCGAAAGTCCACTCGCACGCACAAAGGTCATCCATGAGCGCATGGAGTGGCTCATGAAGGTATCTACCCAAAGTTGAAGGGCGTCTTGTAGGGAATTAGTTTCGTTCATAAAATAGTTAAGTAAAATTAACTGTATCGCTATTTTTACTAATTGTCAAGTGGTTTGTAGTTTTTCAAGATAGGCTGATGATGATAAAATGGCAGTTATGATAAAAGCAATTAATCACATCGCCATTGTTGTCCCTGATTTTGAGTCTGCCCTGCCTTTTTGGCAAGACGCGCTCGGTTTACAGTTGAGCCATACGGAAGACGTGCCATCTCAGGCAGTAGAAGTTGCCTTCTTCCCGATGGGTGATAGCGAAGTAGAGTTGTTGCGCCCCACTACCCCCGATAGTGGCGTTGCCAAGTACTTAGCCAAACGTGGGGCAGGCATGCACCATATTGCCCTGGAAGTGGATGACATTTATGCTATGTTGGCGCGGCTCAAAGAGAAAGGTGTACGGCTTATCAATGAACAGCCAGTCCCTGCCGCGGGTGGTAAACTTGCCGCCTTTATCCATCCTGAAGCGGCAAATGGGGTGTTAGTGGAGTTGTACCAAGTGGGGTAAAGGATTTTTTATAATGTCTAAATCAAAAACAAATTTGGTTCGCTATATTTTATTAGCTTTAATGACTTTAATTTTTACAGTAGCAATACCGAAAAAAGTTGATGCCAACAGCGGACCACCTCCAACTGTAATTTGGTTTTTGTTTAAACAATTTGAAAAAGGTGAGCATAAACAATTGGGCGTACAGCTAGTTGGGTGCGTCTCACCAAATTGTAATTCAAAGGTACTTTTACAATCTTTTGGTCAGTGTACAGATGTGCAGTGCTTAACAACCGAGCCTGTTTTAAATCATTTAGTATCCCAATTTACTTGCGACCAAGAACTTTGTTACTCAGTTGCCTATCCAAATCATGGCGGTGGGCAGTTTTTTCTAATTGCTCAATATGAAGACAAAGTGCGTGTGAGCAACTCAGATATCAGTTTACCCACGAGTTTTGAAACGGTCACTTATCAAGTTAAGGTGGGTGATGAAACATTATCCATTGAAAAGTCAGAAGCCTTGCCTGACAATGCAACCTACCCTAAAGCAAAAAATCCAATTTTATTGATATTGATTTCTATTACTAGCGAAATTTTGATTGGGTTTGTTTTGGTAAATTATGTTTTCAAGTTGAACACAAAGTTTTTCTCGACTTGGTTGTTCAAACTCGTATTAGCGAATACTTTATCCTTACCGATTGTTTGGCTGGTATTTCCAGGGTTTACGAAATGGGTTAATGTTTCGGAGAGAAATTTAGCATATCTGATTCTAGTTGGTTTGATTCTATTAAATTTATGGGTATACATCCTATATTCGACACGTATGAAAATTGTGCTGAATACAAATCGCTACCGAATTTACAAGCTAATCATGCTACTGCTTTTAGCATTCATTTTTCTAGTAGTTATTGTTGGTTCAGTCTTGATAACCATATCTGCATCTTATTTGCCAGATTTTCGTTTAGAAACAGGCTTGCCTGCAACAAGCGCTCTCTTAATATCAGAAGCCGTAATTGTAGTTTATGAGACTGTATTTTTATATTTAATAGTTAAGGTGCATACATCATTCAAACAGTTGGGATTCATTGTTTTCTTGATGAATGTTGGTAGCTTTTTGTTGTATTTTCTTGTCACCTAAAGATTGCCTTGCCTAACCGCACCCTCATCCCCCTGCTGTTTGCCTACCTAGCCATTGCCATTGGTTATCTGTTTGCTACGCCAATCTTCGAGCCATCCGATGAGCTATGGCACTACCCAGTTGTCCGTGAGCTAGCAGAAGGACGTGGCTTGCCCGTGCAACAAGTTGGGGTAAAGACCACTTGGGAGCAAGAAGGAAGCCAGCCGCCGCTCTACTACGCCATAGCCGCAGGTTTAACCGCTTGGGTAGATGTTTCAGACTACGAGCAAGTGGCAGTGCGTAACCCCTTCGCCAAGCTCGGCATACCGGGCAC
The DNA here is from genome assembly GCA_002455215.1 of Anaerolineales bacterium UBA6668. GTDB lineage: Bacteria > Chloroflexota > Anaerolineae > Anaerolineales > UBA6668 > UBA6668. The sequence continues at coordinate 16,960 of DKKK01000212.1, read as the reverse complement.
ACCCGACAATATCAACACCACCCGCCACCAGCGCCAAGAATGGGCAATCTGGCATGGCACCCACCTAGCCGTGCGTATTATTCGCTTGTTCAGTGTTTTGCTCGGCGGGCTAACCGTCTTTTGCACCGCCCAACTTGCATGGGTAGTCACGCGCAATCGTTGGATGTCCCTGTTAGCGGCAAGTTTGGTGGCGTTTAATCCAATGTTTTTGTTTATTGCCAGTTCGGTCAACAACGACAACCTACTCATTAGCCTAAGTGCACTCACCTTGTGGTGGGTCCTAGCTGGGGAGTCTTTGCCTACTTGGCGCAAAACCAGTGGGTTGGGCATCTTATTGGGACTGGCGGCGCTCACCAAACTGAGCGGACTCATGCTTGCGCCGACTGTAGGTCTAGCGATCGCACTGCGGGCTGGGCAGGCGGAAAATTGGCAATGGCAGACATTACCACGCTGGTTGGGGCGGGTACTGCTCCGTGGGGTAGTGCTGGTTGGAATGGTGCTGGCGGTGTGTGGCTGGTGGTTTTGGCGCAATCATCAACTATATGCGGGCGATTGGCTGGGCTTGCAAACGATGGTGGCTGTGGCAGGTGCGCGTCCCACCCCACCCGGCATTGTGCAATTATTGCGCGAATGGCAATCGTTTTGGTACAGCTATTGGGGCGTTTTCGGCGCATTCAATGTGCTGTTACCCCACCTGCTGTACCCATTTTACGCGTTGTTGAGCTTAGGCGCACTGATTTTGGCATGGGTGCGACTGTTTCAAATACGTGTTTGGCGCACCGAGCGAGTGATAGCCCCAGCCGTATTGTCCGTTTTTACGCTTCTGACCTTCATCGGCTTGGTACGCTGGACAAGCATGACGATGGCATCGCAAGGGCGCTTGATGTTTGGCGCGATTGCCGCGCTATCCATTGGCATGGCGTGGGGCTGGTTGGTGTTACTGCCCGCTCATTGGCAAAAGAAGGTCACAGTATTGGGCTGTAGCGTACTGGCGCTGTGCGCCGCGAGCGTACCTTTCCTAGCTCTCCAGCCCGCCTATGCACTCCCATCTGCCTTGCCCCAGTCGCAATTGCCAGCTTCGGCGCAGGCGTTGGATGTGCGCTTTGCCAACGGTATTCACTTGCTAGGCTACGAACTTCAAACAACCGCCGTCCTGCCCACCCAAAGCGTGCGCGTGACGTTATACTGGCAAAGCGAACAATCGCTCTCCAATGATATTAACTTGGCGCTGAATATATTTGGACGCACGTTGGGGGGCGCACCACAAAATGTAGGCAAATTAGACACGTGGCATGGGGGGGGGCGTTTGCCCACTTCGCTGTGGCAGGCGGGTGCTGTCTATGCCGATTCCTACCAAATCCCGCTATTCCCCACTGCCCAAGCCCCGACCCAACTGCGTTTAAGTATCTCACTGTGGGAAACGCAACTTTCACAAACCCTTGCAATGCAAGATGGGCAGGGGCAGGCTTTGTCATCTCTGTTGATACCGGTTGGCGCATTGCAGGCGTCCACACCGCAGGCGGTTGCACCGTCAACCCCAGCCAATGCCCGCTTTGGCAATGCCATTACCCTTTTGGGCTATGATTTACCAACACGCGTGCCAGCCGGGGCAACTGTGCCTTTGACACTGTATTGGCAGGCAGAGCAAGCACTATCTGCTGACTATACCTTGTTTGTTCAGCTTTGGGCGGGTGAACCACAGGCAGGGCAATCCCCCTTGCTTTCGGCAGATGCGCCACCGCTGGCGGGTGAGTGGGGCACGCGCTTTTGGCAGGTGGGATTCCCGCTAACCGATGTCCGACACTTTACACTCCCACAAGATTTACCCGCCGGTGAGTACTCGCTCTGGATTGGTTGGTATCTGCCAAGCACGGGGGAACGGCTACTGCCCGTCAGCCTGCCCGATGGCACACAACGCCCGGATGGTACACTGCTGTTGCCATTGCGGGTGGAGTGAAATTTACCCCATGCCAAAATCTCCCTTTCTCACTTACCTAACTTCCGCCCCATTTCCCTTGCAAAAAGCTTCAAATGTGCAAATGATGCAAATGGGGAGCGCGTTTGCGGCTTGTGGTGTGCCAGTGTACCTGTTTGGGCGGGTGGGTACACCGCAACTCACGGAAAAGGCTTTGCTAGCCTATTACGCCGTTCACACGCCCTTTCACATTCACCTAGAAGCTATGCCACAGATTCGCTGGGGCGCACGCTGGTTTCAATTGCGTTTGGCAATGCGGGCTTGGCGGGCGTGGGTAGCCGTGCGCCCAAAACATTCACATTGGCTGGTGTATACGCGTGGGCGAGATGCGCTTTCTGCTCGCATTGCTCTGGCATTGGGGGCACAGGTTGTCTATGAAGTGCATGGTCGCCCAAATTCTGCGCATGAATTACAAGTGTTGCGGCTACTGCACCGTCATCCGCGTGGGCGTTTGGTTGGCTTAACTGCCGCATTGGTAGAAGTCTATGTGCAAGAGTATGGTTTCTCGGCTGAACGCTGGGTGGTTGCGCCGGATGGGGTAGATTTGTCGCGCTTTGAGCCAGCCCTTTCTCTAGCGACAGCCCGCGAACAAGTGGGGTTGGCACAAGGAGAGCGTTGGGTAGTGTATGTGGGGGGCTTGTATGCTGGGCGTGGGTTGGAAGAGCTATTTACGGCAATGGTCGGGCAGGTGGCTAATTTGTTGGTGGTGGGTGGGCGAAACGAGCAGGAAATTGCCCATTGGCAAGCGCTTGCCCACGAAATTGGGCTTAACGGTGTAAAATTTACTGGCTTTGTTGCACCGTCCCTTGTTCCGGCTTATTTGCAAGCGGCAGATGTGCTGGCAATGCCGTACAGCCGCCAAACCCGCACCGCAAGCGGCGAAGATACCACTGCCTTCATGTCGCCACTTAAGCTCTATGAGTACATGGCGGCAAGGCGTCCGATTGTGGCAAGCGATTTGCCCGCCTTGCGTACCCTGCTCTCCCACCGGCGCAATGCCTTATNNCAGCCCGATGATTCGACCAGCCTAGCCCAAGCCATTCGGCAGTTGTTAGAAAATCCGGTAATGGCGCAGTCCCTTGCTCGACAGGCACGAATAGACGTGCAAAGCCATACATGGCAGGCACGGGCGGCTTACATTTTAGACTCGGTTGCGATGTGAATTTCCCTGCCGAGTCAGACTGTTTTTGAAAAAATTTTATTATTTCTAAATCACAAAAAAACTATGAAAATTCTCGTAACAGGCGGCATTGGCGCCGTCGGAAGCAAATTGACAGAAGCGTTGGCATTGCGCGGGCATGATGTGTGGGTGTGTGACTTACCCCACAGCGAAGGTCCGCAGTATCTGCGTTGTGATGTGAGCGATTATCGCCAGTTGCTGGCAGTGATGAATCGTGTACAGCCGGAGTTCGTCTACCATTTGGCGGCAGAATTTGGGCGCTGGAATGGCGAAGACCACTATGAGCGTATGTGGCGAAGTAATGCCATTGGCACAAAGAATATCCTGCGTTTTCAAGAAGAACGAAAATTCCGCATGATGTTTACCAGCAGTAGCGAAGTGTATGGCGACTGGGATGGAATTATGACTGAAGAAGTGATGGAGCAGTACCCCATCCGCCAAATGAATGATTATGCCATTTCCAAATGGGTCAATGAGATGCAAATTCTGAATAGCGCCGACCGCTTTGGCACCGAAAGTGTGCGCGTGCGTTTATTCAATACCTATGGACCGGGTGAACACTACAGCGAGTATCGCTCGGTGATTTGCCAATTTATTTATCGCGCCCTGCACGAGATGCCCTACACGGTTTACCTGAACCATCATCGTACCAGCACTTACATTGATGACTGTGTCCGTACCCTTGCCAATATCTGCGAGCCGCGTTATTTTCGCGCGGGCGAAGTTTACAACATCGCGGGCAACGAATACCACGATATCAAGGAACTCTCCGATTTTATTTTGAGCTATCTCGGCTTGGAGGATGGCTTGGTAAAATATGTGGAGAACGAAGCGCACAACACCCGCGATAAGAAGACCGACCCCAGCAAAGCAATGCGCGACTTAGACCATCGCATCACGGTTTCATTACAAGATGGTTTGCCGCGCACCATCGAATGGCAAAAGGAGATTTATAAAAAATGACTATTTTTCAATTGAAAATTGCTTTGTATCAATGTCGCCCATTGCCAACCCGCACCGTATTGGTTGCGGCAGATTCGACACTGGCAGATTTACACTTGGTTATCCAATCCGTATTTGACTGGGAAGAAGAGCATTTACACCATTTCGATATTGACAAACGGCGTTACACCGATGATCTAGAAGAATTCTCTCCGCATGGCGTGCCCATGCTAGATGAGTCACAGTTCACGTTGGGTGAGTTGTTAAAAGTGGGGCAGGAATTTGAATATATCTATGATTACGGAGACGATTGGAAACACCGTATCTACGTAGAAAAAATTCTGCCCAAACAGCCGAAAGGGGTTTCCCAACTGCCGTGGTGTATTGCCGCTGAATATGCCGCTCCTTCGGAAAATGTGGGCGGCTATCCCGCTTGGAATCAATCGGTACTAGATTACAAAAATCCGAAGGCGGAATATTATGAGTATGCCCAGCAATTTCTGGACGACTCTTTTGATGTCAATAGGGTGGATTTGGAAGATATCAATGGCTACCTGGAATACCGCTTTAGCGATGCTTATGACGAAGATGAGTTTGTTGATGATGTTTCATCTACTGTAAAAGATGAGTGGATTGCCCAACAACTGGAAAAAAAATTTGACCTAAGCGCATTTTCAGCGCTCCCCCAACATCAAGAGCAATGGGTAATCTATGCCAAAAAATTGCAAGGTTGGGTATTGAACACCGAAACCAAGCATTACGACCGAATGTGGTTTCTGGTGGCAATGGCGGCAAACGGCTTGATAGGGCTTACGCCAGCCGTTTCTTTGGAAGAAGGTTGTGAGCAACTTCTCATTATGGCTCAAAACGATAATCCAGTCAGTGGTATCCATGCGATTAAGTCGCGTCCGGCATTGATTGTTTGTTCACACGAAGCCCTGTTGCCTGCTTTGCAGAAACTTTTGCAAGGCACACAGACGATGATTTCTGCCACGTCACTCCCCAAAGCCTTGACCAAAGGGCTGGACGAAATGGCACAAACAGTTACCATGATGTCATCCGGACTCTTCAACCCCGACCATCCCATCGCGGGGATTTCGCACCTGCGCTATGTCAATGACAAATTATTCAGCCACTTTGTAGAGCGTGCCTATCATTTCTGCCAAAAAGTTGAGTGGGTTGATTTTTTCGATACTCACTTCTTCCCGTTTCTATTCAATGAAAAGCTAAACTATCTGGTGTTAAGTCAAGAAGATTCTAAGCCTATCAGTTTTAACATTCTTGCTTCCGAAGAACAGTTGATGAAAATCTTGAACCCGCTTTATATTGATGGCGAATGGCAAGTTCGTGATAGCATGGAGTTTGCCTTTTCAGATGAAAGATATGTGGGCTGTGCAGACTCCGACCGCATTGAAGAGTTGGGTTTGCCTTTAATCGATTCGCAAGAGCCGTACCCGTCTATCATCAATCTGGTAAACAATGAGTTGGCGTTTCCCACCAAAGAGCAGGTATTGGTGGTGGCGGCGGTGTTGCAGTCTTTCCCGCGAGTGTGCGAAAACTTAATGTCGGAAAATCGCAAGGTGACCACTATCAAGCTAGACAAACCACTCACTGGAAACATCACCTACCAATTGCCTATTCCCATCACTGACTATTTGCCCACAACGGGTACAAACGAAGCCTAAAAATGCGTTGGGTCGGTTTTTGACACCCGTGCCGAATATCAAACTGCGCTTTTTCTTGGTGAGAGAAAGCGCAGTTTCCATTTGTGTCGAATATAGTTTGTTAATGTCTTTCCCCCAATGTGAGCGGTACTTCCAGTGATTTGCCATTGCGCCAAATGGTGAGTGTAATCTCATCGCCGACTTCCGTATTGTAGAATAAATAGCTGATTAATTCTTCAAAACTGGCAACGGGTTCGCCATTGACTGCTTGGATAAAATCGCCACCGCGAGAAAGTTGAGTATTGTTAGAATTTCCCCCGGCTGACTTCAAACCGGCTTTTGCCGCCGGACCACCCGCCACCACTGCTGTGACGTATACCCCTCCAGACTTGGGTAGCCCCAAATCTTCCAAATCTGCCAAAGTGAGCGCATCTGTGCTGGAAATACCCAGATACGGGTAGGGGTATTTGCCGCTTTCCAATAGCGCCGGAATGATGCGTTTGACTGTGTTTGATGAAATTGAGAAGCCAACGCCAGAGCTACTGCCACTCGCGGAAATAATCGCGCGGTTAATGCCGACCACTTCACCTTGCATGTTGATGAGCGGACCGCCGGAGTTGCCCGGATTAATGGCTGTGTCTGTTTGAATAATATCTGGTGCGGAAAAACGTGCGCCATTGACAGTTTGTTGCCCGGTGAGCGCTCGCCCCAATGCGCTGACAATGCCAGTGGTCATGGTTCCGGCAAAGCCAAACGGGTTGCCGATGGCTACTACCGGGTCGCCCACATGCAGTTGGTCAGAATCGCCTAAAGGCAGTACCACCAAATCGCGCGGAATTTCATCCAGTCGCAAAACTGCCAAATCGGCAGAAGCATCTGTCCCCAGCACTTTGGCAGTGGTGCGGAAGCCGCTTGGGAAGGTGACTTCAACATAAACCCCGTTTTCTACCACGTGCAAGTTGGTAACAATATGACCGGTTTTGTCGTACACATAGCCACTGCCCTGCCCCGCGCCATCTCGCGTTTCCACATAGATAGCCACCACGGCTGGGCTAACTTTGGCATACAGTGCGGCATATTGGTCAGCTTGTGCCTCCATCGCCACTGGAACTTGTAAGGTGGACTGTGCAGATACAGGTGGCGCACTTTGAGCAATTTGGGTCAGTGCAATCGCAACTTGTTTTTGGATTTCTGCTGGGTCTATGGTCGCCGGCGCTTGAGTAACTGGACTTTCAAACATCACAGTCGGCGCAGGTCCCGATGCCAGCGTCCCTCCGCAGGCAAGAACAGAAAGTGCCAAAAGACAGCCAACCGAAACGACGGCTAAATTTTTTGAAAATGGTGGAAAAGAAAATCTGGGTAAATTCATAGTTCGGATTATAGGACAGAAAGTTAAGTGGATAGTTAAAATTTGTTTGTTGACGGCGAATAGCCAACGGGTGTGATTCGGTTTTTTGGAAAATGCGAAGTTCGCTGGGTGCATCGGGCATATATTTGACACGGATGAAAATTGCGCTTTTATGCTTATGGGCAAAACACAATTTTATATTCAGCACCTGTGCCGAATATAAAATTAGCACGGTCACAGATTGCAGGTTGTTGCTTTTTTGAACAGAACGCAACGCTTCATTGCCAAGTACCGGTTTTGTCATTTCGAATGGGTGCTAACAACGTAATGTTAGCAAGAGTGAGAAATCTTTGATATTCGGCACGGGTTATATTCGGTATACATACCGAATATCGATTTGCGTTTTTTCCTTAAAGGAAAAAACGTAGCTTTCACCTGTGCCGAATATAACACAATGGGCAGGATTTCTCCCTTCGGTCGAAATGACCCGAAAATGAGACAATCTCAAGTATAGGTCGGCATTCCGGAAAAGCGCAATTTCCACCTGTGCCGAATATAACAGTCCGCCACTCAGTTGATTTAGCACTCTTGCCGCTCAAGTGCTAAAAAAGCCCTTGACAACCTACCCCGCTTTTTGGTACACTTTTGGCATTCGTTAGCACTCTGCTTTGGAGAGTGCTAAAAACCAAAATTCACATTTTAAAAATCAACTCTCCGGAGGAAAATAATGGCTCTCAATTTGAAACCACTCGGTGAACGCTTGATTGTAAAACCAATTGAGCAAGAAGACGTAACAGCAGGCGGCATTTTCATGCCCGACACTGCCAAGGAAAAACCCATGAAGGGTGAAGTGCTTGCCGCCGGTCCTGGCGCTCGTGACGAAGACGGCAAACGTATAGCAATGGATGTCGCCGTGGGCGATGTTGTGTTGTACGCCAAATATGCTGGCACTGAAGTGAAAGTGGATGGTCAAAAATTGCTCATCCTAAAGGAAAGCGATATTTTAGCAATTGTTGGTTAAACAGCTAACGAATTTCGCATCAATCACCCCAACCCTACTCAAAACGAAACGAAAAGGAATTTTTAGCCATGGCCGCAAAACAACTCGTATTTACAGAAGAAGCTCGCCGCAAACTAAAAGCTGGCGTAGACAAACTCGCCGCCGCAGTCAGCACCACCCTCGGACCCAAAGGGCGCAACGTTGCGCTCGATAAGAAGTTTGGCGCCCCAACTGTTACCCATGATGGCGTCACAGTTGCCAAAGAAATCGAATTGGAAGACCCATTTGAAAACATGGGCGCCCAGTTGCTGGCACAAGCCGCATCGAAGACCAACGACATCGCGGGTGACGGTACGACTACCTCCACCGTTTTGGCTCAAGCGATTGTTAACGAAGGCTTGAAAATGGTCGCCGCCGGTTCCAACCCCATGTTGATTAAGCGTGGTATTGAAGTCGGTGTAGAAAAAGTGGTTGATTGGATTAAGTCCAACGCCCAAAAGATTGAAAGCAAAGATGAAATTGCATCAGTTGCCGCCATCTCCGCCGCCGACAAAGAAATTGGTAATTTGATTGCCGATGTAATGGACAAGGTGGGCAAGGACGGCGTAATCACCGTTGAAGAAAGCAAGGGCTTGCAATTTGAAACCGAATATGTCGAAGGGATGCAATTTGACCGCGGTTACATCTCCCCCTATTTCGTCACCAACACCGAAAGCATGGAAGCCATCATTGAAAATGCCTACGTGCTGATTCACGACAAGAAAATCAGCGCCGCCGCTGACATTGTGCCAATCTTGGAAAAGTTGGTGCAAATTGGCAAGCGCGAATTGGTTATCATCACCGAAGATGTGGATGGCGAAGCCCTAGCCACTTTGGTCTTGAACAAGATGCGTGGAATGCTGAACGTTTTGGCAATCAAAGCCCCCGGTTTCGGGGATCGCCGCAAAGCCATGTTGCAAGATATCGCAATCTTGACCGGCGGCACTGTCATCACCGAAGAACTCGGTCGCAAGTTGGATAGCACCACCATCGCCGACTTGGGTCGCGCCGCCAAAATTGTGGCAACCAAGGATGACACCACCGTCATTGACGGACAAGGCGATGCCAACCGTATCAAGGGACGTATCGAAGAAATCAAAGCGGAAATCGCCAAGAGCACCAGCGACTATGACCGTGAAAAACTGCAAGAACGCCTTGCCAAGTTGAGCGGTGGCGTTGCTGTTATCCGTGTCGGCGCCGCAACTGAAGTCGAACTAAAAGAAAAGAAACATCGTGTAGAAGATGCCCTCAGCGCTACCCGCGCCGCAGTGGAAGAAGGCATCGTCTCCGGTGGTGGCGTAACCCTCATCAATGCCATTGGCGCATTGGAAGGCGTCAGCTTGGACAACCAAGATATGGACGCTGGCGTGAAGATTTTGCGCAATGCTTTGGAAGCACCTATCCGCAAGATTGCTGGCAATGCCGGTCAAGATGGCTCTGTCATCATCAACGAAGTGCGCCGCCTTGCCCGCGAAAAGAAGAACCCCCGCATTGGCTACGATGTGATCAGCGAAGAATATGTAGATATGATTTCTGCTGGCATTTTGGACCCTGCCAAGGTGACGCGCGGCGCATTGGAAAATGCCGCATCCATCGCCAACATGATTTTGACCACCGAAGCGCTCATCACCGATGTGCCACAAAAGGAAGCCGCTCCTGCCGCTCCGCCCATGCCTGAATACTAAACCGACCTCGGAATTTTCGCAACGGTTAAGCAAAACAGCCAGTCAATCGACTGGCTGTTTTATTTTCCTGAAAAAGCGTACTGCCCGTATGAAATTTGCCAAATATAACTTAACGGTTCAAATTCATCGGCATAACAACACACAAAAAGTCATCTTTGCCGGCTGGCTTAAACAACCCCGGCGTACTCGCCGCATTGGTTTCGATTACCATATTGGGGGTTTCAATAGCAGATAACATATCTAGCAAAAACTGCACATTAAAGGCAATCTCTACCGGCACTCCTTCCACGTTTGCATCAACGGTGGTTTCATTAGAGCCTGTCTCTTGCGAAACAGCACTCACCATAACCTGACCGGGGGTAGCTCCATTGCCGGGTACAATTTTTAGGCGGGTAGTGCCTGCCGATTCGCGAGCGAAAATGCGGGCCGCTTTGCAGGCATTTGCCAATTCGCTAGTGCTGACAATCGTGCGGGTTTGGTGGCTTTTGGGAATCAACTGTCCCACTTCTGGAAAGTTACCTTCTATTAACTGGGATACCAACTCAACATTGCCAATGCGGAACATCGCTTGACTGCGGTTGGCAGAAAGCACCATCATGGCAGTTGTATTCGGGTCATGTGAGACTCTTGCCACTTCATGCAAGGCGCGTGCTGGAATGATGGCTGGCACATGATTGATGGGAGCGCCTAAATGACCGGTTTGGGTTGCCAAGCGGTAGCCATCGGCGGCAGAGAAGGTGATCTGCCCATCTCGAATGCGGGCTTCGACACCGGTTAGAATGGGGCGGGCATCGTTGGTAGCGGCGGCAAATACAGTGTGACTAATCAAACTGCGCAGAAGTTCAACCGGCATTTCAATGCCATCTTGTCCTTCGGTAGTAGGCACAATTGGAAATTCTTGTGCATCCAGTGATTTTAGGTCATTGTTATAGCTTCCACAGCGGATATTGACCGCTTGTGTGCGTACATTCAGTTCAAGAGAGACTGTACCCTGTGGCAGGGCATTCACCAAGTCAATGAAGGTGCGGGCTGGCATAGCCACAGCGCCTTCTTGTTCAACCTTTGCCCCAATCCAGCAACTAATCGCCAGATTTAGGTCGGTCGCCGTGAGCCGCAACTGATTATTCTCGGTAGATACCAAAATATTCGCCAAAATAGGCAGAGTAGTGCGTGCTCCCACTGCTTTGCCAACAATGCCGAGCGCCTTTGCTAGATTTTCTTGTAAACACGAAACTTTCATACCTTTCTCCGAGACAATTTGTCACTCATTTAAATTTCTACGGCTATCTTCGGCACGCCTGATATTCGGCATGTGTGTCGAATATCGCATCACGTGTTTGCTTAATGGGAAAAGCAATTTTCATGCGTACCGCAGGTAATTATACTATGGGATTGATTACCAGTGAGTGATAAATGCTGAAGAATCGATACTAAGCGCGGGTGAGAATTGCGGATATTTGCATCCAGCTCAAGCACCGGTGTATTCGACCTGGGTTGAATATAGAATAAGTGTCGGTGATGAATGATAGTTTGGGTTTCCTGTCAAAAGAGCGGATTGCTCATCACTAGCACTTGCGGCGCACGCGTTTGCGATAAAAACACTCCCTTGTTCTAAATAGTTCCCTTTTTTCGCCATTTCAGGTAAAATTGCTTTGTTCTGATTGTGAACAGATTGTTCAAAAATCAGCAACATCCTATGTATCCGGAAATCTCCACACTTACCCCCGAAGATTCGCAAAGTCATCCCTATGGTGGAACTCAGGCAGTTTCGCGAGCGATACGCTTACTCTCCATCTTTACCGATTCTCGCCCTGAGTTAGCCATCTCCGAATTGGTCAAGGCGAGTGGATTAAATCGCACCACCGTCTACCGTTTATTGGCAGAGCTTCAACAAGCAGGATTGGTGGCTTACAACCCCAATACCGAGCAATACCGCTTGGGACCCGAACTCATCGTACTCGGAGCACGGGCGGTGCGTGCCAACCCGTTGCGCTCGGTCAGTCGCCCAATGTTGCAATGGCTGGCAGAGCAAAGCGGCGAAATGGCATCGTTAGAACAATTGGAAAATGCCAGTACACTAATCGTAGATGAAATCAAAGGACACCATCAAAAAAAACTGAATACCTCCATCGGGAATATTTGGCCCGCCTACGCAACTTCGACTGGCAAAGTACTTTTGGCAGAACTATCTGAAAGCCAACTGTGCCAACTATTGCCCGAACAACTCCCCCCGTTGACCCATTTTACAATTTCCACCCGTAGCGCCTTGCTAGCGGAACTGGCAAAAGTAGCCAAGCAAGGCTTTGCTCTCGCCCGCAATGAACTGGAAGATGGTTTAACCGAAATTGCCGCTCCGGTGCGCAATCATCAAGGGCTTGCAGTCGCCGCAATCAGCTTAGGGGGACCTTCGGCACGCCTGACCACCGAACAACTAACCACCTTGCAAACCATGCTCCTACACGCCGCTGGCAACATTTCCCGCCAATTGGGTTTTCGTTAAAAAGCCCCACCCTTTTATTCCAAATTTGGAGGAAACCATGACATCAGAAAGAAAACGCATTCGAGTTACCTACAGCACCCTTAGTTCGCCAGACCCCTTGCTTCACCAATATTTTGATGAAGATGTGGCGACTGCGAAGGCTAATTTTGGCAACACCTACCCTTTGTATATCAACGGGAAATGGCAAGCCAGCGCAAGCACATTTGCAAGCACATTTGCAAGCACATTTGCCAAACACAGCCCGATTGATACCAGCCTGCTAGTCGGGCATTTTGCCGAAGGAACAGCCAGCGATGTGCAGGCGGCAGTGGCGGCGGCAAAAGCCGCTTATCCGGCTTGGAAGGCGACCCCGTGGCAGGAACGGGTGCGATTGCTTCGCAAGGTGGCTGATTTGATTAGCGAGCGACTGTTCTACATCAGTGCAGTTGTCACTTTAGAAGTGGGCAAGAACCGCTTGGAAGCCATCGGCGAAGTGGAAGAAACTGCAGATTTGATTCGCTACTGTGCCGATGCGATGGAAGCCAATAACGGCTTTGCCAAACCGATGGCAAATGAAAGTGAACGCAACGAAAATTTGAGCGTACTCAAACCCTACGGCGTGTGGGGGGTAATTTCACCCTTTAATTACCCTGCGGCGTTAAGCGGGGGTCCGGCAGGTGCGGCATTGATTGCCGGTAACACCGTAGTTCACAAACCCGCCCCCGAAGCGCCCTATTCCACCTACTTACTGGCAGAATGTTTTGCCGATGCCGGCTTGCCCGCAGGCGTTTACAACATGATCAGTGGGCATGACGAACCCGGCAAGGCAATTGTGGCACACCCCGCTGTGGCTGGGCTTACCTTCACCGGTAGCTATGCAGTAGGGATGAGTATCCTACGCAATTTTGCACCGGGCGGGGCATATGTGCGCCCAGTAATTGCCGAGATGGGTGGCAAGAATCCCGCCATCATCACCGCAAAAGCCGACATCGAGAAAGCCGCTTGGGGTGTCGCACGCTCTGCCTTTGGCTTGACGGGGCAAAAGTGTTCCGCTTGCTCACGTGTGTTTGTCCATTCGTCCGTCAAAGCGGCATTTTTACAACGCTTGGTAGAAATTACCGAGAAATTGGTGGTGGGCGACCCGACTATCCGCGAAACCTACATGGGTCCGATTATCAACCAAGCCGCCTATGAACGGTTTGAGCGTGCAGTGACCGGTGCACAAGCCGCCGGTGGAAAAACACTAACCGGTGGCAAGACGTTGGACAGGGCGGGCTGGTTTGTTAGCCCCACCATTATAGATGGTTTGCCCAGCGACCACTATATTTGGACAACCGAACTATTTGCGCCTGTGCTGGTCGTGGGCGAGTTTACCGATAACGCAGATGCCATGCGCCGCGCCAATCAGGTGGATTTGGGCTTGACAGCTGGTTTTTTCAGCGAAGACCCGCAAGAAGTGCAATGGTTCACCGACAACATTGAAGCAGGCGTTTTATACATCAATCGCGCCGCTGGTGCAACGACGGGGGCGTGGCCCGGCTATCAGGCATTTGGTGGTTGGAAAGGCAGTACCGGAACCAATAAAGCGGCAGGGAGTCACTATTACTTACAACAATATCTGCGCGAACAAAGCCACTCATTTGTGAAATAACCTTGCGAAATATTCAAACAAAGCAAAATCCCCCAGCATTTACTGGGGGATTTTTGTTGGTGCGGAAGGTGGGAGTCGAACCCACACTCGGTTAAGAACTACGCCCTGAACGTAGCGCGTCTGCCAATTCCGCCACTTCCGCATTACACGAAGGTATTGTACTACAAACGCCGATACTCGGCAAGGTCAAAACCGTTTTTCCAATCAGCATGAGCGCGATGTGCAGATGTGCCGGTTATACACTCAAGTGCTTGTCACTTCTACTAAACTGTCGAATACTATATTCGACACGGACAAAAACTGCGCTTTTATCCTTAAACACAAGCGTGGCTCTGACACCTGTCGAATATATGCTGTATTCTGCACCGCTTAGGCAATAACAAACCTACCCTATATAACACACTGCACTTATGTCCCCCTTTCCTACTCGCGCCTGCGACCTTTCCCTACTCAAATGGGCAGTTGAACGTGTTTTTGTGCGTTTGGCGGTTTTCGACTTCCCCGCCAAGCTCGCCCATACCCTACGGCAACAGCGCCAGCTATTGCTGGTGCGCCATCACATTACCCACCCCGCTTTCACTGCGCAACATCCCCTACGGATAGCCTTTGCAACTGACCTGCATTGTGGCCCAAGCACCCATCACAGCCTAATTGCCCGCACTTGCCAGATGTTGACCGAGCTATCGGCAGATATTTGCCTGTTGGGTGGCGATTATGTATTGGGAGATGCCAAACGCTTGTGGGAATGGGTGCCAACTTTGGCGCAGATTCCCGCTCGGCTGGGCAAATTTGCCGTGTTGGGCAATCACGACCTGTGGGCAGATGAAACTGAAGTGCGAAACGCTTTGCACGCGGCTGGTTTTGTTGTGTTGTGTAACGCAAGTCAAGCACTGCCTGCCCCTTTTACAGGTATTGTGGTGGGGGGAATGGATGTTCCCACTTCAGCCCAACCCGACTTTGCCAGGACTTTCCCACTTGCGGGAGGCTTCCGCATTGTATTGATGCACTCTCCCGAAGGGCTACACGCCCTGTCAGGGCAAGAATGGCATCTGGCGTTGGCAGGGCACACCCATGCCGGGCAAATTGCCTTACCCAACTACCGCCCCATTTTATTGCCAGCAGGAAAATACAATCGGAAATACCCCTATGGATGTTTTCATTTGCAGAATGCAAAGCTGATTGTCAGCAGTGGGGTGGGCTATGCCGCACTGCCCATACGGTGGAATGCGCCAAGCGAAGTGGTGGAAATTGTGGTCAGTGCTTAACTCTGAGTTAAATTAAAAAGAAAAAGAGCCGACTTCACGTTTTTTGTCAACCTTCAGCCCCCGCATAGGGTTGACACGCTGGTTCGGCTCTTCTCTTCGCTTCGTTAGATTATTTGGTACGAGTTCTTGTATTTTTCCAAATCGTCACACTCAGCACAGAAAAGGAGGAAAGGATTGGTTATATTGTATAAAACTTTTGGGAAACTGCCATGTGCAACATATACAAGAATTTTCGGGTCTTTTTTGCCATACTTCACAAAATTTAAGCGAATTTATTAGTATTTGCTTCCTATACACTTATTACATACTCAAAATGTATAAAAATCGTAACTGCTCAGCCTTGTTTG
>DKKK01000212.1:0-1379 GCA_002455215.1 Anaerolineales bacterium UBA6668 | reverse complement strand
TTCATTTTCGCGGTTGCACCCGTAAAAACATCTAAATATTAACCCGTTGGCTATGCCTGAGCAGTTACTAAAAATCGCCCTTGTATTTAGGGGAAAAGCCCATTTTTTGAGCGAGTCGGGGTTAGCAATTGTTGAAAGATGAATTCTGCGGCTTGAGCGGCGCCATTTTCTTGCGCAATTTGCCCGCGTGGCTGTGCTAAAAGGGCAGGCAATTGTGCATACAGCCATGTGCCTTGCTCAAAGTCTTGTTGTAAAATTTCACTACACACCATATTTTTTTGCATCCACTCTTCCATCACGGCTGATTCTAAAAATAGCGGGCGGGGAATGTATGCAAAGCGCGTACCCGACTGCCAGGCTTCTGCTACGGTGCTGTAGCCAATTTTGCCAACCACCAAGTCCGCGGTTGCAACCAAGTCAGGGTGGTATAGTTCGGATTTGAACGGCAAAAACAAGCAATTTCCCCGCCTTTCTTCGCTTTGCCAATTGCCGGGCAGAACAAATTGGTACGGGAGTTGTTGTAACTTAGCCAAAAACAAAAATTCGGCAGAATGCCCCCCCATTGTCAGCAGAATTAATTGTGCTGTCGGCGAAATACCCAAGCGAGAGCGTATCTCGCTGGTGGGGGTGCGTGGTGAGCGGCTGATAGGCAGGACAGATTGCGCAGTAGCAGTGGGGCGGGTGATAGGGTCTGTTTGAATATGGTAATTTGCGCGGGCAAACCACTCTGCCATGCTGTCACCTAATTCTTGCAAAGCCGGCGCGTCTGCAACATAAGCGGAATAAATTGTATCCCAGGTAAAATTTTCGATAAGAATACTCGGCACACCTGCCGCATTTGCAACCACTATTCCCATTGGGGCAATATCACACAAGATTGCTTGACAACCCGCATTGCACACTTCCCCCGCTAGCTGGGCAATTTTTGCTTGGCTAGGAAACCAAATCTCTCGCAGGCGTTGGACAGTGGTGGGCGCGTCTTCCTTTAATGGGGTTGCCTGCACCAGCCCCACGTCTACGATTTCGTGGTGATAGCGATAGGGCACTTGCAAGGATTGGGCAAAAAACCAAGCGGGAACACTGGTGAAAATTTCAAAATGACAAGGGGCTTGTTTACCGAGTGCATTCATCACCGCACAGGCTCTGGCGGCGTGCCCAAAGCCGTGTGGCGAAATAAAGTAGGAGAAAGTGAACATAGGCAGAAGTTAATGGCTGGTAAGCGAAAATCCCGTATAAACCAGTAAAGTATTTAGTGATAAAATACAAATAGACTTAGCCTGGTCACAGGTTGCGGGTTTTGCTTTTTTTGACCAGAACGCAAGGCTTTATTGCCAAGTAACGGTTTTGTCATTTCGAATGGGTGCTAACAACGTAATGTT
>DKKK01000043.1 GCA_002455215.1 Anaerolineales bacterium UBA6668 | reverse complement strand
ATGCGTGCCGAATATCGAGTTGCACTGTTCCCTTAAACCGAGAAGCGCAGTTTCTACCCGTGCCGGATATATACGCTTTTTGTAACTGCTCTGCCTAGTTTGATAAGACTGGCTAAAATCTGAATGAACTTGGTTTGTTGCCCAAAATATAAGCAGAACAGGTCCGAACCGTTGATTTTTTAGATCGTCCCACATGAATAGACGCGGTTTCGTATTCGCGGTTGCACTCGTAAAAACATCTAAATATTAACCTGTGGGCTATGCCTGAGCAGTTACGCTTTTTTATGAAATCAATACGACTCGCGTTTACTCCACGCCTGACAACTAGCCACTCATCACCTATTCCCTAGCTCCCTGCCATGACCGAATTTCGCAACCTTTCCACCCTGATTCAACTTGCTTTGCTGGAAGACCTTTCCGCAACCGACAGCCTGCCTACGCCAGTGATCCGTGGCGATATTACGGCTTGGGCAACTTTAGACCGTGAGCAAATTTTGCATGGCGTTCTAATTGCCAAACAGCATGGAGTTATTGCTGGTTTGCCTGTGATGGCAGAAGTCTTTCGCCAGGTAGATGAACGAATTTCTTTCACACCCATTGCGAAGGATGGAGACATTGTGGAAAATCGCCAAGTGTTGGCAGAAGTTGACGGTCCCGGGATTTCTATTTTAGTAGCAGAACGTACCGCTTTGAACTTCATCGGTAGGCTGAGTGGTATCGCCAGCATGACCCGCCAGTTTATGAACGCGCTGGTTGGCACCCAAACGGTGATGCTGGATACCCGAAAAACCTTGCCCGGCTTCCGTGAATTGGATAAATATGCCGTTCGGATGGGCGGGGGACGAAATCACCGCATGGCGTTATATGACCAAGCCATGATTAAAGACAACCACATTGCCGCTGTGGGCAGTATCACGCTGGCGGTGGAACGGGTTCGTGCAGAAAACGGGGTCGATGTCCCCATCATATTAGAAGTGACCCACTTAGACCAGCTACGCGAAGCACTACCTTTGGGCGTTACACGCATTTTGCTGGATAATATGAATTTGGAAACCTTGCGCGAATGTGTGAATTTGCGCAATATTCTCCACCCAGAGATTCCATTGGAAGCGAGTGGCAATGTTCGGCTAGATACGGTGCGCCCAATTGCAGAAACAGGTGTCGAATATATATCTTCTGGTGCATTGACTCACTCACCAAAAGTATTTGACATGAGCCTGGAAATCGAGTAGAATTGGTGTAATTACTACACTAAGCTGGCGCGACTTCGGTATTTGGCACGGATGAAAGTTGCGCATTTCCCCTTATGCAAAAACACGAAATCCCAACCTGTGCCAACTATAACAGACTTTCTAAACAAAAATCAATGACCACTTTTGAACAAACCTACGAACAAATGCGTGTTAAGCTCAGCGGCATTGTGCCCGAACCCGAATTGCGCTATAAAGCCGAACTGGCACACCAGATTAACCAGCTCAAGCGCGAAAAAAATGCCATCATTTTGGGGCATAACTATATGGAAGCCGCGCTCTTCAATTCGATTCCCGACTATGTGGGCGATTCGCTCTACCTAAGCCGTGTTGCCGCCAGAACCACCGCCGACATTATTGTGTTTTGTGGGGTGGAATTTATGGCAGAAACGGCAAAAATCCTAAATCCCAACAAAACGGTGCTCCTGCCCGCCGCTAAAGCGGGTTGCTCTTTGGCTTCCAGCATCACCGCCGCCGATGTGCGCATGCTCAAAGCACGCTTTCCTGGCGTTCCGGTGGTGACGTATGTCAACACCTATGCCGATGTCAAAGCCGAAACAGATATTTGTTGCACCAGCGCAAATGCCGCGCATGTGGTGCGCTCGCTCAATAGCGACACCGTCATCTTTTTGCCAGACGAATATTTGGCTCGCAATGTTGCCAAAGAAACCGGCAAACACATCATTGTCCCTAACAAAAACGGGGTGAATGTCAGCTTCAACACCGATGTGGATTTTCAAATGGTGGGTTGGCACGGACGCTGTGAAGTGCATGAGCAATTTACAGTGGAAGATATTGAAACTGTGCGGGCGCAATTTCCCGATGTTGCTGTAATCAGCCACCCGGAATGTAGCCCCGAAGTGGTTGCCGCCAGTGATTTTGCCGGTAGCACAACCGCGATGATTAAGTTTGTCGAAAACAACCCCGCCCAACGCTATTTGGTATTGACCGAATGTAGCATGGGCGACAACATTGCCGCCGCTGTGCCACAAAAAGAAATGTTGCGCTTGTGTATGATTCGTTGCCCACACATGAATCAAATTACGATGGAAGATACTTTGCTGGCACTACAGCTAAATCGCTATGAAATCACCGTACCAGAAGAAATTCGGGTGAGGGCGTACCGTGCAGTCGAACGCATGATTCAAATCGGATAAGCCCAGCTCACCTACCCGCTCACGCCCGTGCAGAACCACTCACATTGGGTTCAGTTCTGCACGGATTTTCAACCCTACTCCCCATTATGAACGACACGCTAATTATCGGTTGCGGAATTGCCGGAGCCGCCGCCGCTTTGCGCCTTTCCCAAGACCGAGAACGCCACATCACCCTCATCACCCGTGCCCCTGACCCGCTGGAAAGCAATTCCAGCTATGCCCAAGGTGGCATTGTCACTCGCGGTAAAGAAGACACTGCCGAATTGTTGATAGATGATATTATCAACGCGGGGGATGGGCTCACTTGGCGACCTGCCGCCGAGCAATTGGCAGAAGAAGGTCCGCGTGTGGTGCGGGAGTTGTTGATTGAACAAGCTCAAGTGCCTTTTGACCACGATGAGCTAGGCAACTTGCTCTTTGGCTTGGAAGCCGCTCACTCGCGCCGCCGCATTTTGCATGTGGGCGATGCAACCGGCACGGCAATTATGAAGGCACTAATGCCAGTTGTGTTGGCACAGCCAAATATTACCGTGCTTTCTGACCATACGGCAGTCGATCTCATTACCTTCCCGCACCATGCGGTGGACCCAATGGCTGTTTATGGCGCACAATCCTGCCACGGGGCGTATGTCCTAGATAATCGCACCGGCGAAGTGACTCCGATCCTTGCCGCTCAAACCATCCTAGCCACCGGCGGTTTGGGACAAATCTATTCCTACACCAGTAACCCCAATGGCTCGCGGGGGGATGGCTTGGCAATGGCACATCGTGCTGGTGCTCGGACTGCCAACTTGGAGTTTGTGCAGTTTCACCCCACTACCTTGCACATGCCGGGGGTGAATAAATTGCTGATTAGCGAAGCGGTGCGCGGGGAAGGCGGCATTTTGCTCACCCCGGAGGGCGAACCGTTTATGGCGCGTTATGCCCCAGAGTGGAAGGATTTGGCTCCGCGTGACGAAGTGGCGCGTGCCATTTATTGGGAGATGCTCCACAATGGCTACCCTTATGTGTTGCTGGATATTGCCAGCAAAATGCCTGCCGCCGAACTCAAACAGCGCTTCCCGCAAATTTATGCCGGTTGTTTAAAGCTGGGCATTGACATCACGCGCCAGCCGATTCCGGTGCAACCTGGCGCACACTATTTTTGTGGGGGCGTGTTGGTGAACTTAGATGGGCAAACCAGCATTCCTAACTTGTATGCCATTGGCGAAGTGAGTTGTACCGGCTTGCACGGGGCAAACCGCTTGGCGAGTACATCTTTGCTGGAGGGGTTGGTGTGGGGAGACCGCGCCGCTCGCCATATTCAGCAGGGTGGCGTGCGCAAGCCAATTGCCGAATCGGCAGTGCCCGCCTGGGACACCAGTGGCTTGCTCTACGACACCGACCCCGCACTGATGCAGGGTGACATGACGACTATCCGCACTTTAAACTGGCACTATGTTGGCTTGGTGCGTAGTCGCTACTTGCTAGGGCGGGCAATCAATGAATTGCGCCACCTTTCGCAAAATATCGAAGACTTTTATCGCAAAACGCGCCTGACCGACCAATTGATTGGCTTACGCAACAGTGCCCAAGTTTCCTTATTGATTGCCCAATCTGCCATTCGCAACCGCAAAAGTCAGGGCTGTCACTATCGAGAAGATAAGTAAACGTGCTGAAACTCGGCGCGGGTGGGAATGGCGCTTTTTCTCTTGAGAAAAACGTGTAACTTTCACCCATGTCGGATATAGCACCCGCCACCAACTACTAGCCACTACCCCACCATGCCCATTCGCCTTCTTCCCGACCCCGTAATTTCCCAGATTGCCGCAGGCGAAGTGATTGAACGCCCAGCCAGTGTGGTGAAGGAATTGTTGGAAAATTCGCTCGATGCTGGAGCCAATCAGATTGAGATTGACCTAGAAAGTGGCGGGCGCACCCTGCTTCGCATTACCGATAATGGCAGTGGCATTCCCGCCGCCGAAGTGGCACTGGCATTTGCCCGCCATGCCACCAGCAAACTTTCCACAGCCGATGACCTGTTCAACATTCACACGCTCGGCTTTCGCGGGGAGGCTCTCGCTTCGATTGCGGCAGTGAGCCAGACCACGCTGGTGACGCGCCATGTGAGCGAAGAAGTTGGCACGCAGATGCGCATGGAAGGTGGGCGCACGCTCTATCAAAAGGCAATCGGTGCGCCACCGGGCACCGTCATCACGGTTGAGAACTTGTTTTTTAATGTGCCGGCCCGCCTAAAGTTCTTAAAAAATGAAATTGCCGAGCGCGGGCAAATTGTGCGCATTGTCAGCCGCTATGCGATGGCTTACCCGCAGGTGCGCTTCCGGCTTATGCACGGCAATCGCACTTTGCTCCACACCAATGGCACAGGCGAATTGCGCGATGTGTTGGTGGAAGTGATGGGGGCGGAGTCAGCCCGCCAGATGTTGCCGGTGCGCTCGGCAGATGCTTCGTTGGGGCAAGAGCCGATCCAAGTGCAGGGGTTTGTCTCGCACCCGGCTTTGACGCGTGCCAATCGCGGGGAGATGATTTTTTTCGTCAATGGGCGGTTGGTGCAAGACCAAAAGTTGAGTGCCGCCGTTTTGCAGGCTTATCACACCCACCTGATGGTGGGGCGTTTCCCGCTGTGTGTTTTGCGCATTGAACTGCCCGCCGCCGAGGTGGATGTCAATGCGCACCCCACCAAAGCTGAAGTGCGTTTTCGCTTTCCCGACCAAATTTTCCGTGCTTTGCACCACCCAATCCGCCAAGCACTGCTTTCTGCCCCTTCCATAGCAGAATTTGATACGCAAAGCCCACGTGCTGGTAGTTGGTTCAGCGGGGACGAGTTGCCAACCCATGCTGGGCAAAGGGGCAATTGGGGTGCGCCGCTTCACGCGGAGCGCGAGGCTTTGCCACGCTGGAACCGTTGGGACGAAGAGCCGTTTGTACCCGAAAGCCTAGCCCCCACCCCCTCGGATGTTCAGCCCAGCTTGCCGAGTGCCAGTGCCGACTCGCCCGATTTTTCCCAACCCACTTTTGCAGATGAGTTTGCGCCCGAGATTACGCCCACTGCCGAACCGTCCACACAAACGCCCCTACCCACGGCTGTGCCCTTGATGCGGGTGATTGGGCAGGTGGGGGCGGCTTATATTGTGGCAGAAGGACCCGATGGTTTGTACTTGATTGACCAACATGCCGCCCACGAGCGGGTGCTGTATGAAGCTTTTATGGAGCAAGCCGCCCATGCGGAGATTGCCAGCCAGCGGTTGCTTCAGCCGGTGGCGGTGGAAGTTTCGGCAATGGCATTTGCCACTTTGGAAGGAGAGCGGGATGCGCTTGCCCGTATTGGTTTGGAAGTGGAAGTTTTTGGGCGCAATGCGGTGCTGGTGCGCTCACTGCCGAGTATTGTGGGTCCTATCACGCCGGAGCAGGCAGTGCGGGTGGTGGTGGATGATTTTGAAGAAGATGAAGCACCCTTTGCCGGACGGTTGGAAGCCCGCCTGATTGCGCGGGTGTGCAAGCGTGCGGCGGTGAAGGCTGGGCAGGTGCTGAGCTTGGCAGAGCAACGCGCTTTGGTGCAAAGTTTGGAGCAGTGCGAAAGTCCACGCAGTTGCCCGCATGGTCGCCCCACCATGATTCACTTAAGCGTGGATGTGTTGGAAAAGCAATTCCGCCGTAAGTGAGCGGGTTTGTTCTTTTCACAAACTGGTATAATTTTGTCTGCCTAGCCCAGATATTTTTGTCTGAGCGCGAATAGGCAAATCTTATTTTTACAAGGAAAAACCCATGCAAGCAAAAATTGTTGTTTTACCCGGCGATGGCATTGGTCCAGAAGTGACCGCCGCCGCTGTGGACGTGTTGAAAGCAGTTGCCGCCCAATTTGGTCACCAATTTGAATTTGATTATCACTTGGCGGGCGGTTGCGCGATTGATGCGCACGGCATTGCCCTGACCGATGAAGTGTTGGCAATTTGCCAAGCGAGCGATGCGGTGCTATTGGGAGCGGTGGGCGGACCCAAGTGGGATAACCCCAATGCCACAGTGCGCCCCGAACAGGGCTTGCTCAAACTGCGCAAAGGGCTAAATGCCTTCGCCAATTTGCGCCCAGTCAAGCCCCACCCGCATTTGCTGGCAAGTTCCCCACTTAAGGAAGAACGCCTGCAAGGGGTGGACCTGATTGTCATCCGCGAATTGACCGGCGATATTTACTTTGGTGCCCGCAAGCGCGAGATGATTGACGGCAAAGAACGCGCCTACGACACGATGGAATATTGGGATTACGAAATTGAGCGCGTGGTGCGTTTGGCATTTGAAATTGCCCGCCAGCGCAAAAAGCATGTGATTAGTGTGGACAAAGCCAATATTTTGGATTGTTCACGCTTGTGGCGCACGGTGGTGGAACGGGTGGCAAAAGAATTTCCCGATTGCACCTTTGAGCATCAATTGGTAGATAGTGCCGCCATGCGCTTGGTCACTTGGCCAGCCAGTATGGATGTGATGGTGACAGGCAATATGTTTGGCGATATTTTGACCGATGAAGCGGCGGTGCTGACCGGTAGCATGGGCAATTTGCCCAGTGCCAGTTTGGGTGATGGTGGACCCGGCTTGTATGAGCCAATACACGGTTCCGCCCCCGATATTGCCGGCAAGGGCATTGCCAACCCGATTGGCACCATTCTATCTGCCGCCATGTTGTTACGCCACTCGCTCAAATTAACCGCTGAAGCAGATGCGGTGGAGTCGGCGGTGAATCGCGCCCTGAGTGAAGGTTGCCGTACTGTTGATTTGCGCCGCGAAAATGCTTTGAGCACGGTGCAAATGACTGCCGAAATTTTGAAACGACTGTAAATGTTACCTTACGCGCCTTTACGTGTGTCTTTTCAGGGCGAGCCTGGCGCTTTTTCAGAAATGGCGACACGCGAATATTTTGCTGACCAAGAGCTTGAGACTGTGCCTTGCCCCACCTTTCAGGATGCCGCTGAATTGGTGGAGCAAGGCGCGGTGCAGTATGGCTGTCTCCCGATTGAAAATTCCACTTATGGGACGGTGATTCGCACCTATGAGCTTTTGTTGGAGACGGGTTTGCACATTATTGGGGAATTATATTACCGCGTTCAACAATGCTTGATTGCGCCGCACGGCATGGTGCTGGAAGATGTGCAAGTGGCACGCTCGCACTATCAGGCACTTGGACAATGTCGCCAGTGGTTACGCCAGCACGGCATTGAAGCTGTTGAGTGGTCGGACACGGCAGGAGCAGTGAAAAGCTTGCTGGAACCAGCCCCAGGTGTGGCGGCAATTGCCAGCCGCTTGGCGGCGGAGATCTATGGCATGAATGTGTTAGAGCCGAATATCAATCAAGCCGGGCTGAATTTCACACGCTTTGTCATCCTTTCTCCCACTGCCGCAGATATCAAAAAGCGTGTCATTAATAAGCAACAGCCCAAAGTGATTAAAACTTCTTTGGTGGTTGAATCACCCCGCCCCTTGTTCCAAATCCTGGGGGCATTTGCCCTACGCGAGATTGAAGTGGTGAAGGTGGAAGCCCACCCAAAGCCAGAAACACCCTTTAAGCCGCGTTGGTTCTTGGATTTTTTGGGCGACAAAGATGACAAGAATTGCCAAAATGCGCTGAACCAATTGCGCGAACACGGTAACCTGATTGTGCTGGGAAGTTATTTTGACCATTATGGCTTGGTGAAGAGCCATTGGAAGTAGGAGGATGAAAATGCACGGAGCGGTCCAGAAGATTTTGGCGTGTGAATTTCGTTTCACCAATGAAATGCATACGCCATTTAACGCGGCTTGGTTAAAGACGCTGGCACTTGCATTTCCCCAAAGCAAGCTTTTCTTTGCTTCTGCCAAAAGCTATCAAAGCCATGTTGAAAATGTTGAAAAACATCATGGCGTTTTTACACTGAGAGAGAATCGCACTTTAGAAATCCCGACTGATAATGAATTGGTTCGTAGTCGTAGCACCGATTGGAAGATTTTTTTTCAGATCTATCAACTTTATCGAGAAATCAAGCCGGATATTTTATTTTACAATTCCACATCTCCCTACGCGATTTTATTTACGAAACTATTTTTATGGTTGGGTTTAATAAAATGTCCGGTATATGTCGTTTTGCATGGTGAGTTGAGTGCGCATTGCAAGAGACCGAAAGATAAAAAATCGATGTGGTATCGTGCCTTCCATTGGCTTAACCACCCCCAACTTAACTATGTGGTTCTATCGGAAGTCATCTATAGAGAATTGTTGAAAGTTGACCCCGGATTGGCGAGCGAATCACTAGCGATTGAGCATCCCTATCTCTGGCATGAGCATAAAACTCACACGGCTAATGACTCCGACACCCTTTCAATCGCGCATTTGGGTGTCATCAATGTGTACAAAAGTATCGAATCGTTGTTGCACTTGGTTGATAAAACACAAAGCCTGCCAGGCATTCAATACAAACTTATAGGGTCTGTTACGCCAAAGTGGAAAGAAATTAGCACAGAAGAGTATGAGCGTGTGATTACTTTGGGCGCGAGTAGAGTTCCAATTACGACTGACGATTATTATCAAGCGGTTGCAAATATTGACTACAGCATTGGCTTTGGCAATAAACGGTATCGTTACTCAACCAGTGCGAGTTTTTTGGATAGCTTGTCTTTTATTAAGCCGTGTATTTTGATAGAAAATGAATATGTCGCTCATTTTTTTAGCCTGATGGGGAATATCGGTTATCTTTGTAAGTCCGTTGCTGAAATGCAAGCGTTGGTAGAGCAATTGAGTACGAATTTTGACGCGGATTTATACGCCCAACAACAGGCAAATATCCTGAAAGGAAGAGATGTGTTCAATCCACAACGGGTGGCAAACGTGTTAAGAGCGCGTATAGAATAGGCTATAATTTTTAAGCGTATCTGAAATTGGAAATTTCGCAAAAATAAATGGATTGTACGCTACTTTTGCAGTAGCAGTCTTCTAGCCAAATCAAGAACAATGATTGTATTTTTTAAGAGCAAGCGCGGAAATTTTGGAGATGATCTGAACACTTGGCTATTTCCCCAATTGTTGTCGGAAAGAATTTTAAAATCTCCGGAGATTAATTTTCTGGGAATAGGGACGATTTTATTTACAGAAATTACGCAGAAGCTGGTCGGGGAAAAAATCATTTTTGGCTCAGGGTATCGCTTTGGGCACTTTTGGGGCGAATTGCATCCGAGTTGGAAAGTTTCTTTTTTACGCGGACCGATTTCATCGTATCTTTTGTTTCGTGACACGCATCATTACATTACGGACAGTGCTTATGCCGTCTTGCTCACCCAATACCAGCCCCCAACCAAGCAGTATAAACTCGCTTTTATGCCGCATTATCAAACACGCAACCTATTAGATTTCAAAAAAGTTTGTGAAACAGCCAATATCAAATATATAGACCCCTGTCAGTCTGTTGAAAAAACCCTTGGCGAGATTGCCAGTAGTGAGTTGTTGATTACCGAAGCCATGCACGGCGCAATTTTGGCAGATGCTTTTCGCGTGCCGTGGACTCGGATACAAATCTACAGCCATTACTTTGAAGGGCGGCAAGTAGCGGAGCAGAAATGGCTGGATTGGCTCTATTCAATGGAATTAAAGCCACAAACGGTTTCTTTTAGCCCGCTTCTGAATCAGCTTTTACCGCCGCGCTTTGTCTGGCGACAATTGGCAAAAATCGTGTTAAACCAATTACTGTCAGATGTTGGACAGTTCTCTCAGCTAGCCCAACTCAGCAGTGAACCTATTTTACAAAGTAAAGTGGCACAGTTGCATCAAGCAATGGAAGATTTGAACTTTGAGTATCGTTAACGCCATGAAAGTTTGTTATTTTGGTGCGTACCGCCACGATTATCCCCGCAACCAGATTTTGCGTCTGGGTCTGGCAGAACATGGTGTGCAAGTGCTTGAGTGCCAAGCACCGGTACAATGGCGAACTTGGCGCCGCGCGATTGTTTTATTGAAAAAGTTTTTGCCAATCGCAAAGTCGGTGGATGTCATCCTGTTGGCGGAATTTTGTCAAAGTTTGGGATGGTTGGCGACTACGCTTTCTCGCCTGTACCAGAAGCCATTGATTTCGGATATGCTGGTTTCTCTTTACGATAGTGCTGTGTTTGTCCGCAACACTGCACGGGCTGAGAGCGGCACTGCCCAACGACTTTTCCGCATGGAAAGTGCGCTCATTGCACAAAGCGCGGCGGTTTTGGTTGATTCACCCGCACATGCCGAATTTTTTGTGGCGGAAATGTCTGCCAACCCGAACAAACTGCACGTCATTCCGCTGGGTGTGAACGACACTCACTTTCGCGCACAAGCCAAAGCCGAAAAACAGGATGGTAGTCTATGGGTGCAGTATTATGGTTCTTACAACCCTGCACATGGCGTTTTGCAAATGGTGGAAGCGGCTCATTTGCTCCGTAACCTGCCATCTCTGAAATTCCAGATGATTGGTAAGGGGCAAGACCGTCCCTTCGCCGAAAAATTGGCAAAAGAGTATCAACTTAAAAATTTGCAGTTCTTAGAGCCTGTTCCATACGCGGATTTGCCATCTCTAGCGGCACAAGCCGACATTGCACTCGGCGAATTTGCTACCACTTCACAAAGCAATCGCTGTGTTGCCAACAAAGTTTATCAAAATATGGCAATGGGAACGGCATTAATCAACGGCGATACACCTGCCATTCGCGCCATGTACACCCCATGGCAACATTTGGCTGTGTGCCCGCTGGGAGATGCACGCGCACTGGCAGATACCATCCGCCAATTGGCAGAAAACCCGTCTCTGCGCAGTTCACTTGCTCAAGCCGGACAAGCGCACACGCTGGCAAATTATACCCCACGTCCTTTGGGTGCTCGCCTACGCGATATTATTCAGCAAGTTTTGTAACAATCGATAGTTGACAGGGGCTATTTTCGACACACGTGCCGAATAGACGCATTGCGGAGCATTTATAACGCCTGACGAATGGCATCTACAAGCGCCGACTGTGGCAATTGCCGTTGAGTAGCTGTGCGTAAGTCTTTGAGTGTTACCAGCCCTTGCGCCACTTCGTCTGGTCCTAGAACAACTGCTAAGGGAATGCGCTGTTGGTCGGCGTACTTGAATTGCCGTGCCATTTTTTGTTCAGTTGGGAATAACTCGCAGGAGATACCCGCTTGGCGCAGTTGGGTGGCGAGTGCTAGGCTGTTGGGTAGGAGTGTCTCGGAAAATAGCGTCACCAGTACTTTGGCGGCGCTTCCGGCAAGGTTGGGTACGAGCCCAAACTTTTCGAGCACCAATGCAATGACCATATCGCCCATTGCAAAGCCAATGGCTGGGAAGGAATCGCCCCCCACGGCGGCAACCAGATTGTCGTAGCGCCCCCCGCCAAAAATTGCGCGAAATTCGCCTGCGCGGTCGCGTGCTTCAAAGACAATGCCGGTATAGTATGCCAAGCCGCGCACGATGGTGGCATCATAGCATACCCACTCGCGCAAGCCTACCTGTTCTAACAAGGCAAATAACGCTTGCATGTGCGGTGATTTCTGCCAGAGTTGCTCATCTTTCAGCAGTTCAGCCAGCGCTTGTACTTGTTCAACCGATAAACCTTTTTCAACGCCGTATGCCTGCCATTTCTCTGCGCTTAGTTTGTCTATGCGGTCAATTAACCCCAATGCNNGGAGCCAGTTGGTCGTTCATTAGGGCGCGATTGTTGATGCGCAACACCACTTGCTCATTGTTCAGCCCAGCCGCTTGCAAGAAGGCAATGCCAATCGAGAGCATTTCTACATCTGCGGCGAGAGAATCTACCCCTAGCAAGTCCACATTCCATTGGAAGAATTCGCGGGTGCGTCCCTTTTGCGGGCGTTCATAGCGCCAGAAGGGTCCAAAACTCCACCAGCGAATCGGGCGCGGTAGTTGGTTCAAGCGCTGGGCGACCATGCGGGCTAGGGATGGGGTTAGCTCAGGGCGCAAGGTGATTGAGTCGCCGCCACGGTCTGCGAAGACAAAAGACTGTTCCTTCACCAGTTCTTCACCGGATTTGGCGGCATACAGTTCGAGTGTTTCCAAGATGGGTGCTTCCCATTCTTGGTAGCCAAATTGCTCGGAGACTTGACGCATGAGCTTATACAGCCAAGTTCGGCGAGCCATGTCTTCAGGATACCAATCACGAGTGCCTTTGACAGAACGAATGATTTGGGACATAACGATTTCTCTGAAAATGAAAGACCGCGGTGGGGTTCCGCGGTCTTGTTTGAGTCGGGGTGAGCAGATTCGAACTGCTGACCCCTGCAACCCCATTGCAGTGCGCTACCAAGCTGCGCCACACCCCGATTGGGTTTGTGTACTCGGCATGTGCAAAATTTTCGCTTTTCTATGAAAAGAATTATTTCGTTTGGCGCTATTTAGAAGCGTCAAATGTAAACTTGCCAAGTATAACTGTTTCTCAACAGCGGGGCAAATGTTACCACAACCTTTGCCTTTGAGCAAGTAATTCGCTCGCGGTGGCGTTTGCAGTGTGCGGGGACGGTGAATTAGGGTTGATCGAAAATGCGGCACGATTTCAAAATATAAAAGGGCATGAAAATCCATGCCCCTTGTGCTTAATTTTTAGCGCAGATTAGAGCGCCACTTTTATTCGTGTCAAGCATACTTTGCAACTTGCCGAGTTGTGCAGATTGGGTGGTACGCAACTCGGCAGAGTATTTATTGGTGCAGGTCAAAACGGTCTAGGTTCATTACCTTGTGCCATGCCGCCACAAAATCTTGGACAAACTTCTCTTGCGAATCTGCGCTGGCATATACTTCTGCCACTGCCCGCAGTTGCGAATTGGAGCCAAAGACCAGATCCACGCGGGTTGCCGTCCACTTGACTTGCCCGGATACCCGGTCGCGTCCTTCAAAGATTTCCGCATCATCGCCGCGCATGCGCCAAACGGTACGCCCATCCAGTAAATTAACAAAGAAATCGTTGGTGAGCGTGCCTGGATGGTCGGTGAAGACGCCATGTGCCGATTGCCCGATATTGGCATTGAGTACACGCAAACCACCTACCAATACTGTCATTTCCGGCGCGGATAAGGTCAGCAGTTGTGCTTTATCGATCATCAGGGCTTCGGCAGGTACGGTGTAGCGTGTCTTTTGGTAATTTCGAAAAGCATCTGCCACCGGCTCTAGCACGGCAAATCCATCTGCGTTATTTTGTTCGGGCAGGGCATCCATTCGCCCCGCAGTAAACGGCACGGTTATGGCAAAACCGGCGTTGTGCGCGGCTTGCTCTATCCCGGCACAACCTGCCAACACAATCAAATCTGCAAGGGAGATTTTTTTGCCAGTTGTTTGCGCCTGGTTGAAGGCGGTTTGAATGCTTTCTAATGTTTGTAAAACCTTTGCCAACTGCGCTGGTTGGTTGACTTCCCAGTCTTTTTGTGGCGCTAGCCGGATGCGAGCACCATTTGCGCCACCCCGTTTGTCTGAACCACGATAGGTAGATGCAGATGCCCAAGCGGTAGAAACCAATTCGGATATGGATAATCCGGCGGACAAGACCTGTGCTTTGAGTGTGGCAATGTCTTGTGCATCTACTAACGGATGGTTGACTGCCGGAATTGGGTCTTGCCAAATCAAATCTTCGGCTGGCACTTCTGTTCCCAAATAGCGTGTTTTGGGTCCCATATCTCGATGGGTGAGCTTGAACCACGCACGCGCAAATGCGTCTGCAAAAGCTTGTGGGTCTTGGGAAAGATGGCGTGCGATTGGCTCAAAGATTGGGTCAAAGCGCAAGGATAGGTCAGCGGTGGTCATCATGGGCGGGTAGCGCTTGGATGGGTCATGGGCATCAGGGATGAGATGTTCGGGCTTGACATCTTTTGCTTGCCATTGTTGTGCGCCAGCCGGGCTTTTGACCAACTCCCACTCATAGCCAAACAACATTTCAAAATAGCCCATATCCCAGCGGGTGGGTTGGGGTTTCCATGCGCCTTCTATGCCGCTGGTGGTGGTGTAAACACCTACGCCGGAACCAAGCCGATTAATCCAGCCTAGCCCTTGTGCTTCCAGCGGGGCGGCTTCCGGTTCTGCGCCGACCCATTTTGGGTCGCCTGCGCCGTGTGCCTTGCCAAAGGTGTGTCCCCCGGCAATTAGCGCCACTGTTTCTTCATCGGTCATGCCCATGCGTCCAAAGGTGTCGCGCACATCGCGTCCAGATGCTACGGGGTCAGGATTGCCATTGGGACCTTCGGGGTTGACATAAATTAGCCCCATCTGCACTGCCGCAAGGGGATTTTCCAGTTGGCGCTCGCCGCTGTAGCGTTTGTCGCCCAACCATTCGGCTTCTGCCCCCCAGTAAATATCTTCCTCCGGTTGCCAAACGTCAACTCGCCCACCACCAAAGCCAAAGGTTTTGAATCCCATCGACTCCAATGCCACATTACCAGCTAAAATTAATAAATCTCCCCAAGAAATTTTGTTGCCATATTTTTGCTTGATAGGCCACAACAAGCGGCGAGCTTTGTCCAGGTTGGCATTGTCGGGCCAACTGTTGAGCGGGGCAAAACGTTGGTTGCCGGTTGAGCCACCGCCACGCCCATCGGCAGTGCGATAAGTGCCGGCGCTGTGCCATGCCATGCGGATCATGAACGGGCCGTAGTGACCGTAGTCGGNNTCCCGCCATAATGACCCCAATCGGCGGGCCACCAATCCTGCGAGTCTGTCATCAGGGCTTGCAGGTCTTGCTTCAGTGCCGCAAAATCAAGTTTTTTAAATTCTTCGGCATAATTAAACGCTTCTCCAAGTGGATTCGCTTTGGCAGAATGTTGGTGTAAAATGCTTAATCGCAGTTGGTTGGGCCACCAATCTTGGTTGGTGGTTCCACCGCCAGCAGTATGTGGGTGAACAGGGCATTTGCTCTCTGTGTTTGTCATATGGATGCTCCGGTTTTTGTATAAAAGGTGTTTTTTTTGATATCATCTATATTCGACATCGGTTCTATTTATATGCCATACGGGCATTATTCGGCACATGCGTCGAATATCGAGTTGCCCTTTTTTAAGAATAAAAGCATAATTTCCGTCTGTATCGAACATAAGTGGTTCAGCGTACATATTTCAGAATGTTCCAATCGCCCCCAGATTTAGTATACTCCAAAACAAAGAATGTGCAAATTTTGTAAGGAAAAGTGAAAAATATAAAGAATAGACGTAACTGCTCAGCCTGGTTTGNNTTTGGCAAAACCGACAGTCTGGCGAGACTGGATGCGTATCCATAATGCTCAAGTGCGGATGATGAGTACAGGCTGTTGATTGTTTGTTCACTCAGTCCACCATTCTAGCCCCGTAACATCGTCTCTGCTTTCGCTGTCGGGGAAGAATCCACCCTTCTGAACTGTGTAATCCNNGATTGAGAGATTACGCTGAATGTTGATGGGTGTTATTTTTAGGTTGTTTCGCACTCGTCTGGCGACAACCCTACATCATTGTTTGTTTCACCATGTCAAAGTCGTTATGAATGGACTATAATTTCTACATGAGCGAAAAAAGCGAAGTTCACATTTACACCGATGGCGGTTGTGTGCCCAACCCCGGGCTAGGGGCGTGGGCGACCATTTTGGTGGCGGGTATAAACGAAAAAACGCTGAGCGGGGTGGAACCGGACAGTACCAATAATCGCATGGAACTGCGGGCGGCTTTGGCTGGTTTGCAGGCGCTTAAACGTCCGTGTAGAGTGGTGCTTTATACCGATTCGCAGTATATGCAACGGGGTATCACGGAGTGGATTCACAAGTGGCGCAAGAATGGCTGGCTGACAGCGAAGAAAGAACCGGTTGCCAATGCCGATTTGTGGCGCGAGTTGTGGGATGCCTTGCAAACCCATGAAGTGCGTTGGCAATGGGTGCGTGGACATGCGGGTGATCATTACAATGAGCGTTGTGACCAACTGACCCATGCGGCTCGGCAAACTTATTTGCGAACTCGCAATCGGTGATTTTGATTATTTGTGGTAGGCTGTGCCGTTAATTAGGGTGAATGCACGAAAAACCTGCTCTAGCAGGAGCGTGCGTGCCAACTCATGGGGGAATGTCATGGGGGAGAGCGAAATCTGCTCTTGAATTTGTGGAATCACCCCTTCGCCAAAGCCTGCTGGTCCGCCAATCAGAAAGGCGATTTTGTGATACTGTTCCAGTCGTTGTAACAGCCAATCGGCAAATTGGTGGCTGGTGAAAGGTGTGCCACTGGGGGTTAAAGCGACCCGCCAAGTGTAGCCAGCGCTTGCTTGCAGGAGTGCTTCCCCTTCTTTTTGCAAAGCGCTCACATCGGGAACTTTTCCATACCAATCTTTTACTTCAATTACATGACAGCGTGTGTAAAATTGAATGCGGGTTAGGTAGTCCTGTTGAAGTGTCTGCCAATTGGCGGTACGCAAACTGCCAACCGCAACCACTCCCAAACTGCCGACTTTTGCCATTATGCGTTTTCTATCCAGTCAAAGGAGCGCGTGACGGCTTTTTTCCAACCGGCATACAGGCTTTCGCGGGTTTCGCTAGAAAGGTTGGGTGTCCAAGTGTGGGAGATGCCCCAATTTTCGCGTAGCTGTGCTAGGTCTTGCCAAAAGCCGACTGCCAAACCAGCGGCATAGCTTGCGCCCAGTGCGGTAGTTTCGTTTACGAGCGGGCGAATCACAGGTACACCCAAAATATCCGCCTGAAACTGCATTAGCAGTTCGTTCACTACCATGCCGCCATCCACGCGCAGGCTGGTCAGGGGGACGCCGGAGTCGGCATTCATGGCATCCAGCACTTCGCGGGTTTGGTAGGCGGTAGCTTCAAGGGCGGCGCGGGCAATATGCCCNNAATATGCCCTTTGTTGGTGAAACGCGTCATGCCCACCAGCACGCCACGGGCATCGGAGCGCCAGTACGGGGCATATAAGCCGGAAAAAGCAGGCACAAAGTAAATTCCAGCGGCAGACGGCACACTACCTGCCAGTGTGCCAATTTCAGCGCTACTTTGAATGATGCCAAGATTGTCGCGCAACCATTGCACCAGAGCACCGGCAATGGCAATGGAGCCTTCAAGGGCGTAGACTGCCGGTTGCCCTGCCAGTTGGTAGGCGAGTGTGGTGAGCAAGCCGTTTTGACTCTGTACAATTTGTGTGCCAGTGTTTAAGAGCATGAAACAGCCTGTGCCGTAGGTGTTTTTTGCGCTACCGATATCGAAGCAAGTTTGCCCAAAGAGCGCGGCTTGTTGGTCGCCTAAAACGCCGGCAATGGGTACGCCGGGCAAACCGCTGGTGCAAGTCCCGATAGGTTGGCTACTGGGACAAATGCGGGGCAAAACCACACGGGGAATGTCCATTGCCGCTAGCAAGTCATCATCCCAGTCCAGTGTTTGCAAGTTCATCAGTTGCGTGCGGCTGGCGTTGGTGACATCGGTGCAGTGGACGCCGCCATCTTTGCCGCCGGTCAAATTCCAGATTAGCCAAGAGTCAATCGTACCAAATAATAGTTCACCTTGCTCGGCACGCGTCCGGGCGTTGGGGACATTTTGCAAAAGCCAAGCCAGTTTTGGACCGGAGAAATAGGTGGCTAAGGGGAGTCCGGTTTGCAGGCGGAAGCGGTTTTGTCCGCCGTGTTGGGCAAGCGCATCGCACAGCGTATCGGTGCGCGTATCTTGCCAGACTAGCGCATTGTAAACCGGTTGTCCGGTAGCTCGCTCCCATAGGACGGTAGTCTCACGCTGGTTGGTAATGCCAACTGCCGCAATTTCCGCAACCGTACTGTGGGCTGATTGCAAAGCGCCGCTAATGACGGCTTGGGTATTGCTCCAAATTTCCATTGGGTCATGCTCTACCCAGCCAGCCTGCGGAAAAATCTGACGATGCTCTTGTTGTGCCGAGCCACACACCCGTCCTGCGTGGTCAAACAAGATACAGCGGGTACTGGTGGTTCCCTGGTCAATTGCGGCAATGAATTTTTTTTGCATGGATTTAAAACTCTTAGCTGTGCAAAATCTTTTGTACTATTTCGATTAATTTGCTGGCGCGGCGTGGTTTGGGCAAAAAGTGTAGATTGGGTACGCCTTTAAATTTGGTAGAAATATCCATATCACTATAACCGGAAGAAATAATGACAGGCAAGTCTTTTGTTTGTTTACGTATCAGGGTTAGCACTTCACTGCCGGTCATGCCGGGCATCATCAAGTCTAATATGAGCAGTTGGATATCAGCGGCGTTTTCTTCAAATTTTTTCAAACCGAGCCGACTATCATACGATTGTAATACGTTGTATCCATATGCAGAGAGTACATCGCTGACACTTTCACAAATTTCGGGTTGGTCATCAATAATTAGAATTGTACCACCAGTCGTTTTGTCAATGGTGGTCTGTTCACTTTCGTTTGGCTGGACCAGTGAACTGGTGAGGGCGCGTGGAAAAATTAGGTGGAATTTCGTGCCTAAACCCAGCCGGCTTTCTACTGCTAACCCGCCATGATGGGAACGCACAATACCTGCCACAGATGCCAAGCCTAAGCCGTGTCCGGTGCGTTTGGTTGTGAAAAATGGGTCGAAAATGCGCATCAGGTTTTCGGGTGGGATACCGGGACCGCTGTCTTCGACTTCAAGCGAAACATAGTCGCCTACGACCAAAGACGGATTGTGTACGCTCCAACTTGCGAGTTGGTACTCAGTTAGATGTAGCTCGTAGGTGCGGATGGTGATTTCTCCCGTTTTGTCTCCGATAGCTTCACCTGCATTGATAATCAGATTCATCAGAATTTGCTGGATTTGGCTGGGGTCTGCTTCACAGAGCATGGGTAAATTGGCGAGCTGGGTATTAATTTGAATCTGGCGTGGAATGGCAACCCGCAGTAGGTTGGCATTTTCGAGTACCAGTTGGTTCAGATTAATGCACTGAATTTGGAATTTGCCTCTACCGGAGTATGCCAGCAGTTGACGTGCCAATTCTGCCGCTTTTTCAGCACTTGCAATGGTTTTTTCGATATAGCCACGATTGGTATCGCTGGGTGAAGTTTTTAATAAGGCAAGTGAACTCTGGGCAATGACCGTTGTGAGCAAGTTGTTGAAATCGTGAGCGATTCCTCCCGCCATAATGCCCAAACTTTCCAATTTTTGGGTTTGTACCAACGCTTGCTCGGCATGTTTTTGTCGGGTTAGGTCTACGCCTAGGGCAAAATATCCCACTACGTTTGAGTCGATAATGTGTGGAATCAGTTCAAAGGAGATGTAGATATGATTTTCGCTGAGAAAGTCCATAAATCCTTCAAAGCTGACGCGCTCGCCTTGTATTACCCGGTTTAGGTGTGGTGTTATATCCTGCGACATGAAGCGTTTGAGCGTTTCAGGGAAGGTATCTTGTCCAGATTCGCTAAACTTTTGCTTGAAATTTTGCACCATCAAATTGGCAAATAGGTATTCATTTTGCCGATTGTGGTAGGAAATCCAAACAGGCAGATTGTCCGTGATGAGTTGCAATTGGGTGGTGGTTTGCATTAATTGCGTTACATCCGAAACTACCAAAATTTCAGCAATAACTTCTCCAAAAGGATTACGTAGTACACTAAGCATGGAGTGGGTGTAAACAATAGAGCCGTTTTTGTGTAAGTAACGAAAATCCAGTGTAACGCTGTTGTCGTTTCCTCCTTCGAGTGCATCCATCCAACGCAGATTTCGTTGTAAATCTGCGGGTAAGGCAACTTTCTGGAGAAATTGATGAGCGAATGTTTCGAAATCGGTTTGAGCATAACCCAGTAAATCTTGTAACGCTTGGTTAACCTGAACCAATTTTGTTTGGTAATCGTAAAACCAAATACCCGCTTGTGAGTTTTCAAACACCGAGCGGTAACGTTGTTCGCTGGTGCGTAGCTTGTCTTCTACCAGTTTGCGCTGGGTCAGGTCGCGGGCAATGGAAAGGTAAATGAGTTGCCCTTTATACATCAATTTGGCTACGCGTAGTTCGACAGGAAAGGATGAACCATCTTTACGGCGGAAATAGGTTTCATCCATACGAGTTTCATTTGGTGAAAATTTTGACAAGAATTCACGGATGTGAGTGATGGATGTTTCCGGCTCAATATCGGATGATGTAAGTTTGAGCAATTCGTCTTGGGTATAACCTAGCGCCTGACAAGCCGCAGTGTTAACCATTTCAAAATTGAGTGCTGGTTCATTGGTGACGAAGAATGGGTCCCCAACAGCGTCCATGAAAGTACGCAAGCGGGATTCATTTTCGGTGATGGCTTCAGTAGCCCGCTTTATTTCAGTGATGTCTGAAATTGCCCCTTCCAAGAATAAGAAATTACCTTCACTGTCATAAACTTCATAAGAAGTTTCACTAACCCAGGCAAGTTCGCCCGTTTTTTGGTTAATAATTTGCGATTCGGCGTTATAAATCATGCCAAATCTTTGGATGTGTTCCAAAAGTTCATTTCTGCGGTTGGGGTTTGCATACCAGTGCATAGAAACATCCGCTACGCTGTTAATGAATTCTTGCTCTGTATTGTAACCGCTAAGGGTGACTAAAGCAGGGTTGGCGCGTAATATTTTGCCATCTCGCGTGCTACGAAAAATGCCTACTGGCAAATTCTCAAAGATCCGTTGATATTCTGCCTGTGCATTTAATTGTACGTAATAATTGGAGTTTAAAAAACGGGCAATTTGTCCCAACCCAATACAGGCAACTGAGGTGGCAAAGGGTAAAAACACTAAGCTGAGATTGGACATTGGGTAATCTACCTTAATCCAATTGGCTAAGCTAAATAATGCGACAACAATTAAAATGCCTACCACAAAATTGCGGTATTGTTTAAAGCGTTTTTCAGGCATAAGAAAAACCGCAAAAGGTAAAAGAGCGAAGACTGTATTTAAATGTAGGCTAGAAAATACTTTTGAATTGAAAAGTACGTCAATAGCTGACATTCCTTGTAGTACAAAGGGTACAGCGACGCTGGCAATATCAAGTATCTTTTCGTCATGCAGTAATCTAATGAAAAGAATAGCAAAGATTATTAACAACGCCAACATTACAAAACTGACGGGTGAAAAGTTATTGAAATTAAACTGTGCTACAATCAATACGAAGATAACACACAATTGTGTTACAAGTAGTGTGTTAAGCCAATAAGCACGAAGGGTCTTTTCAACACTCTTTTGCTCTTTTACATTGAATACATCCAATAAATTACTAAAAATGTTCATCATAGCCGTACAATGGGAAAACCATAAAAATGTTTTGGATAAAGTGGGTAGTCAACTTGGAACTTCTAACGAATGTTATATGTGGCACGCATAAAAATTGCGTCGAATGCCCCAAAGGTTAGGTTATATGTCTATAAAACAAAATGAAAACTGGATTTTTGCTGGGAACTATATTCGACACGGGTTATCTTTAGCATGTGTGCTGGAGATAGGGTTGCGCTTTTGTTCTTATGGGAAAAAGCGCAATTTCCATCCGTGTTGAATATAAAGCTATATTCACAGATTTTTAAAAAAGACTAATAGTAAAATATAATTATTTCTTAAAAATTAACACTTTCAAACTGCTAATGGTGCATTTTTCAACCAATATTTCCCAGTTAAGCATCCTACTGATTCCTACATTTGATACAGATTGTATTCAGCGCATGTGTCGTATATCGAAGAGTGCTTTTTTTATGAATCTGAAAAGCGCAGTTTTATATAGGACAAATGTACACAAAGTCACATTCATCATTAATTATATCCCAATTAATTTTTTACGTTACTGGAATCAACGCTTTTGGCGTATTTTATCTTAAATTTTTTAATATTTGGAGACATTATGACTGACCCCCGATGTAAAAAACTTGCCCAAGTGTTAGTAGATTACTCACTCAATCTGCAAGCTGGGGAAATTGTAGCTTTGCGGGCAATGCCCGCCGCCGCTCCGTTGGTGAGTGCTGTTTATGAGCGAGCCCTAGAACGTGGTGCATTGCCAGTGTTATTGATGAACTTACCCGGCATTGATGAAACTCACATGCGCTTGGCGAATGACTCGCAGATGGCGTTCATTTCACCATTTACCCGGTTGGCATACGAAAAGTTTGATGCACTGGCTAGCTTAGGTGGAGAAGAAAATCGCCGCTCACTGGGTCGGATNNCCGCTCGTCAACAGGCTTTGCGCCCACTGACAGAGATTTTTATGCGCCGCGATAGTATTTTGGAGAACTCAGGTAGTGGCGAAAAATTGTTAAAATGGGTTGTCGCCGAATTTCCCACCAATGCCGGCGCACAAGATGCCGATATGAGTTTGCGTGATTGGGAAAACTTCATTTATAGTGCTTGTCATGTTAATGGCGATGATGACCCGGTTGCTTACTGGCAAGACGTGAAATTGGAACAAGACCGTTTGGTGAATTGGCTAAAGGGTAAAAATGCAATGCGCGTACAAGGCGCTAACATTGATTTATCCCTTTCCATTGCGGGTAGAACCTTTGTAAACGCGTGCGGAAGTAAAAATATGCCGGACGGCGAAATTTTTACAGGTCCAGTGGAAGAATCCGTTAATGGCTGGGTGAAGTTCACCTACCCGGCGGTATTTCAAGGGCGCAAGGTGGATGGTGTGGAAATTCGCTTTGAAGGGGGTAAAGCGGTACACATTTCATCAGAAACGAACCAAGACTTTTTGCGCCAAACGCTAACGATGGATAGTGGCGCAAGCTACCTAGGTGAATTCGCCTTTGGCACCAACTTTGGCATTCAAGAATTCACCAAGCAGATTTTATTTGACGAAAAAATGGGCGGCACTTTACACATGGCATTTGGCATCGGCTACCCTGAAACCGGTAGCAAAAATACCAGCGCACTACACTGGGACATGATTTGCGATATGCGTAAAGACGCCGAAGTATGGGTAGATGGTGAACTGTTTTATCGTAATGGCGCGTTCACCGTATAGCGCCGTGTTCGATGAAGCGTATTATTTGTGCTGGCTGGCGAGCCGGGCGAGTTCGCGGTAAAGTACAAATTGAAAATAAGCCATGAGCGCACTTAAGCGCAAACCATGCCAGCCATCGCGCCAACCGTTGAGCGTCCAAAAACGCCAAATAAATTGGCGCAGTGGCTGGAGCAGGTAGTTTTGCGGCTGGGTACGTTTACCTTCATTGAATAAGATTTGCGCATCGTAGCGTGTATAATCCCGTTGCTTTTTCAGAAATTCGGCTAAGCGTTCATAGTTGATGTGTTCAAGCGGATTCTGCAAGTACGCGGTTTCCCCGGCAAGTTGTACTAGCTCATGTACCTGCCGATTGGAGTCGTATTCAGCCCCTACTCGCCGCATCAGTCGTAGTTGATAATCGGGATACCAACCGCTATGGCGGGTAAGTTTGCCAAAAATGTAGTTGTGGCGTGGGATCCAAAAGCCGTGCTCTTGGGGGTTGTTGGTTACGCGGGACAAAATTTCAGCTTGTAGGGCTGGCAAGACACGCTCATCCGCATCAATAAACAATACCCACTCACTATCCACTGCTTTTAGCGCCGCGTTACGTTGTGCCGCGTAATTTTCAAAGCGCTTTTGCAAAACGCTCGCGCCACTTTGGCGGGCTATCTGGCAAGTTTGGTCTGTGCTAAATGAATCAAACACCAGCACATGCG
Source organism: Anaerolineales bacterium UBA6668 (assembly GCA_002455215.1). Classification (GTDB taxonomy): domain Bacteria; phylum Chloroflexota; class Anaerolineae; order Anaerolineales; family UBA6668; genus UBA6668. The sequence goes on along the minus strand of DKKK01000043.1, from coordinate 34,959 downwards.
GAACCCACCCCAAGCTAGCCAAACAACCCGGCAAGTGCTTTTCTTCATTATAGGTAAGCACAATAGCAGTGAGTGAAAGTTGGGGTGTCATCGCTCAGTAGGGTAGGGTGCTGGTGGGTTGTTCGCGTGCCGTTGGCTGATAGTGGATTTTATGAGAATATGCGCGGTTACAGGAGTGCGATATTCAACACGTTGCCGAATATAAAAATAGAGCGTTTTTACCGCTCTATTTTTATCAAAACGCTTGTGACAAATGCTTACAACAAAACGTTTTGTTGCAAACTTAGCGTAGCTTTTTCACCAGTTGTAGGAATTCTTGATATTCTTCTTGGAAGAAATGCAATGTCACCTGCCCCAGTTCAACGTGATACGTAGTTTCGCCATCGGGTTCTTGTGCAGTCCACACGGCGTAATTTTCGGTTTCAGCTAAGACTTGTGTTGGTACGTCACTCATAGTTAACTCCTGAAAAAATAATGCCTTCATTATACCCCAATTCGATTGGAAAGGGGTAAGTTTGCTAAAATATTTGTAACTGCTCAACCTAGTTGGGTAAAACGGCTAAGGCTGTCAAGCTCGGCTAAAGATTGCGCTTCTTCACATTAGGTATTTTTACTTGAAATTGTTTGGTATTTCGTCAGGTTGAATATTTTGACTAATACGATAACCCCGTTGATGGGAGGCGATGGCTACAACTCATACAAATTTCTTGCGTTTCGCATATGGAATGAACCTGATATAATCTGATATCCGACACGGATGAAAATTGCGCTTTTCCATCAAGGAGAAATTCATCGCTGTGATTGCGGCAAATCCATTTTGAAGAGCATAGAATGGCTTCTGCTTGTGCGGTTCGCAATGGTCGGCGCTCTAAGCGGATACAACTATCTGTAATTCGGTGTACATACCGAATCCTACCCGTGCTTAGAACAAAAATTGTTTTTTTGATGAAACCTTTATCCTTAATTCTTTTATGATGTCTCGCCGTACCCTGTATATGACCTTGGGCTGTGCCGCCTTGTTCTTGTGCTTTTGCACTATCCTGCTAACTGCCGGATTGCTGGTATGGTTGCGTGGTGGTCTTTCGCCAGATTTCTCGGTGCTACCCAAAGGTGTACCTGCACCAGATGAAATTTACTTGCAACCTGTGACCGACACGGACTCTCTGCATGCCCTTCAATCCGCAGTGGTTTTGCCTGCCAATGCAGTGGATATCGCCGCTCGCTATAAAGGGTTAGATTTGTCACAGATTCAGCCCGCCACGCCAGCACCAGCACTCCAAGTGGGTGCGACCACCATCTTCTATGCCGTGCAACAAGATACCAGCGAAGCGTTTCGGGTCAGTGCGCGTTTGGTATATGTGGGCGCAAATAGCTACTTTTGGGTGCAGGAGAACTTAGCAGTGGATGAAAGTGTGGTTAAACAGGTGGTGGATACATTTGAACAATCTGCTTACCCCACCGACCGCCGCGTGTTTGGGAGTGAGCCCCAACCCGGCATTGATGGAGATACGCGCCTGCATATTCTCTATGCGCAGAATTTAGGGAGCGCTGTCGGCGGATATTTCGACAATCGTTCTGCTGAATCTGCCCTAGCCCACCCATACTCCAACGAACATGAGATGTTTTTCATCAGTGCAGACAATATTGCGCTGGATTCTACCGAGATGAATTCGGTTCTTGCTCACGAATTTCAGCACCTAATTCATTGGAATATGGACGCAAACGAAGAAACTTGGAGCAACGAAGGCGCTTCAATGCTAGCGGAACTGCTCAACGGCTACAATGATCGTCAATTTAGCCAGATGTTCCTGCAAAACCCAGATGTTCAGCTAAATAGCTGGGATGCGGAAAATCCCATCCCCCATTATGGCGCGGCGTTTTTGTATTGGGCGTATTTCTATGGGCGTTTTGGCGAAGCGGCGACTACCGCATTGGTGCTGGAGCCACAAAATGGCTTTGCCGGCGTGAACAGTGTACTCAGCCAAGTCGCTCCGGGCGTAACAGCAGACCAGTTGTTTGCAGATTGGACAGCGGCTAATTATTTGCACGACAAAATCAACGACCCCACCTATCAATATGCTGGTTATGCCACCTTCCAAACGTTACAGCCAGTCTCCGCGGCTGAGTTGTGTGGGGCAAACAAAAGCCGTTGGCAAACGGTCTCACAATATGCCACCGATTATCTACTGTTCAATTGCCCACAAGCGGGCGTCCTACACTTCCGCGGCACGAATCGTGCAAATATTTTGCCTGTGGAGCCCGAAGACGGCGAATATTTTATCTGGAGTCATCGCAACGACAACAGCGATACCCGCCTGACACGCCAGTTTGATTTACGGGGTACGGCAAACGCTACCCTGCAATACCAAGCCTACTGGCAACTTGAAGAAGGGTACGACTATACCTACCTAGCGGTTTCAACCGATGGCATTCATTGGTCAACCTTGCAGACTACACACACCACCCAAGTTAGCCCTAATGGTAATAACTTGGGCAACGCCTACAACGGTGAGTCAGGTAGTTGGGTAAGTGAAACGGTAGATTTAAGCGCATATGCCGGGCAAGAAATTTGGCTTCGCTGGGAATATATCACCGATGCCGCCTACACTGCCGAAGGCTTTGCATTGGATAACGTGGCAATTCCCGAAATCGGTTTTTATGATGATTTTGAAAAAGCGGATGCAACTTGGCAAATGGAGGGCTTTGTTCGTATTGGCAATTGGTTACCCCAAAGTTGGATTTTGCAGGTGTGGCAGGCTGGACAATTGCAACGGGTCGTTACAAATGCGGATGGCATGGCAGAAATCCCCCTGTCNNTATGGTTTCTGCGCTCAGCCCTGTCACGCGACAAGTTGGAACCTATGAACTAAGGGTGAAGTAATGAGTAATCGTTCTGCGTATCAAAAGAGATTTCTGTATGGCTGGCGACTGATGGTTAGTATCGGGCTGTTGGCTTTGGCGGGGTGGGGTTGTGCTCGTTTCGGAAAGCCCGCCACACCTGCCACTTATGTGGTGCAAGTAACACCCCACACCCCTGCCCCTTTGTCAACCAATGCTACAGCGCAAGCGGTTTGGACCATGCAGTCCAATGCTAGCCTGACTTCGGCGGCTGGCGTGCATATCCCATCGCACACGCCCTTGCCGTTTATCACCTTGCCGGTTACCATCACCTACCAGCCCCCAACCGTTGCTGTCCCTATCATCACCAGTACTGCCAGTCAACCAATCCCAAGCAGTACCCCAACCAGCACACCCACTGAACTCACACCCACAGCGCCGACTTCCACGCCCAGCGGTTCGCCGACTTCCACCCAATCTACCCAGACAGCGGTAACGGTTACGCCCACCGCCACCCCAACTGCGAGCGTTACGGCAAATGCAGGGCTTGAGACGCTCAATCTATTGCGTACCACCAACATTGAACCACGCAATTCTCGGCTGATTGCCGAACGGTTAGGCATTGCCACCAATATTCCTGAAGTGGTTGCCAGCGGACCGCCCAGCTATGTTGCCGGGCAAGAAGTGGAATTTAACGCATCCAATGTTGACACCACGCAAAATTTTAAGCTTAAAGCTCGCTTGGCATATACCAGTGCCCATGTGTATTTCTTTGTGGATAGTCAATTGACTGTGGATAATGCGGCAGTGAAAAAACTGGTAGATAAATTTGAGAGCGACATTTATCCCACCACTCGTGCCACCTTTGGCTCGGAATGGTTCCCCGGAGTGGATGCAGACCCGCATTTGTATATTCTGTATGCACGCGGATTGGGTTTGGGTGTGGCAGGCTTTTTTAGCGCCGCCGATGAGTACTCGCGCTTGGCTGTTTCCAATAGCAACGAAAAAGAAATGTTCTATATCAATGCGGATACTGTGCCACTGGATTCTACCTACCACGAGTCGATTTTGGCACACGAATTTCAACACATGATTCACTGGGCGAATGACCGTAATGAAGAAGCATGGCTCAATGAAGGCGCATCCGAACTTTCGGCAATTTTGAATGGTTATGGCTCCAACTTTATTACCGGTTTTATGTCCAATCCTGATATTCAGCTCAATACGTGGGATGTAGCGGGCAATAACAGCGCTCATTACGGGGTAAGTGTGCTCTTTCTCAAATATTTCTTAGACCGCTTTGGCACTGCCGCTACCACCCAATTGGTTGGCGATACCAGCAATGGCTTACCTTCTGTGCAAAATACGCTCAACCGTTTGAATCTACTCGATAGCTTGCGTGGAAAGGTGACGGCGCTCGAAGACCTGTTTGCAGATTGGACAGTTGCCAATTACCTGAAAAACAGCACATTATTGGATGGTAGATACGGTTACAAAGACTATCCCAACCTGCCTAGCTTGCAGGTTCAGCATCAGCATAGTGTTTGCCCGTTGCGTGAAAATCACGACGTGCGCCAATTTGCCACCGACTATCACCAATTTACTTGCACGGGTAGTTATGTCATTCGCTTTGAAGGTTCAAAAACCATCAACGTTACCAATATTCCGATGCGCCAAGGCAATTACTTTGTGTGGAGTAACCGCGCCGATAATAGCGAAACCAACATGACACGCGCAATAGACTTAACCAGCGTGCAAAAAGCCACACTAAACTATGCCATTTGGTATGCAATTGAACCGAATTATGACTATGCTTATGTACAAGTGAGTACCAACAATGGGCAAACTTGGCAAATCGTGCCAACAGCTCGCACCGCTACTGCAACGAGCGCCAATAGTTATGGGGCTGGCTATAATGGCTACAGTGGCAACGGCGATGGGGCATGGGTGCAAGAAAGTGTAGATTTAAGTGCTTTTGCTGGCTCACGCATTTTGGTGCGTTGGGAGTATATTACTGATGATGCAGTGACGCTTGCAGGCTTTGCTTTAGATGAGATTTCGATTCCAGAGATTGGCTTAAGCGAAAATTTTGAAAGCTACAACCCGGAATGGCAAATGGACGGTTTTGTCCGCATTGACAATCGTTTGCCACAAAAGTTCCGCGTGCAATTGATTCAAGAACGTACTGGCGGAACACCGGTGATTAGCGAGATGTTACTAAGCCCGGACAATATTGGCGAAATGCAGGTGCAATTTTTGTCCGGTGAAAAAACCACCTTGATTGTCTCGGCAGTGACGGAATTTTCTACCCAACCTGCAAATTATGTGCTTGAAATTAAGTAAAGGTTCTGCATGAGTGAAATTTGGCAACAGTATAGCTTGATTTTGTGGGCGCTTCTCGCCTTGCTGGTGTTGTTGGCTTTTGCCTGGTTGCATTGGTTACAATGGGTTGCTTTGCCAGCGTTAAAGGCTGAGCAAAAACCACCGCCAGAAATAGAACAATTAGAAAAAAATGCCGACCAATTGGCGCATTTACTATGGAGTACAATGGAGATGCGTGCATCATTGAGTAGAACTTTTCAGTGTTTTGGACTGGAACGTTTTTCGGGTTTCACAGATATGGGCGGCGAGAACAGTTTTGCGCTTGCGCTGACGGATGGGCAGGGCAACGGCATTTTGCTCACCAGCTTGCATAGCCGCACCGGTACACGCATTTACGCCAAATCTTTGACCGTGTGGGATTGTAATTTGGGCTTGAGCGAGCAGGAGCAAGTGGCAGTACAATCGGCGCGGCAAATGGCAGAACAGACCCACTCCGAAGAATCTGCACAAATTTGAGCTTGTTTGCAGAAAGTTGCCGCTGTATGTTTGACACGGATGGAAATTGCGCCTTTATGCTTACAGGAAAAAGTAACTGGCTATAACCGGCACGGGTAGAAATTGTGCTTTTTCGTAACTTCGACATCGCTTAAGATTGTCTGAGCTTTAGGTCATTTCGACCGAAGGGAGAAATTCTGCCCAGTGTGCTATATTCAACACGGATGAAAGCTATGTTTTTTTCCTTAAGAGAAAAACGCAAATCGGTACTCGGTTATGATACTGAATCTAACGCGTGCCGAATATCNNTTCTCACTCTTGCTAACATTACGTTGTTAGCAAGAGTGAGAAATGACAAAACCGTTGCTTGGCAATGAAGCGTTGCATTCTGGGCAAAAAAGCAAAAACATGCAATCTGTGGCTGTGCTAAGTATATGTGGCATGTATGTCGAATGTCCTACTTATTTCAAACTTGTTGCACCCGGATAACAATTGGAACAATTTGCCAGGTCATTTCATCTAAAAGTTGTCACTCAATCTTATTCGGCACTGTTCAAAATCACAACTTGTTTTTTCAAGGGAGCAACTAGATTTTCACGTGTGCCTGACGAATCTTTATTTGGAGAAGAAAAATGTTTACAAAAAAAATTATATCCTTTGCTATTTTGGCAAGTACATTTGTTGGGCTGTCTTTGGCGGCTTGTCAACCGGTTGCCACGCCACTCCCAGCCACTGCCGTTCCCCCCACACCACCGCCCGCCACACCAACAGATGGCGGAGAGATTGCCGATAGTATGCCTGGGCGCGAACACCCTTTCATTGGCAAAAATTGGAACTTGTCTGGCTATGTCAATTCGGCTGGCGACAGCTTTGCACCGGTTGGCAATTTGCAATTGCTTTTGGCTAATGACAACACCTTTGCAATTACCGGTGGTTGCAACACCATTGGCGGCACTTGGTTGTTGGAAGATGGACAAAAATTGACCATGAGCTTGGGAGCTAGCACGCTAATGGCTTGTGAAGAGAGCTTGATGAACCAAGAAACTGCGGTCAATGAATTGTTGGCACAGGTAAACGCTTATCAATTCGATGGAGAAACCCTTACGCTGACCACCGCCACCGGCGGAAGCATCTCCTTCCAAGAAGCATCCGCACCCGTCTTGTCAGACGAAGTAGCGTTGCAAGCTTTGCTTTCTTCCAATTGGGAGTTGACGACAATGTCCGTTGGCATTGATGCGATTGTCGCTTTCGAAAATCACCCAACCATTTTGTTTGCCGCAGACGGCACTTTCTCCGGGAGTACCGGTTGTAACCGCTATACGGGCAAATACACCCTTTCTGAAGGGGTGTTAACCCTAACGACGGGGGCAATTACAGCGATGGCTTGCCCTGATGCGCTAACGCAACAAGAGACCGAGCTTCTAAAAGCGCTGGCACAAGTGAGCCGTGTGGAAGTTGGTGAAGCAGGGTTGCACTTGGTAATGAAAAATGAAGACCGCATTTACTTGGAGATGCTTGCCCAATCTACGCCAGCGCCGGTAGCCGAACATCCCTTCAGTGGCAAAAATTGGAACTTGTCTGGCTACGTCAATTCGGCTGGTGACAGTTTTGCACCGGTTGGCAATTTGCAATTGCTCTTTGCCGATGACAATGCCTTTACCATTACCGGCGGTTGCAACACCATTGGTGGTACTTGGTTGTTGGAAGATGGGCAAAAATTGACCATGAATTTGGGACCTAGTACATTGATGGCTTGTGAAGAGAGTTTGATGAACCAAGAGACTGCGGTCAATGAACTGCTGGCACAGGTAAACGCCTATCAATTGGATGGGGAAACACTCACCCTGACCACAGCAACGGGTGGAAGCATCTCCTTCCAAGAAGCATCCGCGCCTGCTTTGTCAGACTCACAAGTATTGCAGGCTTTACTTTCTTCCAATTGGGAACTGGCGGCGATGTCAGTCGGTCTTGATACGATTGTTGCTTTTGAAACTCGCCCCACCATTTTATTCACCGCAGAGGGTACTTTCTCTGGGAACACCGGTTGCAACCAATTTTTTGGCAATTACACACTCGCCGAAGGGGTGTTAACCCTTGTGGTGGGGGGAACCACTAGAAAGGCGTGTTCTGACGCGCTAATGCAACAAGAGACCGCCGTTCTAAAAGCGCTGGCACAGGTGTACCGTGTGGAATTTGGCGAAGCAGGCTTGCACTTGATAATGAATAACGAAGACCGCATTTACTTGGAAATGCCCGTACAATAAGATTCATTACTTAAACCTAATAAAAANNTTAAATTGTGAGCTTCTGCTAAGGCACTTAAGGCTTCGCGGCGTCCCGGAAAAATGGTTTCTTGCCCCCAGTGCAAAATATACACACTGTTTGGATTTTGCAGATAGGGCTCTAGGCGTTCGGCAAAGCCAGCATCTACTTCCCAAGAATAGCCAAACAATTCGGCTGGTTGCATCTGTTCGCCAGTCAGGTAGCGAATTGGCTGGCTAATGCCCCAATCAAGCGCTACTATCGGTGAACCAGCCGGAAAGCGCTCCATTTCGATTGCCAAGCGGTAAATGGCATCGCTCAGGGTGCCAAATCCACCGGTTTTTTGCAATTCGCGCAGGTAGTGTCGGCTCACTTGAATATCACGCCCCGCCAAAAGCAAGCATACCCCCAGCATGAAAATACTTGCCCATTGCGTGGTTTTGCCTTTTGGCAAAAATTTTTGCAGGCTATCTAGCCCTATTGCCACCAGACACACCAGCCACGGTAACAGCATTGCTAAATGGTGGTGGAATAAATCCGAAACGGTGAAGATGGATTGCACAAATGTTAGGGCAAATGCTAAGAGCAGGAACATTCCGCTCTGCCAGGCTTGGTCGCGCTTGCGAAATTTTTGCAGGCTCGCAAAGGCAATTAAGACGAGTGCTACAGCGAGTGTTGGCTCCCAGAAAATATTGCTGGTTTGCTCGCCAAATAGGTAAAAATACTCTCGACTGGCGAGTACGGCTCGCATTTGCTGGATACGGGCGGTCAGGTTTGCCAATAAATTGGCGTTATTGACTCCATAATAAGAATGCGAGAGATTGCCCTGAAAACTCAACAATGTGCCACTGCTTTGCAGGTTGTAGTAGAGTAGGGGCAACAAGCCCAGTAAACTTCCTACTGCGCCCCAAAACAGCTTGACAAGCCAGCCACGCACATCTTGAATTTGCCAGTCGGTTCGCCGCAAGACCCATTTTGCCAGATTGATGATGAACCAAGCGCCAAATAACCCATTGATTGCCCAGATAAACAGCAATTTGGCGTACAACCCAATGCCGCATAGCAAGCCGAGTAAAAACCAAACCCAACTTTTTTGCTGGCGAGTGGGTGTTTGCAAGACCGTTTGCCACAGCCAGCCCAGGGCAATGCACAGCGGCAATGTCAAAAAGGCGACCAGCACACCCTGCCGGCTCCAAAACACAAAACCCGGATGCACTGCCAATAGCAAAGTGGCTACCCATGCCGGACGGAATCCCCATTGCTGGCGAATCCATGCAAAGAAGAGCACTAAGCTAAGTGCGGCAAACCCGACAAAGGGCAGGCGTACCGACACCGCGTTGGGTCCAAATTGGCGCACAAACGGCATCACCAGATACACATTTAATGCCCCGATATAATCCTGCACCATAATAGGCATTCCGGCTAATCCAATCCCGCGAAACAAGGTGACTGGTTGCCCACTCGCCAGTTGGTAGGCTTGTAAGCCCGCTTCCTGGGCTTCGTCATTGTGCAAGCCGGGTAGAGATAGGTTTGGTAAAGCCAGCCACAGGTACAGGCTTATCGGGATGAGCAAGCTCAACCACTTTGCACTTTTGAAAACCGATAGGCTCCATGCAGGCGCTTTTTTTCTTAAGGGCAGGAGCGCAGATTTCAAGCGTGCCGAATAGCTTCGCATAGGGGTTATCATTTATTCTTGCGCTAAGATATTGACCTGTGAGACATAGCTGTCAAAGGTATGCCCTTGTGCGTACAGGGTGATGGATTTTAATGTAACCGGAGCGCTACCATTGCGGGTCAACACTTGAATCAAATTATCGGTATCATAATAGCGCCAAAAACCAGCGTTCACGCGGATATGTTCGTTGGTTAGCGAGGCACAAGTCACACAACGGTTGGGATACGTATTGGAGGGTGTCCCCTGGCTGTAAAATCCTTGCAACCACTCATTTTCTTTGCCGGAAGCATCAATGTACACAATTTTTACCATCAGCGGACATTCCGACCCGCGAATTCCGCAAACCGGCAAGCTCTGGTCTTTGATAAGTGCCGCCAAACTAAGCACGACCCGCGTATAGTCGCGTACATCGCGGTTTAGCGGTTGTGTGACACCTACTTCCCCCCAGCGCGTGCCAATGCGTTGAAAGTGTAGGGCGGTAAAGCCTTCCAAACTGATACTTTCAATCAACCCTTCGGGGTCAGAAGCTAGGTCACGCTTTTGGAAAGCTTGCCAGGTATTGCCGAGCGGGTTTAGAAAATTGTTGTCTAACACCAAGTTGCGGGCGACATTGGTATCCAAAGTCGGTAGGTTTGTGCCATCGAGTAAGGCGCGTTGCCTATCTTGCAAGAGCAGGCGTTGTTCCCCTACCACCACTGTCGCTTGCCCCTGCGAAACAATCACATCGGTGTTCGCATTGCGTACACTACTCCCGCCAATTATTTCTATTGAGTAGGCACCCGGCTGGGTAATTTCCACTAGCCCATGCGGTGTTTGCACCTGAATTTGCCCGTTGTGAAAAGTCTCATTCGAAACCAGCAATCGCATACGCCCTTGCTCTAGCGTTAGCAGAGTTTGGTTGGGTAGGCGGCTCCATTCAAAGCGGCGCAAGCGGTGGCTGGTTAATGTCAGTAACGTGTTGCCATACAATTGCAGGGTTTCTAAAATTTGCCCATCCTCGGGGTTCTTATACACCACCACCACCTGCGAGTCGGGAGACACCACCAGTTGACTGCCTTCGCTTAACCCATCCAAACTAGCGGGCATACTTTCGGCAATGCCAAGCTCTGGGCGGGTAACAGTGGCACTACCCGAACTAAGTTGCACGGTAATTGCTTGGACTTTCTCACTGTTTTGCACATATTGCCAGCCAAGCCAGGGAATAAAGCCGCACAAAAATAGGTCTAAAGCAACAAATGCCAAGACCAAACGCCAAACCATCGGTTTTTTAGGTGAATTCATAGAAAATTGATTGCTTTCAGCTATAATCAGATTATACCAATGAATTGTTTTCCAAACGGAGGTCGTAAATGTTAAACCCAATGGTAGAGTTAATCGTAGTGAATGGCATCCCGCAAGCGGAGTTAGTGCGTTCTGTGCTGGAAGGGAACGGTATCCCATGCCAAGTCATCAGTTCGGGCACTGCCTCCAGTTTTGGTTTTACCGTGGGACCCATGAGTGATGTGCCAATTTATGTGGCAGAAAAGCACTTAGCTGTAGCGCAAGAAATCTTAGACCAATTATTCTCCGCAGAAGAAGAAACCATTGCGGATGATGACAACTTGACGGATGCGCTGAACATTACCGAAGATTCTGATTCCGAGTAAGTGTATTCGCTACTTCAAAATTGTGCTGAATATTGAATCGCGCCAGTTGAAGAGAAAAGCGCAACCCTTACGCGTGCCGCAAATCAAGGTCATTACGGGTAGTCCAATTCTACCCAAGTAAGCGGATCCACCGGAAATCCCCCCGCCCAAACTTCCCAGTGTAGGTGATTACCGTTAGATAAGCCGGTACTGCCAATCAAGCCAATTTGTTGCCCGGTTTCTACCCGTTGCCCTGGCTCCACTTCAATGCGTAACAAATGCCAATAGCAGGTGTAAATGCCCCAACCGTGGTCAATTACCACCGCATTGCCGCGGGTGAACAAGCCTTCTGCCAGGCGCACAATGCCGGACGCGGGAGCCAAAATCGGCGCACCTGCCGCACCGGCAAAATCAATACCGGCGTGATAGGAGTTAAACGACACACCGTTATACACCCGCGATGCGCCAAAATAAGCGGTCATGCGGTCGGTAGCTAATTCAACGGGAAATTGAAACTTCCCGGCAAAATAGCGTTCTGGGTTCCACACTTTGGTGACCGAATACAACCGCTGGGCTTCGGCTTGGATGTTGGGCGTGTCACTCAATTTTTGAAATTCTTCATTGGGAACGGCAATCGACTGCGTGCCGCGTTGCCCATCCACAATCCGTGCCCGCCAACGCAAATCCCGCACTTGCCCATCGGGCAAAGTTACTTGCAATTCAAAGGGGTAAACCCCCGGTTCTTGCAAGTTATAAATACCTTGCAAGGCAATTTGTGTGTTTCCCCCATAATAAGGAAAAAAGTTAAGCGTCCAATCCACCAATTTGCCGGTGATAGTGGCTGGTTGGTCTAGGTCAATCCGAATTTCGATTGGCTCACCTTGATACAAGCGTCCGGGTGTGAAATGAATATCCTTGATGGGGGATGGAAAGCGCGAATAGGGTTGATTGGTGGACAAAAGCAGGGATTTTCCGCCAAAAAGATCCGCTGGGCTGGAAAGTTTGCCGCTTAACACCAACCGCCATTTGCTCATTTGAAAATGTGCCGCCAAGCCCACCGCCGAATCCGTGGGCGAAACGACAACTTCTGTGCCACTTGTGTTCACCCACTGTGGGTTGCCATTTTCATCGGTTTTACTGTCTGCTGGTGCGGGGTAAATCAGATTTTGCCCAATATACAGCAAATTCGGATTCACCATGCGGTTTAAGCGCGTAAGGGTGGGGAGCGGCAAATTGAGCCGGTAGGCAACATTGGTTAAGCTGTCGCCGGGCTGAATAGGGTACAGCCGCAATTCACCGGTAATGTCGGGGTAGCCCGGAATTACAATTGCCTGCCCAACATTGATAATGCTTTCATCGGTGAAACCGTTCGCCTGTTGGATGGCAGGAACCGTAGTGCCAAACAGTAGGGCAAGGTTATATAAATTATCCCCAGAGCGAACCACATACACCGGGGGTTGGGTCGTTTGTGCTTGCAAGGGGCGTTGCCAAAGCAAAAGTAGAAAACAACAGACCAATATAATTTTTCGCATGGGGATCATTTTTGCGTTCGTTTCCATCCGTGTCAAATGTAGGTCACTTGCCTTTTTCATTAATAAACAGACAAAAATGCCGACTCTGTCAGCAATTTTCTTATTTTACCCTGAAATGTTGTTAAAAAAGAAAAATCTCATTTGAGACACGCCACGCTTCAGTTTTCCGCCCTTTTTCAGCAAAAAAACTTGCATCCTGACATCACTACCTACTTCCCGTCCACCCACGCCCACTCTACCGGCAAAATCTCCAACTGGCTTGCCCGTTCATGGCGTAATTGTGGGGCAATCTGCCAAACCAACTGATAGATAAAACCCGCCAATGCTGAAGGTGGGTTACCTGCTAAGTCTTGGTAACGCTGGGCAAAATCGCTGGGAAAGTGGGGAGTGTTCGCTGTCAGGCGAGCTTGTAACACATAAGGGGGATTCTTCGCCCACAGTGCTTGCGCATCTGGGTAGCTGGCAAACACATTGGCAAACCAGTGGGTTTGCGGCGTGGCGTGCATGGCGGCGGCGAGTTCGTACCACCCGGCATTGGAGAAAGCCACCCCCGCTAGTCCGTGTGCGGTGGCATACTGTTGGGCAGAATCCGCTAGGCTGAGCGCATCGGGTAGGGCAGGTTGGACAAAGGCTTGGGGTGTGCTGTCTGGCAAGATAGCCGTTGAAACCAGTAGCAGTTGCGCTTGCTGGTAAATGGGGATTGCCGCTTGGGTCGTTTCTGGGAGCCAATGCCCGAGTACCACTTGCACCTGCGCATCTGCCGCCAAGGAACGGGCTTGTTCTTGGGCTAAAGTTGGGTCTGCTTGGTCATCCAGCGAAACCAATTCCACAAATGGGCTCCCGGCTGGGCGTTGCGCGTTATATTCCTGCAATGCCAGCCGCATCGCAAACACCACGTCATACCCCACACTGCGATACAACCCTTCAAAAGGCGCAACCAATCCAATTTTGACCGTGCGCGTGGGGGATGGTTCACAGCCAACACTGAACCACAGCACAGCCAGCCCCAGCAATGCCTGCCCCAAGCTTTTCACCTTTTTCATTGCCCCACAACCCCCACCGCTCTTAACACTTTTGCATAGCGGCGGTCAATTTCTGCCAAATCGTGCTCGGCAAAAGCCTCGCGGCGCACTAGCCCATACAAGGCATCCGCTTCTTGGTGCAACATTTGGTGGATGCTCGGACAATGGGTGGCTTCGCCTACTTCTGCCAGCAGGCGCAACATGCGGACAATGGTGGCATAATCCCCACAGCCATAATGCCGCAATTGGCGGCAAGCCCGCGAGAGCAGTTTTTGAAAGGTTACCGGCGGATATTTAATCTGCCATGCCCCATCAGAACACAGCGTAAAAGCTTGCTCTGCCTTGCGTTGGCTGGCAATTACCAAAAGTGCTTCCAAATAATCTAAACAACTGACCGCCGTGCTGGGGTCGTTTACTGCCGGAGAAATGGCTTTTAGGGCAATATCTGCCAATAAGCGAAAGCCATATTCGGGGTCAAGCTCAATCGTTGGGGCAGGTTCAATATAAACAGAGCGCAAGATCAGGCGCTGGAGGCGTGTCGGGGATGGGGTGTGGCTGTGGATGGTCAGAAATGGCACCAACGGCGTGGTAAATTCGCCAATTTCCACATGCACTTCAATGGCAATGTTGTGCGATTGGCAGATATTGACCAAATCGGGCAAATCCAGCACATCAAAATAGCCACTCTTGCGGAGGTAAACGGCTGTTTGCAGTGGAAAGGGAGCCGTTGGCGGGTTAGGCACTAAGTCGGATGCGTGTCCCATTGGCAAAAATTCTGGCATGCGTGCATGGATCGCGCGGTGTGTTTCTCGCGCAATTCGTGCCACAATATTGTTGATTTGAATCATCTGGCTAGCATGTACAATCGTGTACAGCAAAACAAACATGGTGCCAATGGAGAGCAAAATGCCAATGAGAATTGCGTAGTTTTTGATATGCGCGATGCGAGTATCCAGCAAGCCCAGCAAAAACAGGCAGTACGCCAACGTGCCCAAACAACATCCGGCGCAAATTTGCAACCAAATATCGCGCGAGAAGTCGCGCAACAAGCGCGGCGAAAACTGGCTCGATGCCAGCGTTTGCACCACAAACAAAGTGGAGTACAAAATTGCCACCACCGATGCCATAATGCTGGCAATCACCGACAAAGTGGTGCTAAACTCGGTTGGGCTATTGGCAAGCCATGCCGGTAAATGCGGAAGCCGAGTGTGCCAGTGAATCTTTTCTGAAAACCATGCCAACCCCCATGCCAAAGACAGCAAACAAATTGTGATGAGCAAGGGCAAGCCAAAATTAGAGAATAGCATCCGGCTACGATGTTTGACGTGGAAAAATTGCAAACGAAAGTAATTCAACAACATGGCTAGGTTGGGTTGAGATAGGGATTTGAGCGGTGAGCACCATGCGACAACGGACAGCACCCCATGAGTATTGTATATCGAATGTCAAACCAGCGTGAGTAAAAATTGTTCAATGTGCTGGCAGGTGGTTTGCCAGGTGGGCAATTGCTGTGCGCGTGCGAGGGCGGCAGTTGCCATGTGTGCCAGCAATGCGCGGTCATTTTGCCATGCCAGCAAATGGCTGGCGAGCGCGGGTGCATCCTGCGGGGCAATTAGCCAGCCGCAACTGCCGTGAACGATTATTTCGCCTGCCGCTCCGTTCTTGCTGGCAATGCAGGGTTGCCCGTAGTGCAAGGCTTCGGCGTATGCCATGCCATAGCCTTCATAAGAACTGGGCAAAACCATCCCATGCGCCCAAGCCAAATGCGCCTGCAAATCGGCTCCATATTGTGCGCCCAGCCAATGCACGCGCTGAGCGAGACTTTGAGCCAATTGCCGACAGTGCGCCACATATTGCGGCTCAATATCCAGCCGCCCGACAATGCGTAGCTCAAATTGTTGGGCAGGCAATGGTTGCAGGGCTTTGAGTAGGGTGCTGAGTGCTTTGCGGGCGGTGACATTGCCTAAAAACAGGATGCGCAAACACTTGCCCTGCCAAGCCCGCGCTTGCACTGCCCCAACATCCAGCCCGCCCACTCGGTCACCGCCGGGCGGCGCAACGATGCTGGGGACCGAGTGGCGCAAGGTGGGTGTGACCAGTTGGCGGGTGTGTTCGCTATTAAAGATGAAGCCATCCACCTGCCGAAAGTAAGCTTGTTCAATATACCGCGAAAGCCACACATCCCACCGCGGGCGTGGCTCAAAATAGCGCACCAAATGCACCAAACTCACCACTTTGTAAGGCACACGCCCTTGCAATTGGCGATTCAGCCACACAACCGAAGGATGGTTCAACTCATCCTGAATCAAGACATCAACCGTGAGTTGGCGCAAACGCGCCAAAAATTCAGCCGAAAAATTATCGCGCAGGTGTTGCCAGTAATTGCGCCAGGGCAAACTGACGACTGTTACTGAATGCCCTTGTTTTTGCAGATAATCCACTACAATTCGGTCATACAAATAGCCGCCCGAAAGCGTCTCCAGTGAGCCGTAAATGAGCAAGCCAACACGCATACCGTGAGTTTATGCGCTCTTTTGCTGGCGCAATCCCCACTTGGTCAGTTCTTCTGTGATAGCAGGCAAGAACACCAACCCCAACAACACCAGCCAGCCTTGAGTGGGGATAAAGGTGGTGCTGAAAACCGGTTGCAAGAAGGGAATATTCACAACGAGCAATAACAGCAACAAGGACATACCGACTGCCGGTTGCATCCAGCGATTGGAGAAAACCCCCAGTGTAAACACCGAAGCGCGTTCTGAGCGCACAGTATAGGCGCGAATGAGTTCGCAGAGCGAGAGTGCAACAAATGCCATCGTTTGGGCAGTGCTAACATCCACAGCTTGCCAATCCATGCTGAATAGCTCACCCCAAGTGGTGGGTCCACCGGCAGTAAACCAGAACAAACCCGCTAAGTAAGCACCCAAAGTGGCAAGGGTTTGAGCAAAGGTTTGCACAATAATGCCCAAACGCATCGTGCCATTGATAATCGGTTCATCTTTGGCGCGTGGGGGTTGTTGCATACTATCGGGGTCACCTTTTTCCATCGCCAATGCCAAGGCCGGTGCGCCATCGGTAATTAGGTTCAGCCACAGCAATTGGATCGCCGCCAATGGGCTGGGCAAGCCTGCCAAAGTCGCCAAAAAGATAATTAAAATTTCGGCAACATTGGAAGACAACAGAAAAAAGACAAACTTGCGGATATTGGCATAGATAATGCGCCCTTGCTCCACTGCACTCACAATGCTGGCAAAATTGTCATCAGTGAGCACCATTTCCGCCGCTTCTTTGGCAACATCCGTTCCGGTAATGCCCATTGCAACCCCAATGTCGGCACGTTTTAGGGCAGGGGCGTCGTTTACACCATCGCCAGTCATTGCCGCCACATGCCCGTTTTCTTGGAAGGCAGACACCAAACGCATCTTGTGATGGGGCGAGACTCGGGCAAAAACTTGGGTGTGCTTAACTGTTTCACGCAGAGCATCGTCACTCATTTGCTCAATTTGCTGACCCGACACCACACCAGCCGCTTCATTCACCAATCCAATTTGCTCGGCAATGGCTTTGGCAGTGTTTGGATAGTCGCCGGTAATCATCACCGTGCGAATACCGGCTTGGCGTGCCAGCGCAATGGCAGAGGAAACTTCGGGACGAGGCGGGTCAATAATGCCCACCAAACCCAGAAACACCAATTCGCGCTCAATTTCGGCGGGGGTAATCTCGCTGGGCAAGCGATCTAAGGGATGAAAGGCAATTGCCAGCACTCGTAGGGCTTTGTTTGCCATGTGGGCATTGGCTTGGCGGATGGTGGCGCGTTCTTCGTCTAGCGTGTGAATTTCGCCATCATGCCCCAGGTAGTGTGTGCAATGGGCAAGCACCACATCCGGTGCGCCTTTCACACAAGCCACATAACCCGATTCTTGTGCCAACAAGCGCACTGCTGGTGTGCCATTGTGCGCCAGGCGATGCACGGTGGACATTAACTTGCGGTGGCTGTCGAAGGAATTTTCGGCAATGCGCGGCAAGGCAAGCTCAGCAGGTTCTCGCCACAGGTCGGCTTTACCCGCCGCCAACACCAGAGCCGTCTCGGTGGGGTCGCCCACCAATTTGGGGTCTTCGGCAGTGCCTTGAAGCACGGCATCGTTCACCAACAAACCCGCCAGCAAACCCGCTTGCAAGGCGTGCGCTTCTGCTGGGTTCACCACTGCCTGCGTATCCCGTTGAATGAAATGCCCCAAAGCCTTTTGCCCATCGCCAGAAATATCATAGCCCTTACCATCAAACCAATATTGCACGGCGGTCATGGCATTTTGCGTGAGCGTGCCGGTTTTGTCAGAGCAGATGACGCTCGCCGAACCCAGTGTCTCCACCGATGCCAATTTGCGGATGAGCGCGTGGCGGCGCACCATTTCGCGCATGCCCAATGCCAGGGTGATGGTCACCACGGCGGGCAAGCCTTCAGGGACTGCCGCAATGGCAAGGCTAACGGCAGTGAGAAAGACTTCGGTGATTTGGTGGGATGATTGGCTCAGGTAGGCAATNNTAGGCAAACAGCCCAGCAGAACCGATCAACCCCAAGTTGGTTTGGTTCACCAGTGCCACAAGAAACACCACTACCACCACGCCCAGTGCCGCCAAGCTCAAGGTACGCCCAAGTTCTTCCAAGCGTTTTTGCAGGGGGGTTTCGCCTTCTTCCACTTCTTGCAAAAGTTCAGCAATTTGCCCAATTTGGGTTTGCATACCGGTGCCAATGACCACCGCTTGCCCGCGTCCGGCAGTAATCATGGTGCTCATATAAGCCAAGTTGCGGCGGTCGGCAATGGGAGCATCCTGCACATACACATCTTCGGCACTTTTACGCACCGCTTCCGATTCGCCAGTGAGTGCCGCTTCATCTACTTTCAGATTCACCCCTTCCAGCAGGCGTAAATCTGCCGGGACATAATTCCCCGCTTCCAAAAAAACGATGTCGCCGGGCACCAGCTCCCGACTACTGACATGCACACGCTCGCCATCGCGCATCACCCAAGCTTCGGGAGCCGCCATTTTCTTCAAAGCCGACAGGGCTTGCTCTGCCCGTGACTCTTGCACCACCCCGATGATGGCATTGAGCAAAACAATTGCCAAAATTGCCCCTGCGTCAATATATTCACCCAACAAGATGGAGATGACACTGGCAACAATCAGCAAAATGACAACAAAATCTTTGAATTGGTCCAACACCAGCCGCCAAAAAGGCGTGGGGAGCTTTTCGGTTAGCTCGTTGCGCCCGTATTTTTCCAATCGCTGTTGTACTTCGGCAGATGACAGCCCGGTTTGCGAGTTGACAGTTAAATGTTCGAGTGATTCGGAGGGGGAAAGACTATGCCAGTTCATGGATGGATGGGTAGTAAATGAAAAGTGGGTAAAAGAGCTTACGGCAAGGCAAGGCTCTGTTGAATGCGGATGAAATTAGGGTTGGTTTTGCCACAGGTTAAAGTCGGCAGTATGCACGCGACTCGCTTGGTGCTGTAACACGGCATTCATGAGTTCAATCGCCATACGGCTTTCCAGTGTTACGCCAGCCCGCACGCCTACACATGGGTCATGGCGACCTTTGGCTAGGGCAAAATCAATTTCTTGTAAGTCTTTTTGCACCGTTTGTTGGGGCAAGTTGATGGTTGAAGTGGGCTTAAAACTCACGCGGGCGGTCAGCGGGTTGCCGGTGGTGATGCCGCCCAACAAGCCGCCGTGGGCATTTTGTTGGTAACCCGTATTGCGAATGGGGTCGTTGTTTTCACTGCCCAAGCGCGAAACAGCTTGCAACCCCGCACCCATCTCGCAGGCTTGTGCCGCGTTTAGCCCGCCGAGCACGCCCATCAGCCGTACTTTCAGGCTATTGTAGAGCGGTTCACCCAACAACGCGGGCACATTTACGGCAACCACTTCCACCGCCGCTCCAATGGAATCACCGGCGATGCGGATTTGCTTAATGAGCTCTCCGGCTTGGTCGGCAAAGTTTGTGTCCAGTGTCCAAATTTCAGCGGATGCGAGTTGGGTTTGCAATGCCTGGAGGGCGGCAAGCGGGATGGGGTTGGGTGCAAATTGCTGATGCAAGGCAAATAAATGCTCGCTCAAACTGCGTTGGGCAGTGAGTTCTCCCACTTGACAAATACTGCTTAGAATGAAGGTGCCAAACTGGGCTTGCAAGAATAGCCGGGCAATCGATCCGCCCACAACATCCGAGATTGTGGCGCGGTAACTAGAACGCCCACCACCCCGAAAATCTACAAAGCCTTGCGATTGATAATGTTTGACCAAATCGGTATGACCCGGACGCACTGCCCCACTTTCGCCGGCAAATTGCTCGTAATGCGCGGATTTTTTAGAAGTGCTGAGCACGAGTGCGGCGATGGGTTCACCGGTACTGTAGCCGCTGGCGTAGGTTTCGGTATGTTGGGGTGGGTTCGTGTCCAGTGTGATGCTGGGTCCAGCCAGCAAGGCGGCGTGGTCAGGTTGATAGATGCCGCTTAAAAAAACGACCGTGTCATCTTCGTGGCGGGGTGTGCCATGACGGTTGGAGCCGGGGCGGCGCCGGTCTAAATAGGCTTGAATTTGCGCTCGGTCTAGCCACAAACCAGGTGGGCACCCAAACACAATGCTCGTAACAGCAGGTCCGTGAGATTCTCCTGCCCCAGCCACAGCAAATAATGGACCGCCAAGAATCTCCATCGTTTATTTTCCTTGTAGTTTTTGCAAAGCGGCAGTTTCCATTATGGTAGTTGGGGGCAAGATGCCCGTCCAGCGTTGAAATGCCAATGCGCCTTGTTGCACCAACATTCCTAGCCCATTGACAGCAACCAAGCCGTTTTCGNNGGGTTTCGAGCGGGTTATAGACCAAATCATACACCGCAGGAAGCATATCCGGGGTACTGGGGAAAGGTACTTCATCAAACCACGCACTGGTGTCTATTTCGGGAGTCATGCCTAACGGGGTGCAATTTACCACCAAGCCACAGCCTTCTGCCGCTTGGGATAGGTGTGTAGGGGTGTACTCGAAAACTTGGATCCGTTCTGTAAAGCCGTTGAAGGATTGGCAAAATGCTTGAGCCTTGTCGAGCGAGCGTGCCATGATGCGAATATGATAATCATGCTGAAGTAAGCTATGCACCACCGCACGTGCAGAACCGCCAATGCCGAAGATGAGTGCCGTACTTGCGGGCTTTAACAAGTGATGCGCCTTTAAATCTGCCAAAAAGCCTGGCGCATCGGTGTTGTCACCCATCAGCCGGTTGCCCTGCCAAAAGAGCGTATTAACGGCACTCATGGCTTTGGCGGCGGGAGTGAGTTCGTCTAGGTAGGGGATAATCGCTTGTTTATGCGGGATGGTGACATTTGCCCCTTGCCATTTGCCGGCGCGCAGCAAGGAAACGGCTTGTGGAAGCAAGTCATTTGACAAAGCAAGCGGGGTGTACTCGTGGGGTAGGTGCAGGTGCGCGAAAGCGGCAGAGTGCATCGCGGGGGAGACACTATGTCGTACCGGGTTGCCAAAAATAACAAAATGAGCCATAGATTAATTGTACCAGTCTCTGATAAAAAGGTGTGAAGACCGAAAAAGCCCCCATTTGTTAATGAGAATTGCAAGTTTGTTTCTGATGAAGGTTTTGTTATACCTGGCACGGGCACAAATTGAACTTTTTCAGCAAGGAAAAAGTTCTGCACTCGACCCGCGTCAAATACAACTGCGCTTGCGGCAGAGCCATTTTGCAGAGAATGGTCTGCTTCACCAATTGCGTGGCTTGTAATGCCCCATCCCAGTGTAGGGGTGTTCAAAAATGGCAGTCAGTTTCAGAAAAAGGGGCTTGGCAAAACGATTTTTTCAAAATATGAGAAAAAGATTAAAAAATGCACGAAACTTTGTAATACTGAAATACTAACAATAGCGTGGATTTTCGATATGGGAAATAATGTTGTGAAAAACGTTGCACTTTGTATGACGTAATACATAACCCTTGCCGGAATTTAGCTTAAATTTAGCAAACATACCAAATTTAGACGGGTTTAGTACTTGATAAATCCAAAATGGCATGATACAATTGTACTGTAATTGTTTTAGATGTTAATTATGTGCGTATTTCACTCGCAAGCGCAAATCGTGTTTGTTAGCGGTAAAAACAAAGGTGTTTCTGATGTTTAATAAAACCAAAATCTTCGCTTATTTATTTCTTGCTTTGTTGGCAACCGTGTTGATGGTGCCACAAGTCGCTCGTGCCAGCAATGTGCAAGCACCGCTGGCGGCTGTTAATTGGGTGGGCGAGCTCTATCCCGACAAAAACACCAGCCCCATACCCAGTGGTAC
This sequence comes from Anaerolineales bacterium UBA6668, assembly GCA_002455215.1. Taxonomy (GTDB): domain Bacteria; phylum Chloroflexota; class Anaerolineae; order Anaerolineales; family UBA6668; genus UBA6668. The sequence continues at coordinate 12,853 of DKKK01000043.1, read as the reverse complement.
ATCCTTGACCGTGTATGTTCAGGTGTATAAATCGGGTGTAACGGAAGGTGCTGGGCAAGGCTCTGGTATCACTTGTAACTTGTATTGGGCACCGGTTTCAAGCTTTGGCGGAAGTTGGGGCACAGCCACCGACACGCCCATGACTTATAATTCTGGTGGACCAACTGGCAATAATGACGAATACATGGTTACCATCAGCCCTGCCGCTGGCAATTACGAATTTACAGCTTATTGTAGCGATGATGGCGGTGCGAGTAAATTGTGGGTAAATGGTGAACAGAATGGCAAGTACACTTCCACCAATTCCGGAGCTACCAACACGCCCACGAACACAGCCACAAATACAGCTACGAACACGCCCACAAATACCGCAACCAGCACAGCTACCAACCCGAGTGGCGCAACCAACACCCCCACCAACACCGGGGTTGCTACCCATACGCCCACAAATACCAACACCAGTGTTGCCACTAACACGCCCGCGGGTTGCCCCACCCCCACTCCCTTTAGTGGGGGCATTAAAGTCCACTACAAAGGCAGTCTGACCAATCCTAAATTGTATTCGTGGTTAAGCGGTCCGCCCGTCAATGAATTGCTTGGGCAATGGCCCGGTACGGCGATGACATCTGAAGCCAATAGCTGGTGGGGTTATACCATCACTGGGCAAAGCGCAGTCAATTTGATTTTTAATGGTGGTGGCGGACAAACTGCCGACCTAACCCGTACCACAGGCGAATGGTGGTATAAGGATAATATATGGTACTCTGTAGATCCGGAACTGACGCCCACCCCGTGTGGCACGGCAACCCCAACCATCACGCCGGGTGGTCCCACCTTCACCCCAACCAACTCGCCAACCATTGCCCCGACCCAATCGCCGGGCACTTGGCCCGCTCGCACCGTTTACACGCACTTGTTTGAGTGGAAGTGGACCGATATTGCCAAGGAATGCGAAATGTGGCTGGGTCCCAAAGGCTATAAAGCGGTGCAGGTTTCGCCTCCAAACAACCATCGCAAAGTGCAAAATGGTAGCAGTAATAACCACCCGTGGTGGCAACGCTACCAACCTGCTAGCTATGAATTAGTAAGCCGTAGTGGTACCGAAGCGGAGTTTGTGGATATGGTGAACCGCTGTGCGGCAGTCGGTGTGGATATCTACGTGGATGCTGTGATTAACCACATGTCTGGCGTGACGGAAAGCAATAACGCCACCTATAACACCTACACGTCCTTCACCTTCCCGCATACGGGTGGTAGCGGCGTTTCCAACTACTCTGCCAACCCCGCTGGTTATGGGCGTTACAACACTACCGATTTCCACTGGTACACGAGTAACACTTCGGTGCGATGCCAGAGTGCTATTTCAAACTATAGCGATTTATTCCAAGTAACAAACTGCGAATTGGGCACTTCTGGCGCTAGTTTGGACGACCTAGATACCAGTTCCAGCTATGTGCAAACCGAAATCCGCTCCTACCTAAACCGCTTGGTGAGTTTGGGGGTCAAGGGCTTCCGCGTGGATGCGATTAAGCACATGAATGACGGTGAGTTTCATAGTATTATGAGCGGCGTCACCAATTTTGGCACGCCAAACCTGTACATTTTTGGCGAATTTATTCAGGGCGAAGGACGCAGTGGAAGTGAGTACACCGATACCGGCTCGGTCACCGAGTTTGGCTTTGGCAATACGATTGGTAGTTACTTCCGCAACTCTTTCATCAGCCCATTAATTGGCAGTTATACTGGCGGCTGGTTACCATCCAATAAGGCTGTCGTTTTCACCGATAACCACGACAACCAACGCGGTCACGGCGGTGGCGGTGGTAGTGTGTTGAAGTATATGGATCCCAGTGCGGATTTGTATCAATTGGGCAATATTTTCACCCTTGCCCAACCTTATGGTTTTACCCAAGTCATGTCCAGCTACTATTTTAGCTATAGTGGACCGGGTAATGCCGATGACTCCAAAGGCCCGCCCACCAACAGTGGTTCCGACACTTCCAGTGTGTGGAACGGCAATACCATGGTCGGTTGTGACCACCCGCGAGCAATTGGCGGGACTGGCACGGGTACGACTAGCGCAACCGGCAGTTTTTACAACCAGACCACCAGCGAGTGGGTTTGTGAGCACCGTTGGCGTGCCATGTCCAATATGGTCGGTTTCCGCAACTACACAGACGGCGAACCAATGACCAACCAAACAAGCAGTGGGAATGACCGCATTGCGTTTGGGCGCAATGGCAAGGGCTTTGTGGTGATTAATCGCAACAGTAGCACATGGAGTAGCACCTTTGCAACTGGCATGAGCAGTGGCACTTACTGTGATGTCATTCACGGTGAGTTGAACGCTGGCGGCACGGCTTGTACCGGGCCTACCGTGCTGGTAGATGGAAGCGGCAATGCCACCATTTCTGTCAATGGCGTGGATGCCGTTGCCATTCACATTGGGCAAAAGGTCGGCGGTGCAGGACCCACTAGCACCTTTACTCCCACTCCCACCAGCACCCCTGTACCGACTCCGGTTATCCTAGCCCCAGCAAACGGCTCAACCCAAAGTGGCACCTTCACTTCCAATGTGCAAGCGCCCGGCGCAAGCTCGGTTAGCTACTATGTGGATGGCGTTTTGGTGGGCACAGACAATCTGTGTAGTGGTACTGCTCCCACGGGTGGCGCACTCACCGGCAATTCTTTGCTCTCAGTCGAAAGTGTACTAACCGGTGGCGCATCCGGCACCATTGATGTGAGCGATGGCTTGGCAAGTGGCTGGACGCAATCGCACTTGATTGCTACCGACCCCGCCTATGATGGCGCACAAGCGGAAAACGGGGTACATCACGAACGACAAATCGATTACACTGCCATGTATGCCGCTTGGGATAGCACTTATCTCTACATTGGCATCCAAGGCTCTGACTTGGTGAACCACTGGGATCCTGCCAATGCCAACAGCGGCGATTGGCCCACCACTTGGTCTGCCGATATGTTTGTGGCGTTTGATACCAAGAGCGGTGGCTATAGCGGCTATCCCAATGGCAGTGGCAATATGTTTGCCAAGCCGTTGTACTTTATCGGTACCAACGCCCCAGATTATGAATTGTTCTACCGCACGGATATGTGGACTGGCAACTCGTTCAAGGTTTCGAGTTGGAACGGCACAGCATGGACCACTGCCGCCATTCCGGCAGGCGCGGCAGGCAAAGCGAAAACGGGTGCATCTNNGATGTGGGTGGTGCCGTGATTGGGCACAACCGCGAAGGTGGCACTTTTTCAACTACAGATACCACGAACTACCGCACGGGTTCTCCCGGTGGTGTAAGTTTCAATGCCGCTCGTCAATCGCTCTGGGAGTTCCGCATTCCACTTTCCAGCATCGGTAGCCCAGATTTGAACAATACTGCGATTTACGTGATGGCATATAACGGCTTTTCGGCGATTGACTCAATCCCGGATGATAAAGGCGCGACCAATGACCGCAAGGGCGTCACGGCTTCGAACTCGCCCTTGGAGTGGGAAGATATTGCCCCACCGGATCGCTTTACTTCCAACTTTGCTTGTATTGGCAATTGCACGGCGGGGCAAGCGACTGCAGAGCCAACTGCCACGCCCACTCCCTTGTGCCAATACTTTAGCCAGGATGTTTCAACCTCCGGCTTGGCAAGTGGTTCGCACACCTTGCAAGCAGTGGCAAGTTACGGTGGTGGTGTTACTGGCTCTAGCCAAATCTCCTTCAATGTAGCTGGTGGACCCACCGCAACCAACACGCCAACAGCCACACCTACACCCACCGCAACTGCTACTGTTGTACCCGGCATTCATAAGGTTTATCTACCCATTATTTTGGGCGGTGGTGGGGGCAGTGTTCCTACTAATACGCCAACACCCACCTATACCAATACCAGCGTGCCACCTACAGCAACCAACACGCCTACGGCGACTGCTACCAATACCAGTATTCCTTGTAACACAGCAACCCCCATTGCTACGGTTACACCGTTTAGCAGTGGGATTAAGGTTCACTATAAGGGTAGCTTTAATAATCCCAAGATTTACGCATGGCTACCGACCAGCCCAGTAACTGAGTTGTTGGGACCGTGGGCGGGTACTGCTATGACGACTGAAGCTNNGATTTCTGGACAGACCAGCATCAACCTGATTTTTAACAACGGCAGTGGTGGTACGGGAAATCAGACAAGCGACTTGTCGCGCACAACGGGTGAATGGTGGTACTTCAACAATCAATGGTATTCTACCAACCCTGAAACAACCCCCACGGCTGTGCCACCCACCGCGACTCCGTGCGTGGTTTTGCCAACCAATACCCCGACAGCTTCGGCTACAAGCGGACCTTCTGCCACGCCGAGCAACACGCCGACAGCTACCCATACCCCGACCACCGGTCCTTCCGCTACCCCGACCCATACGCCAACGGTCACGCCTACAATGGGTGTCGGTATTATTTTGCACTATAAAGTTGGCTTCACCAGCCCCAAGATTTATGCGTGGCTAGATACCACCAACCCAGCCACAAAATTGGCGGGGGATTGGCCCGGCACGGCGATGACACAGGAAGGCACCAGCGATTGGTACACATATTCCTTCCCGAATCACAATAGCATTAATCTTATCTTCAATGGTGGTGGTGGACAAACCGGCAACTTAAGCCGTACCACTGGCGAATGGTGGTATAAGAATGGCACTTGGACCAACTATAACCCTGAAGACACAGTGCCGCCTTCTATCACACTGCTCAGCCCAGCGGGGGGCAGCGTTTCGGGTACTGTGCCGATTACGGTTAGCACTAGCGACAATGTGGGCATTCAAAAGGTGATGTATTACTTTGGTGCCACCAAGATTGGTGAAAGTGCGGTTGCACCTTACAATTTTGATTGGAACACCAACACTGCCTGCGATGCCACTGCCAACCTGAAAGCGGTAGCAGTGGACTTATCTGGCAACACGACCGACTCCAACACGGTTAGCATTACCATCAGCAACCCGAATTTACCCCCGATTGCCAATGCCGGACCCGATTTGAGCGCAGTGAAAGATTTGTCTATTACACTCAACGGTTCGAACTCTTATGACCAAGACTGCGGTATCGCTTCGTACGCTTGGACGTGGGCAGGTGGAAGTGCTACGGGTGTTAGCCCCAGCGTAACCTTCACTAGCACGGGAGCCAAAACTATCACCCTGACTGTCACCGACACCGAAGGACTCACAGCAAGTGATACGTTGATGGTGAATGTGATTGAACCCACCCCGCGCACCGACTTCCGCAAAGAAACCATCTACTTTGTCATCACTTCGCGCTTCTATGACGGTTATGTGGAAAACAATACCTACTGCTGGGATGATGCCAAAGCCGGCAATGTGACCAATAATGACCCATGTTGGCGTGGCGATTTCAAGGGGCTGATTGAAAAGCTAGACTACATCAAGGCACTTGGCTTCTCGGCAATTTGGATTACGCCAGTGGTGGAAAATCTGTCTGGTTATGATTATCATGGTTACCATGCTTCGAACTTTAGCGAAGTGGATTCGCGCCAAGTGTCGCCGGGCGCCAGTTACCAAGACTTAATCAATGCCGTCCATGCCAAGGGCATGAAAATTGTGCAAGATGTGGTGTTCAATCACTCCAGTAATTTTGGTGAAGTGAACTTGTACCCAATGTTTGATAAGGACAGTGACCCGAATACGCCAGATACTGCTGAAAACTTGCTGAATATTGCACCGACCGGGCGTCTGCCAGCTAACTATGCTTCGCTGACCCCAGCCCAACAGTATGCCGCTCGCATTAGCGCGATGAAAGAAGATTTCAACGATACGCAGTTCATCTATCACCACGAAAAGAGCCTAAGCTGGGAAAGCTACACAGTGCAAACCGGGCAAATTGCGGGTGACTGTGTGGACTTGAACACCGAAAATCCGCTCACCTACAATTACATTGTCAATGCTTACAATCAGTACATTGACATGGGGGTGGATGCCTTCCGCGTGGATACAGTCAAACACATCTCGCGCCTAACCTTCAACAAGGTCTTCAACCCAGCCTTCAAGACGCGTGGCGGTGAGAACTTCTTCATGTTTGGTGAAGTGGCGACCCGCTACCGCCAAGTTTGGAATAACGGCATTCCTGCCATTTCTTCTCCGTTCTACACTTGGTCGGAAGCCGGTTGGAACCCAGCCAAGACCTACAACTGGTCAAGCAGTGACCGCACGGTCAATGAAGCGTTGGTTGCCACGCATTGGCAAGATAATGATGACTTGTCCTACACCGCCACTAGCCAGAATCACTTGCTGAATGGCAATAGCTATCGCACGGTTAACACCAGCTTGCGGGGTGGTCTGGATGTGATTGACTTCCCCATGCACTGGAACTTTGCCAATGCCAATGACGCGTTTGGGGTGGCTTTGGGCGGTGACCAATATTATGCCGATGCCACTTGGAATGTGACCTACATTGACTCGCACGACTACGCACCGGATACTGCCCCCGAAAATCAACGTTTTGCCTTGGCGCAAGATGTGTGGGCAGAAAACTTGTCGCTCATCTTCACTTTCCGTGGAATTCCCACCCTTTTCTACGGTTCTGAGATTGAGTTCAAGAAGGGTGCTGTTATTGACGTGGGTCCCAACGCCCCGCTAGAAAATACCGGACGCGCCTACTTTGGCAACAACATCACCGGTAGCATCACGACTACGGACTTTGGGCAATACACCAGCGCGACTGGCAACATGGCAGTTACGCTCAATCACCCCTTAGCACAGCATATCATTNNCATATCCGCCGCTTGAACCAAATCCGCCGTGCGGTACCAGCCTTGCAAATGGGGCAATACTCCACTGCCGATATTTCCGGCACAACACTGGCTTTCAAGCGCCGCTACACCAACGGTGGCACCGATAGCTTTGCTCTGGTCGCCATTTCTGGCTCAGCCACCTTCTGCAATATCCCCAACGGCACGTATGTGGACTTGGTGACTGGCAACAGCCAAACTATTTCGGGTGGCTGTCTCACTGCCAATGCCAGCGGCAAGGGTAACTTGCGCGTGTATGTGCTTGGTTGGACGGGTGGACAGGTGGGCACAAGCGGCACGTATATCAAGCCGTAATTGCTAACTTCCAATCAGTAAAGCAAGAAAAGCATGGAGAACCATGCTTTTCTTGCTTAATCGGGCGGTTTTCTTGCGGAAAATCGGAAAAAGTCTATACTAAAGCTATGCTTAACACAGTAGCAACTTGCGCTTTTTTCCTTAAGCATACAAGCGCAACGCTACCCGTGTTGAATATGTTATTTAGCTTGGCTAAATAATTGTACTGTCCGATTTTTCTTTCTTTGGAGGTTTATTTATCATGAAATTTAGCCCTAATGTCGGTTCCGTCGATAAAATTGTCCGCATTGTATTGGGGGTAGTTTTGGCATTGGTCGCCTTCTTTGTGCCAATGGCGGGATGGTTGGCAATTGTGTTGTTCATTGCCGCCGCATTAATGTTTGTGACCGCTTTTTTGAACTTCTGCCCGGTGTATTTGCCATTCAAAATAAACACTCGCGAAAAGTAAATGCTGTGCGGCAGGCGTAAAAGTTGCCTATGCCGAACATTATCTTTCCACGAAATAAAATGGATGTAACCGAGCGGTGGTGAAAACGACCGTTCGGTTATTTTTTATAGTAGGTTGTTAGGCGGTCACCCAAAAGTCGCGGGCTTCCACAAATCCCCAGTGCTCCAAACGGCGCACAATGATTGCCCTTGCCGAGTCAGATGCAACGGCAACCAATAACACGCTGTTGGCATGGATCTGCCAGCAGGTGGGCACTTCTTCGGTGGGTAGGATGGGAACGCCGCGTTGGAGCTTGCCAAATTTGTGTGGGTTGGTATCAAAAAAACCGAGTAGTGGGGCGGGTGTTGGGCTAGGTGCGCGTTGTTGCAATTGTTTGGCAATGCGCCGCCCCATTTGTCCTGCCCCCCAAATCCAGTAGCCACTGGCATTTGCCAGCACATCTTTCCACAGATAGTCCGCCTTACAGCGCAAAAAGTTTTCCACTGAATAGCGCGAATCGGTGCGCGTGAGACGGGTGGGTGGGTCGCGCCACAGCAATAAGGTTTGGGGCACTTTTGCCATTTTTGCGCCGTGATGATGGTAACGGAGCCACAACTCATAATCTTCCGGCAAACCGCTTTCCACATAACCACCGAGTGCGAACAACTCGCTTCGATAGACCATTGTGCTGGGATTGGGCAGGGGACTTTCGCGGAAAATCGCTTTCGCAATCGCTTCAGGTGTTAGCAGGGAATTTAGCCAGTCAATGTAACGAGCAAACCCAATGCTAGGTGGGCTGTTGGGGATGGGCAAATGTTGGACTAGGCAACTGGCTACTTGAATGTGGGGTTCTTGCCGTAGAAGTGCCACCTGCATTTGCAAACGTGCGGGCAGGGCAATGTCATCGGCATCCATGCGTGCCAAAAATTCGCCAGTGCAAGCCAATAAGCCGAGCTGTGCCGCCTGCACCACCCCCACATGGGCAGATGGCATTAAGCGAATTCGCCCATCTCGCGTGGCATAGCCTTGCAAAATGGGCAAACTTTCATCGGTAGAACCGTCATCTACCGCAACGATTTCAAAATCAGGTAAGGTTTGTGCCAGCAAGCTATCCAGGCAATCGGCTAACCAGGGCGCGGCGTTGTAAACGGGTAGCAGAACAGAGACGAGTGGCGTGATATGGGGCACAGTTTATCTTCGGCACGCGTGTCGAAGAACGAATCTTGCCTTTTTTAGGGGTTGAAAAAGCGCAATGTTCATACGTGCCGAATACAGCAAAGAAGTTCTAATCTACATGGATGGAATCGACACTTTGGTTTTCACCAATGCGGTGTAGGAGGATGAAATTGGCAGAGCCCATGCGGCTGACGGGCAAGCCACCCATCACCACCACTTGGTCGCCTTTGGATGTGTTGGGGACATTGGCCATCACGCGTTCTAGGCTCCAGGTCATTTCTTCAATCGAGAAGGCACGCGCAACTTTGAATGGCTTGACACCCCACACCAAAGCCATGCGGCGGTAAGTTTCTTCGTAAGGGGTCATGGTAATGACGGGTACATCTGGGCGATGCTTGGCAATGATGCGGGCGGAGTTGCCAGAACGTGAGAAGATTGCAATGGCTTTTACGTGCAGGGAGCTTGCCATCTCGCGGGCGGCGCGGGAAAGTGAAAGTATGGTGGGGCGCAGGTTTTTGTCGTTGGGGTCGGCTTGATGGCTCCATGCTTGGGTATGGCGCTCGGCTTCTTCGGCAATTGCCGCCATCATCTTCACAGTTTCGATTGGGTAACTGCCACTGGCTGTTTCAGCCGAGAGCATGACGGCATCGGTGCCATCAAAAATAGCATTTGCCACATCGGAAGCTTCTGCGCGGGTGGGCATTGGATTATCCTTCATGCTTTCCAACATTTGCGTGGCAGTGATAACGATTTTGCCGGTTTCATTGGCGCGTTGGATGATGTGCTTTTGGGCGGAGGGCACTTTTTCGGGGCTCAGCTCAACCCCCAAGTCGCCACGAGCCAGCATTACCCCCTCCACCACTTCCAAGATAGCTTCTAAATTTTCAATGGCGTTTGGTTTTTCTAGCTTGGCAATGACGGGGGTTTTTTCTTTGGCGGGATTCGCAGAGCGCATCACTTCGCGCACAAGTGCGATATCTTCCGGGCGTTGCACAAAGCTCACAGCTACGTAATCCACCCCATTTTCCAAACCGAATACCAAGTCGCGCTTGTCTTTTTCGGTGAGTGCGGGAATACTCACCGTCACGCCCGGCAGGTTAATGCCTTTGCGCTGTTTGAGCACACCCCCAACCAATACTTTGGTAATCACATCGGTTTGTGTCACATCGGTGACCACTAATTTCAGGTTACCATCATCGAGCAAAATATGTTTTCCCACTTGCACATCGTTCACAATGCCCTTGTGGTCGGTGGAAACGCGGTCGTTGCTTCCGTCAACATCTTCGGTGGTGATTGCAAAGGTATTACCTTCTATCAGTTCTACCGGACCATTGGGCAAAAGCCCTACCCGAATTTTGGGACCTTGCAAATCTTGCAGGATGGCGATGGGAGCATCTAGCTCTTGGGCAACCCGCCGGATGGTTTGAATGCGCTGGGCATGGTCTTGGTGAGTACCGTGCGAAAAATTTAAGCGGGCTACATTCATACCCGCTCGCATCAATTCTGCCAACATTTCTGGGCTTTCTGAAGAAGGACCTATCGTACAAACAATTTTTGTTTTGCGATTTGTGTAAATCATTAGCTTTTTAGGGAAAACTTGAGAGCAGGCTTTTGTAAGATTAACAACAAACCCCAGCAAAAGACACGCGATTTTTTGATTTTTTGAGTTGTTTAAAAGCGCATTGGGTGATTTATTACGAAATTTATCCGAAAAATGTCAATAAAAACTCATATTTGACACAAGTCAGATCTGCGCTTTTCTCCTTCAAGGAAAAAACGCAGTTTTCATTCGTGCTGAATATAGCTTTCGTAAACACCCAAAACTTATGTTCAATTAATGGAGGGAATTATACCAATAGAAGGCATGATTTCCAAGAATTTGTCTTTTTGTGCAAGTTCAATATTTTGTATTCAACAGCGGGTGATATTTCGGCACGTGTGTCGAATCTAGCCCGTCAAGACAGCATCTTTATTGGCTAAATGCCTGCCGCCATCGTCATCTTTGCACGGTGGCGCGGGACGCTTATAACATTGCTGTAAAGAGAATAGTTGGCTGTGCGCTGACTAGCGAATCAGGAGCGGCAAATACACTTGGTGGGTACATTGATTGCTGATGGGTAATACGCCAGCCAGATACAATCGCCCATAACCGTAAACACTGTCATACCCGCCCGCGCCTTGGTCAATGGCATGGGTTTGCAGATAGTTTTGTACTGCGCTATGGACAACGGTTGGGTTGACACATTGAAAGCGACTCCAGACCAGCGCGGCGGCTCCGGCAAGGTGCGGGGCGGCGGCTGATGTGCCACTGAAGAACTGGCTTCCCATGATCCATGTGTCCACTTTAGAGTACCCGCTCACAAAGGGCTGTGGCAACCCACCGGGCAATGTGCCACCACTGCCCAGTGTTCTACCTTGTGAGCTAAAACTTTCTATTGGGTAAGTGATAGCTTGAGTATTTACAGCGGCAACGCTCAACACATCACGATTGGTTGCCGCACCTGCCAAGCTATACGCCGTTTGCGCTACCTGAAAATCTGCATAGTAATTGTGCAAATCCAATATCAAACTGCGGTTTACATGGTTCTTGAAGAGTGCAATGCCAAAATTCCCTGCCATGCCAGACGGTACTGTATATGCGCCACTTTCATTAGGTGGTTGTGAGCCGTTTTGCACTGCATCAAAGGTCGCTTGTACAACCCAATTGACGCCATCCCAGCGCACCACCCACAGCGCTAAGTCTTGGTCGCTGGTTGACCAATCGTTCCAGCGCAAGGCGAAATCAAAACGGGCGTTATCGCGCAGGTAGCCAATTTGGTTAACCTGAACATTGGGTTGAAATGAAACAAAATTCGGGTGCGTGCCAGCGTCACTGCCATTCCAATGCCGATTGGCTTGATTACCCGCCGCCTGTATAAAGAATGCGCCATATTGAGTTCTGGCTTGACTCACTGCACCCGCCACCGGGTCATCTGTCGGGTTACCATCCCCCGCGCCACAATGCAACGGACCCACCGAAGATGAAATGATTTGATGCCCAGCACTTGCAAGTTGCAAAATCAGGCTGGCAAGGTCGGCACAGGAGCTAGGTGGGCGCGAAAGGGTCAGTTGGGCATCCGGCGCCATGTCGTACAGGATTTCCGCCACGGCAGTGCCATGTGCGCTTCCGAGATTAAGGCTATTGGCATCTGGGTAAAAGGACAAATCGGCAGGTAATTCGCCAACTGATTGGGCTAACAAATAATTTTGAAAATAATCAATCACAGCGATTTTTACGCCAGCCCCGCGTGCGCCCTCAGTGTGCCAAACATTGGCATTGCTCGCGGCTACACCTTGCGAAATGACATTGCCACTAGATAAAAACCTATGGCTAGGTTGGTGGGGTGTGCTTGTGACCGGGCTAAACGGCAGGATAGGCTGGTTGGCTTGTACCTGTTGAATACCCGCCATACCTGACAATACGCCCACATTTTGCAAAGGCAATTCTACGGTGAGCCAGCGTTCATATTGACTGAGCAGTGTCGCTTCAAAAGCCGATAATCGTTGTGAGATTTGGGTGGCGCTTGATTGGCTATCAGTGACAATCGTTACCGATAGCCGTTCTATTTGTGCGGCATAGTGACTGGGTTGCGCCGTAACCAGCAATTGATTCAATGTCGCATCTAAGTGGGGATAGGCGCTGGAATGTGAAAGCAGGCTAGGGCTGGGCAAAATGGGCAATGAAAGTGGGACATTGGCGAGAAACTGGGGTGATTCGCTTTGTGCCTGTGCTTTGGGCGGGGTTGCCGGATTTCGCCACTCAGAAATACCGCCCGCAAAAACAAAGAATAATGCAAACGCCCATTTCGCAAGGCGACTCAAACGACTGTATGGCAAGTAAGGACGCATTCGGCGATGGAAAACCAAAAATTCGTATCTTAATGGGGATAAGCTTAATCAATACTCGTTTGAATTATATAATAAAAATAGCAAATAGAGGAGCTTCTTTACCCAATTTGCCAGGGCAACCGCATGAAAAAGGCATTTGTGTTTAATGTATGGTATTCATTTAGGGTATCTCTCGCTTAAAATTGTTGGAATGACACCAGAACCATTATTTTTTGTATTCGGTAGAATAAAAAGCGGACAGAAATCACAA
>DKKK01000176.1 GCA_002455215.1 Anaerolineales bacterium UBA6668 | reverse complement strand
GCCCCCCCCGCCCCCGCGGTGTACTCCAATGCGTCTCCGGGGCGACCCTGGGCGGTATCCATGCCGATTGCCAGAGCGTGTTGTGCCATGCCGGAACCCACAAAGCCAATCGCGGCTTGCAAGGCTTCGGTGCCGGCTTTGCAGGCAAATTGCCAGTCGGCGGCTTGGGTGTGCGGCACTGCGCCAATGGCTTCGGCAACCAATGTGCTGGTGGGTTTGACGGCATACGGGTGCGATTCCGAGCCAACCCACACCGCACGGATGGTTTCGGCGGTGATTTGTGCGCGTTGCAGGGCATTGCGGGCGGCTTCGATGGACATGGTAATCACATCTTCATCCAAACCGGGCACGGCTTTTTCCTTGATGGGCAAACCAGCCGTACCTTCGGTCCACACACGCGCCACTTCTTTGGCGGGCAGGCGATAGCGGGGCACATAGGCACCATAACCAACGATACCAACAGGGCGGGAGGGAAGCAGGATAGACATAGAAAAATTAAGGAAATTAATTAAAGAAATTAAGTGAAATTAATTTTCACAAAAGATTGAATCATCACAACTATACGGTAATGGGCGAAACACAAATGATAAGTGCCATATTGTAGGCTCATTTTCACGTGCTTTTGAGCCACTACCCACGATACTCAGCACGGTCACAGANNGCGAAGCGAGTGAGAAATCCTTTCGTACAATGGGCAGGATTTGTCAGTGCGGTCGAAATTACCCAAAAATCAGACTCTCTTAAGGGATAGTCCTTGTTACGAAAAAGCGCAATTTCTACCCGTGCCGGGTATATCCTCCTCCCTAAGCCCTACCCCCCTAACTCGCCTAGCCCCTCATTCGCGCCAGCACTTGCTCGGCGTGGTCAATGCGCACCGTTTTGTCCGACACCAACTGCCGGGCGACTGCTTCGATCTCATTGCCCACGGCACCAGCCGCCACTGCCACTTGGCGAGCGTGCAAGCTCATGTGTCCGCGCTGAATGCCTTCGGTGGCGAGCGCACGCAGGGCGGCAACGTTTTGCGCCAAGCCAACGGCGGTGATAATTTCTGCCAGTTCGCGTGCCGATTGCACCTGCATTAACTTCAGTGCGGCGCGGGCGGTTGGGTGAACGCGAGTTGCCCCGCCCACAGTGCCGACTGCCATTGGCATTTCGAGCGTCCCCACCAGATTGCCTTGCGCATCTTTGCGCCAAGTGGAAAGGCTGGTGTAGCGCCCTGAACGTGCGGCATAGGCGTGCGCCCCGGCTTCGATGGCACGCCAATCGTTGCCAGTGGCAAGCACCACAGCATCTACCCCGTTCATAATGCCCTTGTTGTGGGTGGCGGCGCGGTATGGGTCGGCGGCGGCAAAAGCCCACGCGGCGATAATGCCGTCACGCACTTGCTCGCCGGTGTAGCCTTCAAACGCCAACTCGCTGGTTAGGAAGGTGGCACGAGCGCGGGCTGTGCGGCGGTCTGCCAAATTGCTTAGAATGCGCAAATGCACGCGCCCGCCGGTGATTTCTTCGACGAGTGGGGAAAGTTTCTCGGTGGCGGTGTTAATCGCATTTGCGCCCATTGCATCGCGGGTGTCGTAGATCAGATGCAGTACCAAAAATTTGCCGATGGGCGAATCTTCTATTATGCGCACTTCAAAATCCCGCGCACCACCACCCAGTTTGACAATAATGGGGTCTATGCCATTGGCAATTTCCAGAATGCGGCTTTTTTGCTCCAGCAAAGCCAGCCGGGCACTGTACACATCCACCAAATCGACAATTTGCATTTGCCCAATCATTTGCGGTTCGCTACTGCTGGTGTGGAAGCCCCCACCCGCACGGGCAAGCTTTGCCATGAAGGATGCACCCGCCACCACCGAAGGTTCTTCGATTGCCATTGGAACCAGCACTTCCCGCCCATTCACCAGGAAGTTGACCGCCACACCCAATGGCAGGTTGTGTGTGCCAATGACATTTTCAATCATGTGGTCAGCCTGTTCGGCAGTCAGCCCGGCGGAGCCATCCAGTGCGGCGAGGCTTGCGGGGTCGAGTTGGGTCAGCTCGGCGACTTTGCGGGCGCGTTCAGGTTGGGGAAGATTATAAAAACCGGAAATGCGTGTCATGGCTAAATTTTTTTGGGGTGGAGCAATGATGAATGGTATATTGGGCACGGAGGTAAATTGCGCTTTTTCTTAAGTCGAAGGCGCAACTCTAACCGATGTCGAATATAATTATCCACCTTTGGCACTTGCAAAAGCTATCAGGGCGGGGTTTCGAGCAGGCGATTGGCGAAATCGCTCATTAACATGCCACCATCCACGCGCACCCGCCCTTGCAGGTAGGGGGAGTCGCCACGCATATCGCGGGCAAACTCGGTGGTGACAGCCCCCCAATAGCCGAGTTCTTTCAGCACTGCCACCACGTTGTCGTCATAATCGCCAGCCGGGTAGCAGAAGAAGCGCGGTTGGTAGCCGATGTAATATTGGATGGTTTGCAGGGAACCTAGCAGTTCATACACCAAAAAGTCACGCGGTTTGTCTATCAAGCTGGGGTGGGTTTTGCTGTGTGGCTCCACCGACCAGCCCGCCGAGTGCATTTCGACAATTTGCTCCCAAGACATGCGTCCTTCCAGTTTGTTGTCAATAAACTCAGTCGGGATGAAGAGCGTGCCGGTGTAGCCAAATTCGCTCATTAGCGGGAAGGCATATTCGTAATTGTCGAGATAACCATCGTCAAAGGTGAGGACAATTGGCTTTTCGGGAAGCGGTGCGCCGGTCATCAGGGCTGATTGGGCTTGGTACAAACTGATGGAGGTGTAGCCACGATTTTTTAGAAATTGCAATTGTTCGCGGAAAAGCTCAGTTTGCACGGTTAAGCCATATTCCAGTTGGTTGGCGCCTTCTTTGACCGGTCCGACATGATGATACATCAAGTNNTGGGTTGGGGGAACGCTGTGGGGACGAGTGTGGCAGTTGGCAGGGGTGTAGCCGTGTTGGCAGGTGTGGGGCTAAGGGTAGAGGTGGGTGACGGCAGTGCCGTTAGGGTCTGGGCGGCGTTGTGGGTGGATAAAGCCTTTACGCTCTCTGCCGCGCCGGTTGCCGCGGCCATCGTTTTGGCACTATCGGCAGTGGGGGTGGCTGTTGCGCCGAGTGGCAAATTGCCCGCCGCACATGCCAGCCCGCTCAGGCTGAGCAAAGCTGGCAAGCCCCACACGCCCAACCATCTTCCCAAGAAGTGGATTGTTGGTTTCATAAGTGTATTGCTAAAGTTAATTAAAAAAGCCCCACGCACGGCAGGGCTTTGGGAAAATCATCATTAAATTATTTGCCCATCATATCTGAGCCGAGAAAGAGATCTAACCAAATCCAGAAAAAGGCTCCGATAGAGAGTAACAACATGACAAAGTTGGGCACACCATACTTGGGCAAGGTAGTGGCAAACATCACGAAAACAATTAAGGAAGAAAGGGCAGTGCCCAATAGGATGGAAATAGACCAAACCAAAATGCGGCGGGGATTGAGAGTCATTGAATAGTCTCCTAGTACAAAATTATCACATGGAAAATCAGCAAAAGTGGGTCGTTTTCCCTACAGTTGCACAGCCAATTTTACTGGTAAGCAAGGGGAGCGTCAAGCAATTGACAGCGTTATGGGTAGTAGCTTAACCTGCCTGACTCATCAGATAATAGCAAAGGTTGGAGCCGGGAATCAAGTTGACCGCATAGTAGCCCTGCCCAAAGGCAGTTTCAAACCATTCGCGCGAGTGAGCCCGCCATTGGTAGGCAAGTGGGGTACAGGCTTGGCGCATCTGGGCAAAGTTGGCTGGCACTGCCAAGAGAAATGGCTCAGCAGTGAGCGCGGGTGTTGCCGTTGCCGGATGCCACCAACCCGCCTGCTCGTAGGGTGGGTTCAAGATCGGCAAGCCCTGCGCGGTGAGTTCGGACAGGGTGGGTTGGACTTGCCCAGCCATGCGGGCTGTGACTCGCTCGCTGGTCAGATTCCAATCCAGCAGGAAGCGGTCAGTTGGGATACCCCCGGCATTGAAACTATCTTGCAATTCGCCATACACATTGCGTAAATAGGTATTGCTAATCGCGCCCAGTTTGCGTAGGTTCAAGTTGGCATTGCGCGTCAGCAGTGGGTCAAATGTCCATGTCATACGCTTTAGCCCTTGGCTGAGTACCGCTTCGCGCTGGGCAAACTTAATCTGGGTGGCAAAATTGCGGTCTTGGTACTCTGGCAAAACGCCCGCCATGTGTGAGTGGTGGTGCAGTGTAAATTTGCCATGCCAAGATGGAAAACCAAAAGCAAAGCCCACCGGCTCTTTCAGCCAACGCGCCAGCAAAACTACCCCTTTGTTGTGGACAAAAGTAATCAGCATATGGTCAGGTACCACTTGTTCGGGCGGGCAATCCCAAATGCGGGCGATTAACCCTTCAATGATTTTACATTCATCAATGTGGTGGACCGGGGTGATGGAAAGAGACATGGCACAGAAAGAGCGGGCTATTCAGTCGCTGTGAGTTCGGTTAGCAGTTGCCGTGAGCATCGTAAGAGCATTTGATACATGCGTTCAAACCCTTCAATGCCGCCATAATACGNNGCTCGGCGGAGCTAGCCAGGCGGTTTAGGTTAAATACATTTTGCTCGTCCATAGCGAGAATCAAGTCGAAATGGTCAAAATCGCTGGATTGCATCAAACGCGAGCGGTGGGTGAGTGCGATCTCGTGGGCTTGCGCCACATTGCGTGAGCGGATATCGGCAAGTTCGCCCAAGTGCCAGTCGCCCGTACCCGCAGAGTCAATCTCAAACTGGTGAGACAGCCCGGCTTTTTTCACCAAATCGGCAAAAATACCTTCTGCCATTGGGCTTCGGCAGATATTGCCCAAGCAGACAAAGAGAATTTTTCTAGGAGGGGTCGTTTTCATGTGAAACTGTTGTAAATAGA
>DKKK01000213.1 GCA_002455215.1 Anaerolineales bacterium UBA6668 | reverse complement strand
GGCGGTGCGGACGTTTCAACAGGACGGTTATATAAAAACAACGGTGCGTGGCGTTTCAACAGGACGGTCATATAAAAACAACGGTGCGGGCGCGGTTTTCGGCGTGGGCGGTAACGTGGAATCGGACGGTTTTGCAACGCGGACGCGGTTTTCGGCGTGGGCGGTGTCGTGGAATCGTACGGTTTTGCAACGCGGGCGCGATTTTCGGCGTGGGCGGTTCTGATAAACCCAACCATTCGCCATTCACAATTCATAATTCTGCTATACTTTCCCCTCTTATGCAGATAAAACCCGAAATCATGTCACCCGCGGGCTATTTTCCGCAATTGCATGCCGCCATCGAAGCCGGAGCAGATGCCGTCTATTTTGGCTTGCGCCATTTTTCGGCACGCGCCAAAGTTGGCTTTGAACTGGCGGAACTGCCCAGCGTCATGCGTACCTTGCACGGGCGCGGGGTGCGTGGCTACCTAACATTTAACACGCTCGTATTTGACAGCGAACTGCAACAGGCGCAGGATACCCTGCAAGCGGTGGCGCAAATGGGGGTGGACGCACTCATTGTGCAAGATGTGGGCATTGCCCAACTGTGCCAGCAGTGGGTGCCGGACTTGCCCGTGCATGGCAGTACCCAAATGAGCATCACCAGCGCCGAAGGCGTGGCGTTGGCACAACGTTTTGGCGTGCGGCGCGTGGTGTTGGCGCGTGAGCTTTCATTGGCAGATGTGCGCCAAATTCGCGCCGCCAGCGATTGCGAACTAGAAATATTTGTGCATGGCGCGTTGTGCGTCTCCTATTCGGGGCAGTGCTTCTCCAGCGAAGCGTGGGGCGGGCGAAGTGCCAACCGTGGGCAGTGTGCGCAGGCGTGCCGTTTGCCCTATCAACTGCTGGTAGATGGCAAGCTAGAACCCCTGGCAGATGCGCGTTATTTGCTTTCGCCGGGCGATTTGTACGCCTTGCAACAAGTGCCAGAAATTGTGCAAATGGGCATTCACTCGCTCAAAATCGAAGGACGCTACAAATCTGCCGATTACGTGGCACTGACCACCCAAGCCTATCGGCAAGCGGTGGATGCGGCTTGGGCAGGTTTGCCCGACCCCACCACAGCGGAAACACACTTGCATTTACAGCAGGTCTATTCACGTGGGCTAGGGGCGCATTTCATCAGCGGCACCAACCATCAAGCGGTGGTGAATGGACGCTCGCCCCGTCACCGTGGGGTGTTGATGGGCAAGGTGGCACAGGTTTTGCCCCATGCCCTGTGGATTGTGCCAGAAAATCCACAGATTCAGCTAAAGGCTGGGGATGGGGTGGTGTTGGATGCGGCAGATTGGCGCAGTCCACAGGAAAAAGAAGAAGGTGGGCGCGTGTTTGCCGTGCAAGAGCGGGATGGGCAGTGGGAAGTGCAATTTGGCAATGGACAGGTGGACTTTTCGCGGGTGCGGGTGGGCGATTGGCTGTGGCGCTCGCATGACCCGGCGTTGGAGAAAGTGGTGCGCCCGTTTGTGCAAGCCAGCACCCCGCTCGCTCGCCAACCCCTAACGGTGCGGGTGAACGCAGTGGTGGGGCAGGTGTTGGTGACCGAATGGCAATTGGTGCGCCAACCCACTGTGCAGGTGCAGGTGTGCAGTGAACAGGTGCTAGAACCCGCCGCCAACCAGCCGCTGAACCCGCATTTGGTGCGCGAACAGTTGGCACGCTTGGGCGGCACACCCTATGAATTGGAAGCCTGTGTGGTGGAAAGTGTCGGACAGCCCTTTGTGTCGGTTTCGCTGTTGAACCAATTGCGGCGGCAGGCAGTCACAGCCCTGCAAGTGGTGCAAACCCAACTGCCTGAGCGCAAGTCGCCGACACCGTACCCCCTGCCCACTCGCCCAGCTCAGCCGTCTCCAGCACTCGCCACCCACTCGCCCCAACCATCTTCGACACACTTCGGAACTGCACTTTTTTCCATCGGAAAAAATGTGCAAACCCCGTCTGTGTCGAAGATCCACTTGCTGGTGCGGACTCCCGAACAATTGACCGCCGCCCTGGCACTTGCGCCAGCCAGTATTACATTGGATTATTTGGAACTGTATGGACTGCGCCCGGCGGTGGAGCAAATCCGCGCCGCCGGAATTGCGGCGCGTGTGGCAAGCCCACGCATTTTGAAGCCGAGCGAACAGCGTATTGTGAACTTTTTGCGCCGTTTGGATTGCGGGGTGTTGGTGCGTTCGGGCGGGTTATTGCAAGCCATGCTGGTTCTGCCAGATGAGCAGGCAATGCCCGCGTTGGATGGCGATTTTAGCTTGAATGCCGCCAATTTGCTCACGGCGCAAACATTTTTGCAGATGGGTTTGGGGCGCATCACGCCCACCCACGATTTGAACGCGGCGCAGGTGGCAGAATTGGCTTTGGGGGTGGGTGGGGAACGCTTGGAAGTGGTGGCGTATCAGCATTTGCCGGTTTTTCACATGGAGCATTGTGTGTTTTGCCGCTTTTTGTCCAGCGGCACCAGCTATTTGAACTGTGGGCATCCGTGCGAACAGCACCGCGTGGCACTGCGGGATGAACGCGGGCGGGCACATGCTGTTATGGCGGATGTGGGGTGTCGCAACACGGTGTTTGGGGCGGAAGCGCAGACCGCCAGCAAGCATTTGAAGCGTTGGCAGTCTGCAGGCGTGCGGCATTTTCGCTTGGAATTTGTGCATGAATCCGCCAAGCAGGTGCGGGCAATTTCGCAGGCGTTTGCGCTGGCATTGGCGGGGCAGATTTCGGCTGGGGAACTGCACCAACGGCTGGAGAAGAGCGCACCCGGTGGCACGGCGGAGGGGAGCTTGTATGTGGAAAGCGGGATGTGAGATGCGGGACAAGCCCCCGAATAGATGAAATCATGCTAGGTGGGAAATAATTTTAACGTTTGTGCAAAAGCATTGCCAAACCGTTTTCCGGTTCGCAGGTAATTTGCCGCAGGGGTTCTACCACACTGCCCACGGGCAGTTGTAAATCGTAGTGGCGCACTACGAGTGCCAGCAAAATTTGCCCTTCCATCATGGCAAAATGGTTGCCAATGCAAATGCGTGGACCCGCTCCAAATGGTAGATAGTCATATTTGCCGATGTTTGCTTCACTTTCCGCTGAAAAACGGGTGGGGTCAAACACGGTAGGCGTTTGCCATTTTTGCGGGTTGTGATGTTGCACATACGGCGAAATCAGCAAGACCGCCCCTGCCTTCAATGCGTAGCCGCCCAAGGTGATATCCTTTGCTACCAAGCGTGGAATCATGGCTACAGTAGGTTGGATGCGCATGGTTTCTTTCAACACCATTTGCGTGTAGGGTAGGCGTGGCAAATCTGCCAAAGTGGGGGTGTGCCCGTCCGCCAGTGCTACGTCCACTTCTGCTTGCAACGCCTGCAAGACGGCAGGATTTTTTGCTAGATAATACAATGCCCAAGAGAGTGTATTGGCAGTGGTTTCGTGCCCGGCAAAAAACATGGTTAGAATGTTGTCGCGCAGAAGCTCATCAGAGAGCGGTTTGCCATCTTCATCACGGGTGTCTAGCAACACGGAAAGCAAGTCGTGCCGTTCCCGATTTGGATGAGTGCGGTGTTCTTCCAGAAATTGTGTCACCAACTGAGTGAGCAAGGTGTTGATTCGTTCCGCCTTGGCATCGCGTCCAGTCAGCCAGCCGGGTAAGGGATTCACCAAATCATCCACCACAATTTTTTGCGCCATTCGTCCCGCTTGTTCCAACTCAGTGCTTTGCTGAAAGTCAATCCCAAACATTGTGTCGGCAATCACCCACAGAGTCACCTGAGTCATGTCTGCGTGGATGTTGCGGGTTTCGCCATCTTGCCAGCCTGCCAACATACGCTCGCCCATTGCCCCAATGGTGTCCGCATATTTTGCAATTTGCTTCGTGTGCAGGAGCGGCTGTATCAGCTTGCGTTGTGGGCGCCAATCGTCATAATTTGCCGTCAAAATGCCATTGCCCAAAAATCGGCGTAAGCCACGTGGTGCGCCTTCGGTTTCGCTATCTAACTTGACCACTTCTTGCATGCGTTCCAGTAGCACTTCTCGGATCAATTCTGCTGAGCTGACCAAATAAAACGACTGGTTGAGCGCTTTGAAATGCACAAGGTCTCCATGACTTTGTTGAATCTTTTGCAGGAATTCAACCGAAATACCGTTGGACATGATAAAAGCAGGCGCATTGCCCAAGATGGGAAGCCCCGGAACAGTGGGTGGAAGCGTTGGGGTGTTCATGGCGTGTGTAGATGAATGGGTTAGAAATAGGACTGTGTTCAATATTGAACATTTGTTGAAGATTGTTGTGATTGGTATTATACTTACGCCGGTTTTGCCGTCAATCCACAAAAGTTGGCTGGTTGTTCAAAATTGAACAAATAACGCCAAATTGTTGAAAAATACGCGGCGACTGGCGTGGCGGAGTTCGACTATCCATGCCAGCCGCGCCTAAAGTGGCTCGTCCGATTGTTTTTCCCCGTTTAAAAATTATGCCATCCCCTAAAGCCGAGTATAAAAATGCCGTCCGTTCCCGCAAATTCATCCGCCAAGCGTTTTTGGAGCTACTACAAGAAAAATCGCCAGAAAAAATTACCGTGACCGACATTATTACGCGGGCAGATATCAATCGCGGCACTTTTTACGCGCATTATCAGGATTTGCCGGATTTGTTTGAGCAAGTAGAATCTGAATTACTGGAAAATTTATTTGGCTTTTTAGAACAAATGGACACCAGCACCTTCTTCAGCAATCCCCTGCCGCTCTTGTTGCAAATTGCCGCCTACCTGCAAGCCAACCATGACTTTTATCGCTTGCTAGCACGCACCCCCAACGCCCAACATTTGTGGGCACGGCTGAAAACGCTCTTTGTTGGCTTTTTTTCTGCACATGCGGGAATCCCGCTAGCAGTACGGCAGTCTTCCGCCTTTTTGGTGCGGGTTAACTTTTTTGCAGGTGGGGTGGTTAACCTTCTGCAAGTGTGGTTTTGCGGGGAATTGCCGCTCAGCGCCGAGCAAATGGCAAAAGAAGTGGCAGGGATTATCACTAGCTTCGGTTCACCAATAGAAAATTAAAAGGGTGGCAATTGGGGAACTATTCGGCACACGTGCGGAGTACCGCGCTACGCTATTGGTTTAAGAGAAAAATGCGATTTCCAGCCGTGCTGAATATATGGCAGTATCGTATTCCTTCACGCTAAAATCGCCACGCCATCACTGGCTCTTCACGTTCACCGCAATCTCATCGCGTACCTTGCCTAGATACAGCCTACCGTTTTCTGCGTTCTCCAGTCCAACATAGAAGAACTCCCCATCATCAGCCAACCCATCTGCCAAGACCGGTATCAGAATGACCGCATAAGTTTGTCCGGGGGCAAATTCCNNGCAAATTCCAGACTACCACTGACGGCGGTGTAGTCACTGCCTGCCAGCGCACTGCCGTCTCGCGTGCTGTAGAAAACGCGCACCGTGCAGTCACACGCCGGACTTAAACGTATCCCTACCGAAATCGTTTCACCTTCCCCAGCCAAATAGCCGTTTTGCTCAAAAGACAACTCCGGCGGATTGCCAACAGTTGGGGTGGCGGGCGGCGTATCGCTGGGTTCGGGTGTCAGGGTGGCAAGCGCTTTGGGCAAATAGAGTGTGTTGCCATACTGAATATAGGGACTTGTCAGACAATTGTTATCCCGAATTTCAATCCAGCTAACGCCCAAGCGCAAACCGAGCGAGAACAGCGTATCCCCCGGTTGCACCACATACGGGAATTGCGTGACATGCGGGATGCAAAGGGTTGGACTGGGTAAGGGCGTAGCGCTGGGAGATGCAGTGACAGTGGCGGTGGCTGTAGCGCTGGGTAGTGGGCTAGCGGTTAATGTGGGTGGGTCGGACGGTACGGCGCTGGCGGTAGGTGTCGCGCTGGGCGGTATGGTGGCGGTTACCCCACTTGTCGCGCTTGCGTTGGCTGTTGCAACCGTGACGGGAAGATTGGTTGGGGGTGGAAGGGTGGTTTCTGCGGGGGGGACGGGTACAGTCGAGCTAGGCACAACCTGTGCAGACTGTGGAGCAGATTCTAGCCATGCCCAGCCGAGCATCAGCGCCATACCCAGCATCGTGAGTAACACCCAGCCCCAGACAAATTTATCGGTAGAAACACGTTGCATGGCAAAGCCACCGATTTAGCTAGGCGGGACGTTTTCGCCCGTAATTGGCAACCAAAACGTCACGGAATGTCGGTCTTTGCTGGTAGAAAACACAGCCAATTGCCCACCATGCGCCGCTATCAGTGCTTGCGCTTGCGTGAGACCGGCGTTACGCTCAACCGCATTCACCTGACTGGTGTCGTTGACCGAGATATGCAGGCTGGTTGGGTGATTGGGCAAACTTTCCACCTGTGCCGAAACGGTGATATGGCCATTGGCGGGGGTGTGGGCACAGGCACGTTCTAGCAGGGTGTGCAAGACTTTCTGCATTGCCGCACGATCCGCCGAAACTTCCGGCAGGGCTTGGGGAATATCCAACGCATACGCCAGCTTCTTTTCGCGCATGACGCCGCGTACTTCATCCACCGCCCCTTCAATTAGGGCTTCCATTTGTACCCACTCACGTTGCAAAGCGGGCGTGGCTGGCTGGGTGGGGGGAGCGCTTTTGCCAGTGGCAAGCACATCCAACTGTTGCACAATGTGGCGTAGTGTATCTTTTTGCTTGCCAATCAACAAGCCTTGTTTTTCGTTCAGCAATTGCTCGGTTAATTCACGAACTTTGGTGAGCGCAGTTAGGTTGATGCCGGCAGGAGTAGGGCTAACTGCCGAGCCTGCCGCTTCCAGCAAGAACTCAAGTTCCACCACCCGTTCTTGCTCGTCAGACAAAGCCTTCTTCAATTTGGTTAACTCTGCTTGCAGGGCAGTTACTTCCGCCGGAGCAGATTTGCCAGTTTGCGTTTTTTTCCCTTGTACTAGGTCTAGTTGTTGCTTCAGTTGGCGGGCAATGGCTTGGGCGTCTTCTTTTTCCAACAAAACCTTGTCCAATTCGTGTTTGTAGTGCGATTCTTGCGCCGATTTTTCCAACTGTGCTTGTTGAATCTGCTGGTGGGCATCCAAAAGTTCACGCTGAATTTTGTTGGTGTCTTTCACCGAACCGACCAGCGCACTCAGCCGCGACTCTAACTGTTGCGTCTTTTTATTGGCTTGGCTAATCTGCACTTGATAACTGGTTTCCAGCCCCTGAAACGCCTGAAGTTTGCTGGTTAGCAAGGCAATCTGCTCCAATCCCTTGTTGTAGCGCTCTTCGCCATCGCGCAGTTCTTTCTGGGCTTGGGTTAAATCGGTGCGCAATTGCGCGGTATAATGCCAATCGAGCCACATCTGCCGCAAAGGGGTAACCAGTTCGGCTAAGTTGGTGTGGGCTTGTGCCGAAAGCGCTTGGGCGTGAGATAGTAAAAACACCCCCATATCAGGAATCCACACCGCAGACAGATTGTGTGCGGCTGGCACAGCCAATGTTTGGCGCAACCCGTCATCATTCAGTGGCACAGCCTGCCCCCTGGGTAGACCGGCTTGCAGTTGCGCCTGCAAACTGCCGAGCTTTTGCCACTCCAGCGAGACACTATCGAGCGGTACGCGAGTTGTGCGGTCATAGCCAGCACGCACCAGCGCGTTAAAGCTATCGGCTTTTTCACCCAAGAGCCATACGCGCTCTGCCCGCGTGCTTTCTGCCATGAGAAAATTGACATTGGTGAGCAAATCGGGAAAATTGGCGGGTTGATTGTCCTTGCTGGGTGGGTTGGAAACCACTAGCAAGCCCATATCGCTTGGCGGGAGCGCCGGGGCAGTGGTTGGGGCATACCGTTGAAGCAAGAAAAAGTACAGTGGCAGGGCAACCATCTCTGCCAGCCGCAACATGCCATGCGCTTGCACGTTAGTTGCTGCGTCCGTCCCCAATAATTGCCATAGTGAGAAGGCGCTGGCAATTGCCAGCAACAACCCAATACTAAACACGATTTGCCAATGGGGGGAACGCCGCCACACGGCAACGCCTAAGAAAAACATTCCGCTACTGGCAATTGCCAATAGCCACAGTTGGTCAAATAAACTACCGACAAAACTTGCCCCTCGCAACCCCTGCGGATACCAAATGACCAGCGTAGCCGCGCCTGCCAGTAAACAGGCAAAGACCAGCCCCACCAGCCCGGCGCGATTGTGCCAGCCCACTGCCGCACTGAGCAGAACCAGCCAAGTGGCAAGCGTCAGCGCAATTTCGAGCGGGGGCAACACTGCTGAGTAGGTAAAAATGCCACTCAATGCCAGCCAAGCCAACACGCCCCCCAGCAGGCGCAATGCCAATGCCAGTGAAGTGGCAAGTGTAAAAATGCGTGTAGCCTGTGGGGCTTCAGCGGTTTGGCTGGCTGTTTCTGCCTGCTGGCGGTAAATTTGCCACGCATAGGCGCAGTTCCATTCCAAAAAAACCAATAACAGCACATGATAAACCCAATTACTTGGGCTTTGACTTAAAAGGCTGTTGAGCGCTATCCAAAAATCTGACATACGGTTTTAGCGTGGCAAAATAATGGTAAAAGTTGTACCACTACCCAATTGGCTTTGTACGTGAATTTGCCCGCCTAGCACATCCACCAAACGTTTGGTCACGTGTAAGCCCAACCCCCAGCCTTGCTGGGAACGCACTTCGCGCGATTCGGAGCGGAAAAACGGCGTAAACAAGCTCAATTGGTCTTCGGCGCTGATACCAATGCCATTATCTTGCACCGAAATCAAAATGTGTGCGGGTTCCACCTGCACCCGTAAATTCACCTGCCCGTTGTCTGCCGAGTATTTATTGGCATTGCTTAGCAAGTTGGTCAAAATTTGAATGACCCGGCTGTAGTCCGATATGATGGTGGGCATGGTTTCCGGCAAAGAGAGCAACACCTGTTGTTTGCGAGCAGTGAATTGCGGTTCCATGTCACGTAACGCCTGTTGCACGCAGTAGTTTAGGTTTACTTCTGTTAGGTCAATGCGCAAACGCCCGGTTTCGATGCGGCTAATGTCCGCCAAGTCCGAAATTAAGCCGGACATGCGGTTGACATTACTGCGGATAGTAGAGAGAAATTGCTTTTGTACGTCGCTGATGTCGCCTGCCATGCCCGTCAATACCAAATCGGTATAGCCTTTGATCGCCGTCAATGGCACTTTTAACTCATGGGTGACAGTGGAGACATAGCGGTGTTTTTCTTGAAAGGCTTCTTGTAAATGATTTTGCGCGTGACTGGCTTGTACATAACCGGAAATAGCCAAGCAAATCGTGCGGGCAGTGTCTAAATCTGCCGGGGTGAAATTGCTATCTCGTTGCAGGTACAACACCCCATGCTGGCTACCTGCAAACAGCAGGGGAATCCACACTTGCGCGGGTGAGCCGTTTCGCAAATAGGTTTGCCCCTTGCTGACTGTGGCATATTCGGGTTGGTACGTTCCCCAATGTAAGTTCTCCGCGTCCAATGGCGCGTGAGCCAACGCGATGGGTGTGGAGAGTTCGTTGCAGTGCAGTTCAATTTGTTCACACTCCAAGTATTGTTGGAGTGCGGCGAGTGCAATTGGCAAGCCCTGTTGCACATTAGAAACACTGCTTAGCGTGTGATAGCATAAATCCAGTAAGGCAAACCGTTCTGGTGGGCTGTCAACTGAAGATGGGGTCTCAAAAAAGGTTGTATTCACTGGCAATACCTAAAAGAATCAAGTGTTATCTTCAACACGGGCTATATTGGGCACACGTGGCGAAAATCTATCTGACGTGCATGAAAATTGCCTAAATTGCGCCGAATTTAGACGGGCAAATCGCCTGCAAAGGGCAGTGTAAGCAGAGCGGGGAACGAGCACGACAAAATTCCCGCCCTAGGTGAATGAGCTGAATATGAAGCGTATTGTAGCGGCATGGTTGCAAGAGTTGCTCCAGCAAGATATGTGTGTCGTTTACCGAAAGTTGTGCTGGGCGTAACCCCAACCGTCCACTGATGCGGTAGATATGCGTATCCACTGCAAAGGCGGGCATACCCAAAGAGAACTGCATTACAATTGCCGCTGTTTTGGGTCCGACACCGGGCAGGGCAGTTAGCCAAGCGCGGCACTCCATAGGAGACATTCCCTTTAAAAACTCAAGCGATAGCTTACCCCGTTGGCTGTGCAAAATTTGCAAGATTTGCTGGATATGGGTGGCTTTTTGCTCTGCCAAACCGGCAGAGCGGATGGTTTCCGTGAGTTGTGCCAGCGGCGCATCTGCAACTTTCTGCCAGTCCGGGTAGCGAGCTTTTAGCGCGGCAAACGCGCGGTCACGGTTTGTGTCATTGGTGTTTTGCGAAAGCACCGTATTGACCAATTCATCCAACGCGTCTAACGGTGTTTGCCACTGCCTATCGCCATAATGCGCCCAAAGTAAATCAGTCATGGCTTGCGCTTGGGCAATTTGTTCGGTGGTGGCAGTGGGAATCGGCATAGGTCAAGATGGAAAAAACTTTGCATACCCGGCCGGCTTGAATTATGCACAAATTCAACAAGTTAGAAACAACACTATCCATATAATCCAGTCGGGTAAAAGTAACCAAAGATTATAACCAGATAATAATTCAGTTTATTTTACCTTGAATCTGGAAATAATGGCAGTATCTGAGTAGGGGTATCTTAAACTAAAGTTTAAACGGGTGAGAATGAACCTTTTACATACAGCCTACCTTCACTTGAATTTGTTGTACTGGACTTCCTAATCGCCGACTCTGCTTGCGCTATCAGGGAAGAATCCACTTTTCTGAACTGTGTCATCCGAGCATTCGTCCAATTTGCGTATCGAATCAGAAATGTGCCGCTAAAGTCCCTCTGTCCGTAATACAGATTTTTCAGGTTGAGAGATTACGCTGAATTTTGATGGGTGCTATTTTTAGGTTGTTTCCCGCTTATCTGGGGGGAAACCCAACATCATTGTTTGTTTCACTATGCCTGAACAGTTACCAATTTGTTTATATTTGACATCGTTCAGATAGTTTTCAGGCATACCGAAGACAATTTACGATTTCTTAATTCTCTCTTGGTATAGATGATGCAATAATACGGTAAAATAAAATACAAATTTTCCTGATAACGTTTTATGTCTATTCATATTCCCAAACTACTCATCGCTACACACAATCCGGGCAAACGCGCCGAATTTCAACGGTTGTTGACTGCGCTTCCAAGCGAAATTACCGACCTGAGTGCAGTGGGTATTCGCACCGATGTGGAAGAAACCGGCGATACTTACCACGATAATGCGCTACTCAAAGCACACGCCTATGCCCAACAGTCGGGCATGTGGACGTTGGCAGATGATAGTGGTTTGGAAGTGCTGGCACTGGACAACCGCCCCGGCGTATACACCGCCCGTTATGCCGGAAAAGACACAACTTACGCCGAGAAGTGGGCTTTGCTTTTTTCCGAACTAGCAGGTAAGCAAGGTGAAGAACGTGCGGCACGTTTTCGCTGTGTGCTGGCTTTGGTTTCACCTGCAGGTGAAGCATGGCTCTTTGAAGGGGTGTGTGACGGACAAATCGCCACCGCTCCTGCTGGGGTAAACGGCTTTGGCTATGACCCCATTTTTTATCTACCCGAACTTGCCTGCACGATGGCAGAACTGCCCTTGTCCGATAAAGATTTTTACAGCCATCGCGGACAAGCCTGCCAAAAGCTGATTAACTGGCTGGCACGCCCTTAGCCTTCCACGCTACGTCCAATATTCTACTCCAATTTTGACCTATGCAACGCTCTAACGCCCGTTACGTCACCATTCGCCGTCCAAATTCTTTCCTGCGCATCTTGCGTGAGATGTTCATTGCCGCCGTTGGAATTGGTGCAGTGCTAGTGAGCATTGTCGGGCTGGGCTTAGCTTGGATGCAGTTGGAATACCGCGACCAGATTTTTCCCGGTGTGCGTGTGTGGGGAGTGGATTTGAGTGGCATGTCGCAAGTGGAAGCGGCGGAAGCAGTGCGCTTGGTTTTTGACTACCCGAACCAAAAAAATGTCACCTTGCGTTATCAAGAGCAAAGTTGGACACTCTCACCCGCAGAAATGGGCGTGACATTTGACCTGAACGGCACCATCCACGAAGCGTATCGGCTGGGGCGGTCGGGCAGTTTTGCCGAAGATGTGATGAACCAATGGCTGGCTTGGATGAATGGGGTAGATATTGCCCCAAAGATGGTGTACAACGAAGCTCAAGCCCAACAAGTATTGAGCCAGATTTCCATGGGCATTAACCGCAACGTGGTGGATGCCAGCCTGCAATTGAACGGGCTGGATGTGACCATTACCCCCAGCGAAAAGGGGGTTGCTGTCAATATTCCGCAAACTTTGGCGCTCTTGCAAGCGCCTTTTGTTGGCTTATCATCCGTAGATGTGCCGCTAGTGGTTGAAGAATTTAACCCGGCAGTGCTGGATACAGAAGAACAAGCCGCTAAAGCCCGCGAAATTTTAAAGCAAGCGCTGGAAGTAGGGGTGGCAGAACCCCAGCCGAATGACCCTGCCCCGTGGCAAATCTCCCAAGAGCAGTTGGCACAATGGCTACGCATCTACCCTGTCCAAGATGGTCCTTATTCGGCGCATTATGCAATTGGCTTGGATATTGGGCAATTGCGCGGCTTTTTAGATGGCATTAAGGACGATTTGAAAATTGAGCCGGAAAATCCGCGTCTAAGCTACAACCCGAACACCCAAGCCCTGAGCGTGCTACGCCCGGCTATACGTGGGCGGGTGTTGAATGTGGAGCAGTCCATCAAAGTCATTCAAGAGCAGTTGTTGGCAGGTTCGCACAGCATCCCCTTACAATTTGACTTTGAAGACCCTGCCGTGCTTGACACCGCCACTGCCGCCGAGTTGGGGCTAACTGAATTGGTATCCCGTCAATCCACCTATTTTCAAGGCTCTAGCCAAGAGCGTATAGACAATATTACGGCAGGTGCGACCAACACCAATGGCTTTTTGGTGGCTCCCGGCGAAGTGTTCTCGTTTTCCGATGCAGTGGGCGATGTCAGTTTGGAAAATGGTTTTTCCGAAGCCTTGATTATCTTTGGCGGGCGCACGATTAAGGGCGTGGGCGGTGGCATTTGTCAGGTCAGCACTACGGTTTTTCGCACCGCTTTTTTTGGCGGTTTCCCAATTGTCGAGCGTAGCGCCCACGCTTATCGGGTGGGCTATTATGAATATGGCAATGGTCAACCTGGTTTGGATGCGGCAGTTTTTACGCCCGTAGTAGATATGAAATTCCAAAACAATCTGGAAAGTTGGTTGTTGATTGAAGTATATGTAGATGTACCCGGACGTATTATCACCTACAGTTTCTATGGCACGGGGGATGGGCGCGAAGTGACGGTTGGCAAGCCCGAAGTAACCAATCAGAAACAACCCCCGGCGGCCTTGTATGTGGAAAACGCCGCATTGGCAAATGGTGAAATCAAGCAAGTGGATTACTCGGCAGTGGGGGCAGATGTGGAAGTGAAGCGGGTGGTGAAGCGCGGCAGTGAAGTCGTATTGGAAGACCGCCTGCGTACCCACTATGAACCGTGGCAAGCGGTGTATGAATTTGGTCCGGGCACCAAGCTACCCCAAGGCGCTGTTGTCAAAGACGACAATAGTAACTAGTACACACGCTTTCTAAAGCCCAATACGCTTGATGCCCCCGACAACTCGTAGGGTGGGTGCGTTTGTTTTTACTCGGCACACATTAATTTTGCCTAAAGTGTGTCGAATATCCCCCCATTGCCCCCTCACTAGCCAGCAAACTATCAACAGCCTATCCCCATTATTCGCACTGGCGACTCATGGAGCTTCAGCGATACCCAACACGGGGGACAAATTGCGTTTT
>DKKK01000132.1 GCA_002455215.1 Anaerolineales bacterium UBA6668 | reverse complement strand
GACTATTGCCAATAATGTCTATTCGACACGGAAGAAAACTGCGCTTTTTCTTTAAACGAAAAGCGCAAATCTGACCTATGTCGAATATAACAAAAATCTGCCCACTATTGCAAAACATACTTTTGAACTGGCAAGTTTGCCATTGCAAACTGCGGGTTGAAATGCAACGGATAGAAAGTACGTGACTGATGTGAGCAAAACGAGTATAGCACATTTCCCAAATATTCTACACTCGGTGCGTGTGAAAATTACGCTTTTCTCTTTAAGCAAAAAGCGCAATGCCCGATTGGGCGCATATACCCAATAGCAACCTTTCCGAGTACTGCCTTATGAAACGTTTTTTTCGTTGGTTATTCATTTTGATTGGCGCAATCTGCCTGTTGTGGAGCGGTGGCTTGCTCACCCTTTGGCTATATGGCAGACAAGACAGAGCCCAGCCTGCGCCGGTGATTGTCGTATTGGGCGCTAAAGTGTCTCCAACTGGCAGGATGGGTCCCGCTCTGCAACGGCGGGTGGCGCATGCTTGGACGCTTTGGCAAAAGGGACTTGCACAGACTATCTTGTGTACAGGGGGCAACGGACCGGAAGAAGGCAACCAAATCGAAGCGGAAGTGGCTTGTTCTGCCCTACAGACGCTAGGTGTACCTGAATCGGCGATTGTGCTAGAAAGTCGCGCAACCAGCACGGGTGAAAGCGCCACCTGGGTCAGTGAAATACTCCGGCAACGCGGAATCACATCGGCAATTATCGTCAGTGATGGGTATCACCTTGCCCGCACACACTGGCTTTTTGCCAAGCATGGCATCACCACTTACCCATCCCCAGCCCAAGCCACCAACGGCAGGCTGTCCACCCGCAATTTTTTAACCTTTGGCACGCGCGAATTATTGGCTTGGGGGTGGTATTGGCTAACCGGCGTTTCTGAGTAAAATTAATTTAGGCGCAGTTGACCGGTATTTGCCAACTTATGATATCTGCGCTTAATTTTGTCTATATTCGACGTGGGTCAGAATGGCACGTTTTTAAGCGAGATATGTAGCTTCTATCCATGTTGAATGTATAATCGGTGGTCTAATCTTATGAACCCAATCGTAATTTCTGTTCCTGACTGGCTAGCGGAAGAAACCGCAAAACTGCCACAATTGATGCCATCTATTGAAGAACGGATGTCACATGTCATTCGTTTTTCGCGTCTAAACTTTGAACGCGGCACTGGCGGACCCTTTGCCGCCGGATTGTTTGAAAAAGAATCGGGGAAACTGGTGATGATGGGGGTGAATCGGGTCGTACCGACTCACGTTTCCAGCGCCCATGCTGAAGTGGTCACGCTCTCGTTGGCGCAACAGGCGCTCGGCACATTTGACTTGGGCGGCGAAGGAATGCCGGAAATGGAACTGGTGGTAAATTGGCGACCGTGCGCGATGTGCTATGGGGCAATGCTGTGGTCGGGTGTGCGCTCGTTGGTGATTGCCGGAAGTGGACCGGAATGCGAAGAAATCACCGGCTTTGATGAAGGTCCCATCCACCCCGATTGGGTGGGAGAAGCACAAAAACGGGGGGTTACGGTACGAGAAGGTGTGTTAAATGCAGAAGCGGTGCAGGTATTTCGCGATTTTGCGGCAAGCGGCGCGTTGGTTTACAATGGGCGTGGGGGAAGTAGCTAGAAAATCGGATTTTTGCCTGATTAAGCGGTGGCTTGGTCTATATTCGACACGGATGAAGACCGCATCTTTTTGCTTAAAGAAAAAGGCGCGGAACTGACCTAAGTCGAATAGCCAATGCCATCGCTTTTTCTTTTGGTGGGTTCTAGCTACCCCACCACTTTCCGAATTTGTGCGATATGCTCCGGCGTAGTGCGGCAACACCCACCAATCAGCCGCGCACCTGCCCACACCCAAATACGGGCTTGCTCGGCAAAATCACTGGCGCAAGTTTCCCCATGCCAAATTTTGCGCACGGCATCGTATTCTTCGCCAGAATTGGGATACGCCACCAGCGGTTTGTCTGTCACACTGGCGAGTTCCTTCAGCAGGGTAGGGATATACTGGGGGGCAGTGCAGTTCACACCCAAAGCCACCACTTGCGGCACGTTCTGCAAAAATGCCCCCACCTGCCGAATGCTCTCCCCCGAGCAAATTTCCCGTTCATTGCGGGCGCTGAAACTCATCCAAGCGGATACATCCCCACATTCGAGTAATACATCCGCCAAAGCTTNNCGCAAGCAAGCAAGTCGGGCTGGGCGGCGAGCAGGGTTTGCAGGCGTGGGCGGTGAAAATCACGCAGGGCGGCGCGGTCTAAGTTGTAATGCCCAGTATATTCCGAACCATCTGCCAAAAATGCGCCATACGGTCCAACAGACGCGGCAACTAGCGGAGGCACACGCTTGGGGTCGCGGTTTTCTACCCAGAAATCGGCGCGAGCTTGGCGGGCAATCCGCNNCTGAGCAAAACCCTGATAGGTGGCTTGATAACTGGCAGTAATGGCGATATCAGCGCCTGCACGAAAATAATCCAAATGCACGGCGTAAATTAGTTCGGGCTGGGTTAGGAGCACTTTGGCAGACCACAGCGGGTCACGCAAATCTGCGCCGCGCCGCTCCAACTCGGTGGCTAATGCGCCGTCCAGAACCCACACTGTTTGTTTTGAAAGAATTTCGGCAAACATGTTTACTTTGATTATATTTGACACAGGCCGGAGCCGGCAGGTGTGCCAAATCTTGGGTTGCACTTTTTCTTAAGGCAAAAAGAGCAATTTTCGTCCGTATCGAATATCGTAAGGGGGCTATACAGGCGGCCACGGATAACTACGGTTGCCCTTGGGAAACGGCATTTGGGGCACTGCCAGCAAATTTTGCAAACGTACTAACAATGCGCCACGCTCCGACTCGCTCAGATAACCAGCCAATTGTTCTGCCAAGCCCCCTGCTTTATCAAACATCCCTGCAACGCGCCGAATATCCTGTAGAAAGCGCTCGGGCAGGCTTTGTCCGGCAAAATCCCAGATGACGGTGCGCAGTTTTGGCGATTCGTGGAAGCACAAGCCGTGGTCAATCAACCACATTTGCCCTTGTCCATCCAGCAGAAGATGCCCCCCTTTCCGGTCGGCGTTATTGGCAAGCACATCAAAGACTGCCGCCCACGGCAATTGTTGACGCTCATATTCGGTAAAATTGAAATAATGGCGTTCCGGGTCACATTCGATGAAAAATTGAACTGAGCCGATGCCAAATTCACTTTCGCGCAAGGCAGTAGGCGGAACAATTCCCCAGCCTAAGGCTTCGCTGAGTAGGAAGGCGGCTACTTCACGGTGCGCCAATGTGCCGTGGGGAAAATCCCACAAGGGCTGTTCGCCTTGGGTGGGTTTGTACACCGCCGGAAGCACCCACTGCTGGTGATGGGCTGTCACCAAAAAGGTATCGTTACTGCCATAGGGCAAACGCCCGACCAAGCGAATCTCTCCCAGCATCAGCGTCTCCAACACCTGTTGCAGAGTCACAGCAACCGAAGCAGGTTCAGGCTCCGCCGCTTCAGGGCTGACAGAAGGTATTTCGGGTGGGATAGTGGCGCTCACGGGTGAGAAGTGGGAAGTGGGATGAATATGTCTGGTGTTTAGTGTTTGTGTCCGTTGCGTTGCGGGCAAAAATGCCCGTCTGGATCAATCGGTTGCAAACAGTTGCCGCAAATCGGGCGACCTTGTGCCGCTACATGCACCCCATACGCGCCTAGCGCCAACATTTGGGAACGACTCGCCCAAATGCGCACCGCAATCGCATCATCAGGAGCTTCTTCATCGTTACCACTCCACGATTGCAAAAGCAGTAGCATTTGGTCTGTTTCATTATCATAGCCTAGTCCCATTTCCACCACGCGGAAAAGTGACTCCAATGGGTGCTCCAACAGCATATTGGGGCTGTAATAGTCGGACATAGCAGGTTCTAATTCCGGGTTTTTCTTTTGGATCTCGTGCGTAAGCCGCGCAATGCCTGCGCCCAATTGTTGAATCTGAAATTTTTCTATGGCAAATGAGTAAAGCCGCCCTTCGGCTTTTACTTGAAGATAAAAGACCCGTTTGCCGGGTTCGCCGACTGCATCAGCTGTCAGGCGGATGACATGATTGATAATAATTTGTTTCAAAGTAAGTCCTTATAAAAATTGTTAAGCGAATTGATGGCAAGCTTGGTTAACTGCCACCACCGCGATTTGTCCACGATGGATAGAAAGGGTCGAAATAGAAGCGGTATTAATCACAATACGCTGAAATAAATCTAACGGTTGCCCAAGAAAATAGGAGACCATCAGCTTAATCATATCACTATGCGAGAAAATCGCGATAACCGCCTTTGGCGAAGCGTGGCTTTCTGCCACTTCGAGAAGCGCCTGCACCGCTCGCGTTTGCGCTTGGACAAAGGATTCGCCATTGGGAAATTGTACAACAGATGGGGTTTGGATAACAGATTTCCACAGTTTCTCTTTGCGCAGATCTTTTAAGAAGCAGTCTTGCCAAGCGGCAAAATCCACTTCCTGAACGGCAGGCAGTGGCAAGATGGGCAGGTTTTTCTGCTGTGCCAATGGTTCGGCAGTTTGCTGGGTACGCAGTAAGGGGCTGGCGTATATGGCATGGACTTCGCGCTTTTGCAAGGCTTGGGCAATGGTTTGGGCTTGTTTGTGCCCCTTTTCGTTTAATGCCACCGGCAAACGCCCAGCCAAACGCCCGCTCCGGGTGTATTCATTTTCGCCATGTCGAATGAGTAAAAGGGTAGTCATAGAAATTACGGGGTATCCAAGGCGTCCATCGTCACTTGAGTGGATTGCTGAGCGGTTTGACCATCCTGCAAGAGGGCTGTCACCCCCTTTTGCAAAGCATTGTGCAGGGGGTCAAATAGTTCCGGTGCTGGGCGAATGGTCATCGCTGGCAAAACCTGTCGTTGGAATGCGAGAACAGTGGGTATTTGATTTTGTACCACTTGGGGGGAGAGCGGGAAAAAGCCATCCGCGCTAGCCCACTGTGCCAAAAATTCGGGCTGAAGTAACAAATCGAGCAAAGCTTGGGCTTCGGCTTGGCGCTGGCTATCAGTGGTAGTAATGGCGAAGTACCACACTTCACTGACATATAGCGGCGTTTGTTCTTCGGACATGGGCACAGGCAAAATTTGCGGGGCGCTTGCCGACTGCTGAACGTTGCGCTGGTAGGTGCGGTAATCGGTAAAAATGGCGCTTCGGCTGTTGTTGAGCAAACTCCAGATATCTTCACGGCTTTGCAGGATGAACAAATCCGGCAGGAGCATATCATCGCGCTTGAGTGTTGCCAACCAATTAAAAAAGCGCAAAACCGCTACCCGTTGCACATCCAGTTTGTTGGTTTCCGCGTCTAGGTTAAAATTGCCCCCCCCTGCCAGATAGCCCTGCACAGCAAAGTTACTACTGACATCGGCGGCGGCAAAACCCACCCGCGCCTTGCTTGCCAGAATGCTCCGCCAAGTGGGGATAACCTGCTCATCTAAATCGGCATTGCTCGCCAATACCCACGGGTTTGCGGCAAAGGGTAAGCCATAGATTTCATTTTCCAGATAAACCGGCGCAACAATATTAACGGGTAACTCGGCGGGCAATTCTCCCGACCAATCCATCTTGAGCGGTTGCAAGAGCTGATTGCTCATTGCTTGCCAAACTTGCCCGCTATTGAGTAAGACCACATCTGGGGCATTGGCTGGCGCGGCTTTTTGCACCGCATTCAAGGCAGTGACCATGCCCGCCCCACCAGAACGAGCCTTCACGCGCAGTTTGATTTCAAAATTCGGGCGGCTGGCGACAAATTTTTCTAACCTTTCTTGGAACAGCTGATAACCTGCACCTTCTGCCATATCTTGGGAGACCCAAATCACCAAACTTACTTTGGGTGTGCCGGCATTCTCCGGTGAGTTGGTTTGGAGATTGCTGGGCGCTATCGGCGACGCTGTCGGGGTCACCGGAGCAACCGACAAGGTGGGCTGACAGCCCAGCAATAGCCACCCCAACAGANNCAACAGACAAAAGAACACCCAACCTAACTGCTGTCGGTTCATTTTCTTTTACTCCGTTTTTTTTCGGCATCTTCCATACAATCGCGGTAAACCCCCAACCAATTGGCGGCGATGCTGTCCCAGCCAAAATGCTCTAAGACGTATTGCCGCCCGTAAATGGCGCGTGTTCGGGTTTTTTCGGGGTTTTGTAAAGTGGCGACAATTTCTTCACATAAGGTATGAACTTCGCCATAATTGACGATGCTACCCAGTTGATGCTGGCGCACGTAGTCTGCCAAGCCGCAACGGTCGGTGGCGATGATGGGCGTGCCGCAAGCGAGTGATTCGAGCAGGGTAATGGCAAACATTTCGTAGGATGAAGGCAAAACGTAAACATCGGCAGAAACATAGGCTTGTAATTTCTTTTCGCCTTCCTCATAGCCGGTGAAGCGTACCTTCTCTTGCAAGCCCAAGCCTGCCACTTGGCGTTGCACTTCGGTCAGATAGCCGTCATCCGGTCCTACAATTAACAATACGGCATCTGGCACTTGTTTTTGCACCTGTTCAAAGGCGCTGATGAGAAAGTCTACCCCTTTGATTTTGTTGATACGCGCCAAAAACAGCACAACCGGTGCGATTTCTGAGATGTTATATTCTTTACGGAAGGAATTGACCGGTGGCAGTTCACGGTACTCGTCCAGGTCCACCCCGTTTGGCAAAATAGAGATGCGTTCCGGCGGCACATGCAAGTCTATAAACTGTTGTCGTTCCAATTCGTTGAGTGCGTGCAGGCGGGCGGCATTTTGCAAAGTGCGTCTCCCAAACCAGTTGTCATAAACCGCTTTCATGGCAAAACGCCCCATAATGCGCGGAACACTGCCCTGTGGCGTGAGTACAAACGGCATGTTGGCTTTCTCCAGTAAACCGATGGCTACAGCATTTTGGTAGGAACGGTACTCGTGCAAGTGAACGATATCGGCACGGGGAAGTTCTTTCAGCAGGCGACTGCCAAATGCCAGTGGGAGAAACAGGCGGTCCCAGGCTAGGTGGTTGGAAAGATTGGGTACGCGGAAAATTTCCACGCCATCTACCACTTCATAGCGCAAGTCTGCCCGCCGACTANNCCCGCCGATGGGAGTCGAGTGCATCGGTGGTGAGTACGGCTACTTCTTGATTTTTGCGTACCAAAGCACGCGCCAATTCCCAAGCGGCGCGGCAAGTACCGCCATACGCCCAAGCTGGGTAAAAATAAGGGATGATATGCAAAATACGCATGTTATTCACACGAGATTTTCCAAACTTGCGCCCCGTCAAAATCTACTTGCAGGGTTAGATAATCAGTGTGGGCAAACCACGAAACCTGTGGCAGGTAGTCCGGCGGGCGTAAGCGGTATTGTTGCTCAAATAATTGCGGACGGTTGAGCAATTGCGGCACGACAATGTAATCTACAGGGTGTTCGCAGAGTAGCGCCTGAGCGGTGGGGTTTTGCGGGTCCAGAAAGACGGGGGTAAAGCGTTCCCACTCTGCAAACAAGGGAGCGGCATGGGTAAAAAATAATTGCTCGCGGCTAAAAACGGCGTAGCGTTCTGTCAGAACTGGCACCCACTGTCCTTCATACGTACCCGGGTAATTGAGCAAACGAGCGGTGGTGGGGGTGTTTTCACGTACCCAGCGGTAGGCTTGTAAATCGGCTGGGGTCGCCACCGCCCCAACAATCGGGCGTACTGCCCCTTTTAGCCAACGGAGAATGGGCTGGTGAAAAGTGAAAGCAAGGGTAAGCAAGGCTAAAGTGGTAAACAAAACGGGAGTGCGCCAGCGCTTCCATGCCAGCCAACGTGCCAAAGTCGGGGAAACTGCCTGCATGGTACGCATTGCCAGCAAGGGTACAGGCACAATGGGAGCGTGCCAGGCAATGCCAAACGGATAAAATACTTTCATTGGGTCGAGGCTGGTTTGCAAGGAGAGTTTATCCAAATTACCGAGCGCGGCAAACTCAATCACAGCCAACATCCAAGTGATATTCCAAATATCCAACCAGTGACGCTTGCGCCCTGCCCACCAGCCGCCTAGCACCGCCAGCACAAAAGGAAGCACCCCATTGACCAGTACCATCCAGTTGAGCCAGCGTAAGGCAGGCATTTGTCTTTCGTGTACGTCAATGTGGGGCACTAGCCACAAGGAGCGGCTCAACCACGGCAAGCAAATGAGCACGCCCAAGAGCGGAACCCAAAAAATCAACCGGATGTATTGTGTTTTGTTAAAGCGGGGTAAGGCGAGCCAGCCGCTCAGGTAGAATGGAATGTACACAATGAGCAGTTGGATGATGCTATCGGGGTGTGCCAGCAGGACACTACCCAAGCTCAGGGCAGAGAACCAGAGCAGGAGCGTGGCACGGCGCTCTTTTTGTGCCAACAATAAATCCATGCAATATAAAAATGTGACTGTATTCCAAATCCCCAGCATGGAAGTATAAGCGCTGTCTAGTAGGCTGGTGTAGATTGCCATGCCTGCCGCGGCGAAGAAGCCTGCCCACCAGCCGCCCATCTCGCCAGCCATACGCCGCCCCAGGGAGCCAATTCCTGCCACCAAGCCGAGCGCCAACAGGTGCGAAAATCCAAACATGCTGGCGGTAATGGTTGTACCAGAAATATCGGATAGGAATGCTGGAAATAGGAAAAAGGCAGGGGAATAAAACCAACCAATGTTGGGGTAGAAGGGAGCCAGCGAGAAAATACTGCCGCTTTCGCGCACGGTCAGCACTAGGTAGCCGAATCCTTGCGCGTCCACATCCATTGGCACTGGCAAAAAGGTGATTGGGGCTAGGTAAACCAGCAGGATGCTCAGGCACAACGCCCATTGCCAGGCTTGCAGGGGTAGTCGCCAAATCTGCCAAATTTGCTGAAGTTGGCGGGTTTGCCACAACTTCCATATCAAAAGCAGGTCAAAAATGAGCAGGCTGATGGCTTGTAACAGCCAGTGATAGCGCCAAATACTGGCAAGAGCAGTGAACCACACGGTTTGTAGGGCAATGGCAATGCCGATGCTTGCCACGCGCCCCACCCGATAAGGACGAAGAAGCGGGTAAAGCAAAAATCCGGGTAGGAAAAAACAAAGGAGGGAAAGCAAACTGGTGAGTACAGCATCCATAGGTCATAATTTTAGCGTACTTGTGGGCAAGGTACAACCAGTGATTTTGTTTGCGCCGTATCATTTGCGAACATTTTGAATAAACTCTCATTTTGCATAATCCGCTTGCTTGACAAGGCGGGATTTACAGCGATAGAATCTAGGTAGTGTTTGTGGTGTTGTCATGTGATGGCAACTGCCCTAGAGTATACACGCATCTCGCAGAGTGATATTTGACATGCGTGCCGAATATCAAGTTGCTCAGTTCGATTGTGCTTTATTATTTTGTATATTTTCTACAGAAAGGATTCAATAAATGGCATTTTCTATTCCACCCCTACCGTATGCAACCAACGCGCTGGAGCCGTATGTGGATGCCCGCACCATGGAAATTCACCATGGCAAGCATCACGCCGCTTATGCAACCAACCTAAACAACGCCATTGCTGGCACTGAATGGGAAAATAAGAGTATCGAAGAGATTTGCGCCAATGTGGCAAATTTGCCAGAAAATATCCGCATGGCAGTGCGCAATAATGGTGGTGGTTTTTACAACCACAACCTATTTTGGGAAATTATGGCGCCCAATGCCGGGGGAGAACCCACTGGTGAATTGGCTGAATTGATTGACGCGGCATTTGGCAATTTTTCGGTATTCAAGGAAACCTTTACCAAAGCGGGGATTACGCGCTTTGGCAGTGGCTGGGCATGGCTACTGGTGAACCATAACGACGAATTGCAAATTGCATCCACCGCCAACCAAGACAACCCGTTGATGGGCACGGCTATTGCCGGGTGCAGTGGCACACCCATTCTGGGTTTGGATGTGTGGGAACACGCTTATTACCTAAATTACCAAAATCGCCGCCCGGATTATATCAATGCGTGGTGGAATGTGGTAAACTGGAGTGAAGTGGCTCGCCGATTAGCCGCAATCCGCTAAGTTTGTCTTTGCCACACCTTGTTTTTACAGTGGTGTGATTTCCGTTCCTGCAGAACAGGTGATTATTCTATCTAGGAGATAAATTTTTATGGCTCATGTCATCACCGCCCTTTGTTTGCGTGACAGTTCCTGTGTGGAAGTCTGTCCAGTTGAGTGCATTGTCCCCGGCAAACCGATGGATAAGTGGCCACTCTATTATATTGACCCGGAAACCTGCATTGACTGCGGCGCTTGCGTACCCGAATGCCCTTACGAAGCCATTTTCGAAGAATCTGCTGTTCCAACCGACTTTACAGCCGCTGGTGGCGAATATTTAGCCAAGCCAGAAGGCACAGCCGGTTTCACTGAACTGTATGAAGGCGAAAATGACAAAGGTCAGGCTGTAGTGCTGAAGGCAACCCGCATTTTGGATGACGGTGAAGTGGTTGATTTGACCGCCGAAATCGCATCCAACGCCGCTTATTTCAAGTCTGGCACTGGTTACAAAGCATTGGAAATGTAATTTACTCAGTAATTTACTCCTTGCAAAATAAAAACGAGCCGATATCGGCTCCNNTTTTTTGCTTCTACTCGCTGGTTTTATTAAACATCGGTCAAAAGCCAAGCAGTCCACTGACTGCCCTGCGGAGCGCGGGTCACTCCCGCTGGCAAGACCAACAGGGCATTGGCATTGGCACTGGCAAGTTGCTGATGCGAATCTTGCCCACCTGCCGCCCTTGCCCACCACTGCCCTGCTTCTGAATAGACCCATACGCGCAGGTAAGTTTCTCGACCATCCGAAGAAAATTCATCTTTGGCAGTAACGGTCAGGGTTGGGCGGGCAAATGGCGCTAAGCCCATCATCTGGCGCAGGATGGGGCGTGCTAGCACTTCAAACGTGACAAAACTGGATACCGGATTACCGGGGAGCGCTAACCACGGCAGTCCTTGATAGTAGCCAAATACGACCGGTTTGCCGGGGCGCATATTGATTTTCCAAAAATTCACTTGCCCGGCACGTTCCAACTCTTGACGAAAGACATCGGCGCTCCCCATACTGACTCCGGCAGTGGTAAGCAGTAAATCAAGTCGCGCGGAAAGCGCTCGCGCAAGGCAGGCTTGTACCGACTGTGGGTTGTCACGGGCTATGCCCAGGGGAAGCGGGAGCGCGCCCGCTTGGGCAATCAGCGCTTGCAATAAAGGTAAATTGCTATTGCGAATTTGCCCCGCTTGTGGGGTTTGTTCTAGCTCTACTAGTTCATCCCCACTTGCCAGAATGCCCACCCGTGCCCGCCGAACCACGGAAACTTGAGTGATCCCTAGTGATGCCAAAAGCCCGACTGCCCCAGCGGTGAGAACTTGCCCGTCATGCAAAATGACCTGCCCAGTTTGAACATCGCCACCGACTTTACGCACAGCCGCGCCCTTTGTCCGCGAAGCAAAAATTTGCACGGTGGTTGGCATCGCCGCGCCGTTGGGGGTGTGCCGGTCATCTGTCAACTCGACTGGCACTACGGTATCTGCCCCGTCCGGCATTGGCGCACCGGTCATAATGCGGGCGGCAAAGCCATATTGCAGGGTTTGGGTTGGGGGTTGTCCGGCGGGAATGTCAAATTGGACGGGTAAGGTGACCGGGTGGTGTTGGCTGGCTGTAGCGATGATGCCTGCCTGCACTGCATAACCGTCCATAGCGGCGTTATCGAACAGGGGCATTGCATGGGGGGCATGTAAATTTTGCGCCAACACTCGTCCTACAATTTCCAGTATGGGGATGGACTCTGCTGGCAATGTGGAGAAAGCCGCTAGCAAACGGCTCTGCGCGGTTGCAACTGATATTTCCGGCATGGCTGATAGGTAACGGGA
Organism: Anaerolineales bacterium UBA6668; assembly: GCA_002455215.1. Taxonomy (GTDB): domain Bacteria; phylum Chloroflexota; class Anaerolineae; order Anaerolineales; family UBA6668; genus UBA6668. Next base: position 11,946 of record DKKK01000132.1, on the reverse strand, counting down.
AACGTTATTCGACTGGACAAAACTTGCGCAATTTCACCAGCAAATCTTGCAGTTGCACGGGTTTGCTCAGGTACTCGCTTGCCCCCATACGCATCACCAATTCACGGTCACTGTTCATGGCATAGCCAGTCAGCACCATAATGGGGATGTCGCGGGTGCTGGGCTGACTGCGTAAGAAGCGAATTGCATCGAGTCCGTTTACTTTTGGCATTTGAATATCCATCATGATTAACGAGGGTAGCTCGATTTGTGCGATGTCTAATAGTTCCTGCCCATCTTTTGCCACCAAAGCGCGATAGCCGGCATATTCAACAAAATCGCGAAAAGTCTCACGGTTTAGCTCGTTGTCTTCGGCTATCAATATTTTGTACCGTTTGGCGAGCAGGTGGGTCACTGGGTGGTTTAGAATTGTGCGTAATTCATCAGTCTTTGGTGGGGTTTCCATTACTTGAGCAGGCAAACGCCACGGGATATGTGCAGTAAAGCGGCTTCCGGCATCCACATTGCTTTCTACTGTGATATCGCCATCGTGTAACTTCACCATGCGTAGGGCGAGAGCCAGTCCCAGCCCGATTCCGTCAAAACGCTTAGACAAACTCGAATCGATTTGCACAAAGGGTTCAAACAAGCTTGGCAAAAATTCATCGGGAATGCCGATACCGGTATCCCACACTGTTAATTCAATTTCCCGCTCTGCGGTGTTGCCACGCATGACGAGCCCAACCCGACCACCTTCCGGGGTGAATTTGATGGCATTGGTCATTAGGTTCAGCAAAACCTGCCGGATGCGTTTTTCGTCACAGGCAATTTCCCCAACTTTAGGGTCTAAAGTTAGCTCCAAATGCTGGCGCTTGCGGTCTATCATGGGGTGAACTAGCGAGACAACGTAATGGCACAGATTTGCAAGTTTTACGGCGGACAGGTTGAGCTTTATGATGCCGACTTCAACTTGGGCAAGGTCGAGTACATCATTAATCAAGGAAAGCAGGTTTTGTCCGCTGGTTTCGATGGCTTGTACGCTTTTCCGTTGCCTTTCGGTCAGGTTGCCATAAATTTCTTGTAGTAATATCTGCGAATTTCCCATGATGCCGTTCAGCGGGTTGCGCAGGTTATGGCTCATGTTTGCAAGGAATTCATCTTTTGCCCGTAAAGCTAATTCGGTTTGACTCTTTAGCGCTTCAATTTCTTCAATGTAGTTGGTGCGACTGACAACTTCGTGCAAGGTTGGCTGGATAAAAAGTTGGTTCAGAATCCGCTCCAGATTGAGCGTGTATAACTCGTTATCATCTATGACGAGCATCTGTGCCAGCACATTTGGGTTCAGTTGCGCCAGCCACTGGTAGGTACGGGATATATCTTTTTCACGGCAGACCAGCAAGGTTGGAAACGGCATTTTGGGGAGGGAAGTGGGCAGAGCGCGTGTGCCGGAAATCATTAAGATGACGCCATGCCACTCGTTTGACAGAAACAAATGGTGCGTGTCAAAATTAACAATTCTTGCTTTCAACCCGATTTTTAAAACGGTATCGGCAATTAAAGATACAGTGAGTGAATTTGGCTCATCTGTTAGGAAGAGCACATGGTGAATAGCCATAAGCCAAACCGAAAGAAATACGGCTAGTGAGTAGTAGAGCGTTCACCCAAAAGCCAAAGTTTTAACAAATCTTCTTCCCCCGTCAGATCCACATCGCCACCCGAACACAAATTTACTACATTCTCATAGAACAAGCGCGAAAAGTTTACGGCAGTATCGCTAGATGGGTCTTCGCCAAAGCGATGACCCGCGTAAGAAATACCGCGTAAAACATAGGAGACACTATAACGAGCGGCGGAGACGCCTTTTTCCAATATCATGTCGCGCACAGCTTTTGATGTGGCGGTGAAGTGATAGGGAGAAGTCTGAAGAACTTTTTCAAGGGCGCTAAACAACGCTTGGTATTGACTGGGAGATAATGCAGGTACGCCAACCAATTGGTTGATTTTGCGGATGAAATTTTCCAACTCTTCGGGGATGGCATCCGGTCCTGCGGCAGTTGGCTGGTTGCCCGGTTGCTGGTGACGGCGTGGGTCTAGCAACATGCCTGGGTTACCGGGTGCGGTGTAGATTTCCAGCCCCAAATCGGTGACGGTTTGTAGCAGGGCTTTGAAGGTGCCTGCCCCAGCCCAATTGGACTCTAGCACCTGCTGACCAAACTCATCAATGACTGCTTCTGCCGCCTTTGCCATCAAAACCGGCTCATTGGAATTTTGCACCAGTACGCGAACTTTCTGCACTATTTTCTCTTTCAGCGCATCATTATTCGGTTTTTTGGTCGTACCGCTTCCTTCAGGTGCAGATTTGCCATTCTTGGTCGTGGTAGATTGCACGATTGCCAGTTTCCACGGGTCAGTTTCTATCAACTGCAACTGGGGGTTGCGTTGGACCAAATCTTCGGCAAGATTGCGTAAAGAACCAAAACCGAGCCAGTCGGTGCTATCGCGAAATTCGGAAAATTCTTTGAGAATGCGGGGTAGGTTTTGCGCTTCTATTTCGCCATCCGAACTAGCTTGGCTGTACACGCGCAAGGCAAGTTTTTCGATGAGCGCGGGGTTCACACGGGTTTCTATTTGCCGTTTGGGTTGCGGTGCATAGTCTTCGGCACGCAAGCCAAGCGCATCTTCGATGAACTGCGTCTCGCTAATCATTAGGTCGCAAGCCGCCTTGAAGGCTTCTGCCGCCTGCCCGATGGTGAGCACGGCGGTACGGCGGTCATAGGCACGCAAGCGCAACAATACCGGTGTAAAATCTGCATCTCCAGATAAGATAATGAACTCATCATAGTGAGTCGGGTGTTCCAGCGCGTCAAGAATATCCATCACCATCTGAATATCGGCGCTATTTTTGCCGGAGCCAGTGAGCGGCGGGCAGTCTATCACTTTAAAGGCAGAGCGTGTAAAGAATGCCCGTTGGTTATAGAAGGTTTTCGGGTTTAGGTAGCATTGGCGCAAAAGTACTGTGCGGGAAACTTTGAGCAAAGGGTCGCCATATGGGAAAGGCAACTTCATGTTGCGCTCAATCCAGCGAATCCAGCGGTTGGGATTGCTGGCAAATGCTTCGGCGGCATCCGGCGCGGTGTTGCGCAAGCCAAGATAAATATTATCGAAATCTACAAATAACGCACTACGAATGCGGGTAATTAACCCTGTATTTGAATTTAGTTGCATTGGTTTATTCCTTTACTGTGCAAGCCAGTACTGCGACGCACGTATCAGCACGTAATGCCATACAGTTTACCCCTTGCACAACTCCTTCTTTGGGTGGGACTTCATCTGCGCTAAAACGAACCATTTTGCTCAATTTTGATAGCACAAATAGGTCATCTTTTTCGGTCACGCGCAAAGCGCTTACTAGCTTTTCCGCTTTCAATAGCTGTTTACCCCCGGCTCCGGCGGCTTTGTTTTCGGCAAAGCCCATCATCTCACGGATAGTGCCTTTGCCATCGTCGGCTAACAAAAATACGGATTCTTTTAAATTGGCGGGGCAAATGGAAACGGTTGCATCATCGCTGGCAAGGCGAATGCCCTGACAACCAAAATTGGGGATGTGCCTGGCGCTGAAGCGAATCCCTAAGCTTTTTTGGGTGGCTATGAGCAGGTGGTCATCGCTGGAGTGGTAACATGCGCCTGTGGGTTTCCCATGTTCGCGCACATGGTAGAGTACGGTGCCGGGTTTGGAATTTTCGCCAAAGATATGGCGGGGAAAACTTCGTACCCAGCCTTTTTCGCTTACGACTGTCATATACAAACTAGAACCTTCAACGATAACAGTTGACCATTGCTCCCCCGTTTCAAATGGTAGCTCACTAAAAATATCGTGTCCTTTTTCGTGCAGTTCAACGCTGATTGGAATAGCGGAAACGGGGATGCGAAAGGCGCGGGCGTGTGTGGTTAGGACAATCAGGTGTTGGTTTTCTTCTGCTTGGACGAGTTGTTTGGGTGGGTCGTTTTCTGGGGTGTCTATATCAAATACGCCCATCCCACCACGGCGCTGGCGTTGATATAGGTGGCGATAGGTACGTTTGGCAATGCCTTTGGCAGTGAGGGTGATGACCGTTTGGGTGGTTGGCGCTTCGCTTATGTCAAATTGAGCGGTGGGGCGTGNNTGTCGGTTTACCGGCTTGCGCTTGTTCAAGTTCGCTTTCTAGGTACTCAATATAAGCAATCATCTCGGTGGGTGCATTTTCTAAGTTTGGGCGTTCCATAGTTAAAATTAAACTCCGTTAAGCGATACTTTATCAGCGCTTATCTTTTATTATACTCGAAAATGTTAGCAGGAGTATTGGTGGAAAATTATCGTTTGCAAGGCAATCGCGGGAATAGCCAACGGCTGGCGTTACCCATTGGTGGACAAGCGTGGACTGCCATAAAGTGGCACGCTTGGGAGTAGGGAAAACTCAAAAATGCCGCAGACTCCCTGCGTCTGGTACACCACAACACAGCGTTCAGCCCTTTATGACAGCAGAAACGTGGATGGGCTTGCGTCCACTTCCTTTATCGGATATTCCCTATCGGGAAGTTGGCAACCCAACCGCCGCCATACAGCGCACGGATTGCCACGGCGCACAAAATCATGCGAGTGGCTTTGCCGCTAGTGAAAGGGAGATAGCCCATTTACGGCAATAGAACTGCGAACCGCACGAAACGCAACCACTGAACTATTTGCAAAAGAAAGCCGCAAAAATGGGAGCCGAATTCGAGATTCATTTTTAACAGTATCAAGAAATTTCGAAGAATTTGGGAACTAAATTTCTTGCGGGCTCGTCTAAATTCAGTAAGGCACCGTTTCAACAACGAGCTTGTCAGTTGCACCGTTTACTTATTGGGAAAAGTGCAATTTTTGTTGTGTATCGAATATAACTTAAAAATTATGAGGGAAATCTGATGAAACGTACAGTTTGTATGCTATTGATGGTTTTGGGAATGCTTAGTGCTTGCACACCCGCGAGTGAACCCACACCCCATTCCACGTTACCCCCACTTACCGTTACCGCTCCGCCCCCGGCGGAACCCACCCCTACTTTGCCGTTTTGGCTAGACTCCGACCCAAACAATGGTAAAGTTTCACAAACCAGTCCTATCATTCTGCATTTTGCCGAGCCGATGGATACCAGCAACAACAAACCATTGGCATTTACGCCACCGATTGAAGGAAAATTCACTTGGATGGACAATCAGGCGGTGCAGTTCACACCTAAAAATGGGTGGCGAAAAGGTGTGACTTATCGGCTTCGCCCCCACCCAACACTCAGAACTGCCAATGGGAATGTCTTGTTTGTGAAAAGCGACTTGCAAATTACCATTGTGGCAAAACCGATTGTGCAGGAAGCAAAACTCAATATTTTTGAAAAATATTCTTCGGTTGTAATTAAATTCAGCGAGGCGATGGACGCGCAAAGTGTTGAAAATTCGTTAAGCATTACGGAAGGTGCTGTAGACCGAATCATGTGGGATATCGACAACACTCGCTTAGAGATACGGTTCAAACCAAATGCTTGGGTTCCTGATACCAAATTTCAGGTTTCGATTTCCGCAGAAGCAAAAGCGCAAAAGTCCCATGAACCCCTGCAACCTTTCAAGCAAGATTTGACCACGCCTGCCTTGTCGGCAAACTGGACTGAAAATTTTGTTTTGGCGGGCAAGTTTCAATGGAAAATTCAGCTTAATTATGATTTAGACGTTACCAGCCTGGCAGAAGCCATCCAAATCCAACCACAGGTAGCTGTCGAAATTAGCGCAGAATCGGCAAGGGTATTTTTGATATCCGCCGCCGAACCTTTGAAGCTAGATACCGAATATCGTATTATCCTTGGCAAAAACGCTAAATTACACAACGGAAAACGGATAGGCAAAGATTTGCATCACCTAACCCGCACGACCCAACCAATTCTGCGTTGGGGAAACATAACCCTCGGGGAAAAACCGCCCGCCTTACGGTTGAACAGTAGCCTACCCATTGATAAAACTTGGTTCGCTGAGAATTTTCAAATCTCCCCTGCTTTTGATTATGAGTTGGTTTGGAACGAAAGGGAAAGCAATGTAATGATTCAACCCTTAGATTTTCTGCCACCCGAACAAATCTATCGGATTCGCTTTACAAACGACCAGATGATTTTTAATCATTGGAAGCCTTATACTCTCCCCACTCCAGAAACTGAATGGAAAACCCCACCCGCGATGGTCATTGGTGATACTCAGGAATTGGCTACAGGCTCGCCATTGGTGCTAAATTTTGACCGCCCGATTCAGGCAGAACAATCGCTAGATGCGCTGATTCAAATCTCTCCACCCACAAAGGTCCAATATCGATGGGTAACCGCGAAAAAACTAGAAATTTTTCCCGAGAATGGTTTATGGAAGCCCCAAACCCTATATACCGTAAAAGTATCCCCCAGTATTCAGTCGGAAAGTGGCAAGACCTTTCTCCCTTCCGAACAAATATGGGAATTAATGACCGGAGACTTTTTGGAAACTGCAACGTTTGGCGAATATGGCGCAAATTATCAAACAATTGATTTGGACGGCAGGCGAGCGGTACAACTGGCGGTTCTCAACCGCGTTAGCCAAGTGCGTTTGTCGCTTTATCGCCTAACCCCCAAACAGTTTATTGCAATGGAACAACAAACCCCAGATAACACTTCAGAAAGCCGGTGGTGGTATGGTTTTTCTCGTGAAGCGATTAAGTTAGACACCCGGGCATTACCCTTGCAAATCTCTTATCAGACAGAAGTACACCAATCCGCTGATTCTGACCAAGACAGCAACTATTCGGAAGTGATTCTGCCTGCTGACCTACCGGAAGGGATGTACGTACTCAATTTAGAAACGTCTTATTTGGAAGATCAACTGCTTTTGGTAGTTTCTCGCTCATCGGTGCAAGTGAAGTTTGCCCCCAACTCGCAAGTAGAGCAAGCAAGCGGCGGCGATTTGCTGGTTTGGGTCAACAATACCAACAGTCACGTGATGAAGGATGTGGCAATAAGCGTGTATGATGCGCAAGGGCAGGTGATTCAAACCGGTGTCACAGACGGGGTTGGAGTATTCCAGACGAATATTCCTGCTGGCAAAACCCCGTATTTTGTGACCGCACAACGTGGGGATAGCATAGGGGCAAGTGGGTTAGGTCATCATTGGCAAATGGGAAGATATTACAGAAACATCAACGATTCTTCCAATGTCGCACATAAAAACCGCTATTTCGCTTACCTGTACCCCGACCGCCCGATTTACCGCAGTGGGCAGAAGGTTGCATTCAAAGGAATTGTTCGCCGTGACAATGATGCTCAGTACAGCCTAGTTCCGGCGGGGATGTCTGCCAATCTGGAAATTCGTGACCCGCGCAACAACTTAATTTCACAAACACCGGTCATTTTGAGCGATTTTGGCACCTTTGACGGTAGTTTTCAACTCATTGAAGATGCAATGCTAGGCAATTATCAAATGGTGTTGGTTTTTGCCAATGGCGAGCAGGTAAGTCAAACCTTTACGGTGGAAGATTTTTCCAAGCCCGAAATCCAGTTATCGGTTATTCCTGACAAATCAAGTTATTTAGCTGGCGACACAATGTCTGTCCGAGTTAATGCTCAATATTTATTCGGAGAACCGGTTGCCAATAGTTCTATTCAGGTGAAACTCTATTTCAAACCGCTTATCGATTCCGACTACTACTACTTTTACAGTGATCGGTATATTGAATATCTCAAAAACAGTTGGGAAATTGCCCGCGAACAAACCTTTCGCGCCACTACCGATGCCGAAGGCAACGCTGTTTTGCAAATTCCTGCCGTTGTCAATTATCGGGCATACACTGACTATTTTGGATATTATTATAGAAATCTTGACGAATCTTCCAAGAATCAATTAGCCATTGAAGCGAGTATTACAGAACCCGATTCTGGCAATTCGGTAAGCAGTTCAACAACTGTGCATGTTTTTCCTTCCGCCTATCAGGTTCAGCTAACAATTCCCAAGAGCTATGACTGGGAAGATGGCGAGGAAGTGCCAGTTGCGGTGAAACTTTCTAGCACCTTTGGCAAACCACTTGAAGGGCAAGCCGTGATCGTAGAATTGATAAACTATTGGAGAGGCTATCAAAATGAAACAGTGGTTGTTACCACCTTGCCCACCGATGCCAATGGCAAAGTTATCACCACTCTCAAAATTCCCGATTCCAGTTATGGCGCTTTTATGATTCGTGCCTATCTGCAAGAAACAGATGGTGTTTTTGACTCTCAAATCATTTATACCAACTCTTATTGGCAGGATGATTCATCCGGAAATCTAGCGATCCTATCAGCAGACAAACCGGACTATCAAGCCGGGCAAATGGCAACCCTGCGGGTGTTTTCGGACCATGAACGCGAAGCCTTGCTAACCATTGAACGCGGCAGTATTTTTGAGAACCGTATGGTTAAGCTCGAAAGCCCATTCAGCGAGATTGAAATACCCATTTTGGCAGAATACAGCCCTAATATTTACGTCACCTTGCAAGCGTGGAACGCACTCGATACAACCTTGCACCCAGAGGGGCAATATGAATCTTTGCAAGATTCGCAACTACTCGAATCGTCTATTTCACTCTCTGTCAGCGAGAACGCGCACAAGCTAAAGCTTGCTATCACCAGCAATCGTGAAAGTTACGCCCCGCGCGATACTGCTTCATTTGAAATTCAAGTGACAGATGCACAAGGCAGACCTGTTCTGGCTGAACTCTCGCTGGCACTGGTGGATGAAGCCTTGTTCTTGCTCAAAGACGACCCGGCTGGCGAAATTTACAGTACTTTTTACAAAGAGCGGGCAATGGACGTGAAAAACTTCCATAGCTTCATGCCTTATCGCCAAATTTGGGGACCGGATGGGCAAGGCGGTGGCGGTGGCGGTGGCAGTTTTGATGCCGGCAATCCACGTGCAGACTTCCCAGATGCGGTGTTGTGGCTACCCAATGTGCGCACCAATGCCAATGGGGTAGCTGTGGTGCAGGTGGAACTGCCCGACAACCTAACCACCTGGCGCCTGACTGCCAAAGGCATCACCCGCCAAAGCCAAATGGGGGAAGCATCCGCCAAAATTGTCACTCAACAGTCATTGGTCATTCGCCCCTTCTTACCCAGCCAAATCCATGTTGGCGATGCGCTTACCTTGGCGGCACAAGTGGGCAACTATAGCGATAACCCTGTTCAATTGACTGTCGAATTGCAACAAACTGGCTTGCAAATTTCTAGCCCTACCCAACATCCGCTAACCTTAGCCGCAGGTGAAACCCAATTGGTCACTTGGCAAGCCCAAGCCACTGCCGCCAGTACAGCCATTATTAATATTTCTGCCAAAACGGATGGTGAAATGAGTGACGCCGTGGAGCGCCAAATCCCGGTCACTTTTTTGCAAACGGAACAATTCACCCAACAAAATGGGCGTATTTGGGATTCCGTGACTCATGCCATTGACTTGCCAGCCAACCGGCTTCCAGGTAGTCAATTACAATTGGAAATAGGTGCGGATGCCAGTGCCAGTTTGCTCAACGGACTCACCTATCTGGCGGGCTATCCCCATGGTTGTGTTGAACAAACCATGAGCAAAGCCCTGCCCAATGCGGTGCTGTTGAACGCCTTTACCCAATTGGGGCTGGAGCAAAACCTGCCAACGGAACCCAACTTATCGAATTTGGTAGCAAAGAGTGTGCAACGCCTGTATGGGTTTCAACACAATGACGGCGGCTGGGGCTGGTGGTTTGATGACCTATCCCACGATTACCAAACAGCATGGGTGGTATTTGGTTTACAAATCAGCCGCTCGGCAGGGGCATTGGTAGATGAGCAGGTGATTGCGCGTGGCAAGTATTATTTACTGGCAACTTTTGACAAAATGGATGCCAATACGCAAGCATTTGCTTTGTATGCACTCAGCCAAACAGACATTGCACCCACTGCCCCAAATAACAACTACGATTCGGAGTACTATGACGATATCTCAGCAGAAATTGCCCCGCTTGCCCACAAGCTCTTATCGAGTAAAGACACACTCAACGAGTTTGCCAAACTTAACCTTGCCTTAAGTTTGTGGCAATTGGGTGAGCATGAATCCGCCAAGCAATTACTGCAAGCGGTATTAGCCACTGCCCAAACCCCCACATCCAATACCCTGTATATCAAAACCGACTTAGCAGATGGAAGTTACTCTAAAAAAACGATGGCTTCGGATGTACGTTCCACTGCCTTACTACTACAAGCCCTGGTCACCATTTTGCCCGGTCAGCCCGAAAGCGAGTTCGTGCTCAATTGGTTGATGGAACAACGCGAATTTGATGGTTGGGGAACCACCAACGAAACTGCCTATGCCATTTTGGGCATTACCGCACATTTGCTAAAAAATAAAGTGACAGTTGCCGGAGATGTGCAAATTGAGTGGGACAACACTTTGCTCACTACGCTCACTCTTTCTCCCACTTCATCTGGACAACGCTGGACGCTGGATATCAGCAAAGAAACGGAGGAAAAGCACCAGTTGCGCCTGATTAACCTTACTGGCAAAAACTTGTTTTATTCGCTAGGGCAAGCCAACCTACTCCGTGCCGATGCCTTACCTGCCAGCGGCATTTCGATTACACGCCAATATCTCCTACCCAATGGCAAAGAACCCACCCAACCCTTTGCCGTTGGCGATGCGGTTTTGGTGCAATTGGAGCTTCTTGCAAAAGAACCGGGTGTGTATGTGATGATAGAAGACCCGCTTCCGGGTGGACTACAAGCGGTGCAAAGCGGTTTGAATATTGCCAGCTTTGATGAGCGCCAAGCCTACTTGGATTACTTCAATAATTATGACAGATTCGATTGGTTTGGGCAGTATGACTACAACTACAAACAGATTCGGGCATCTGCAGTTTCATTCTTCATCACTGACTTGCATTCTGGAAAACTTGTCCTACAATATCTGGCGCGGGCGGTGGTAGCTGGCGATTTTGCGGTTGCCCCCACAACCTTAGAAGGCATGTATCACCCTGAATTTAGGGGGAATGGAGACAGCCAAACCCTGAAAATTGTCAGCCCATAATAGGCTCTTACTTACCCAATAAGCCCATAGCCACAAACCTGCCACGGTCTTTTGCAATGATTAGCAGGAAGTTTTGAATCTGCCCACTCCAAAACTTCCTGCCATTATATTCTTACTCCCCCAACCACTTTGCCCAACTCGATTCACTACCAAGTCCAAGTCGAACCACCTACACATACTAGTTTGTGCGCTTTCCATATTGCCTAACTGTGAAAACAGGTCTAAGATAGTAGTTGCATGGGTTAATTTCGCTTAGAATTTCAGGCTTATCCCCCAAAAGGTGGAACCCCAAACACGATGAACCACTCTCTCATTCGCTCAATTATGATTGCACTCACTGCTTTTGCCCTGTTGGTCGGCGCAAACTATGTGTTACCACAACTGTTCCAGTTTGATTTGGGGCAAATCGCGGTGCTGGTCTTTGGCGTGTGCCCAATCATCGCCCTATTTTGGGGCTTAACCGAACGCTGGACGCACGGCAATTGGTTTGTTCCTTCAATATTAAGTGCCATTGCATTCCCTTTGTTTTTCCTACTCTTCCAACAAACCCCGCTCAAAAATCTTTACATCCCACTCATCTATGTGTGGGTGGTGATTCTCGGCTATACGATTCCGGGAATTTGGCAATGGTTAAATACGCGCCGATATGGATAATAGACCCATGATTCACTTCAACTCGCACACTCGCACCTTCAACATACACACCGCGCACAGCTACTACGCCTTTCANNNTACTACACCACACTCAAAGCGCAATTCCCCAGCCTACCCCGCCCTCCTGCCCCGCACGAAAGCTCACACTTGCCCACGCGTGATTTACGTTTACGCTACCACGCGCACAGCATCCGCACAGATGCCCAGCCA
>DKKK01000063.1 GCA_002455215.1 Anaerolineales bacterium UBA6668 | reverse complement strand
TTGGCTATGCCTGAGCAGTTACCACTTTTATTCCTTTAATTTAACTCCTTTATCTTCCTTAACTTCTTAACTCCTGAATGCCCCGTTCCCATCGCACCCTCCTTAATTCCTTTAATTTCCTTAATTCCTTTAATTTAACTTCTTTAACTCCTGTAACTTCTCTAACTTCACCCCTACTCCTTGCCGCACTGTGCTTTGCCCCCATCTTTACCATGCCCTTCATTGGCACAGACCCGGTGGATATTGGGCAAGTGGCGCATTACAGTTGGCTACAACTGCTCACCGCCCCACATAGTGCCTCCTACTACCGCCCGCTGACCATGCTGGTGCTCAAAGCCCTGCTGTTGGGGCAGACCACCTTTCAGCCGTGGGTCTTTCACCTATCACTCTACATCCCCCACCTGCTGTGTACTGCGCTTGCCCACCGCATCACCCACACGCTCACCCGCAACACCCGCACCGCCTTCATCACCGCCCTGCTGTTCGCCTGCTACCCACTAAACGTGCAAACCCTAGCAGTCGGGCACACGCCCTATCCGTGGCAAACCCTGCTCACCTTTAGCGCAATTTACTTTCATTTGAAAGGAGAACAAGCCGCACGCTGGCGCATTCTCGCTTGGGGCTGTGTCCTGCTAGGGCAATTTATTCACGAAAACGGCATACTCATCGCCCCCTTACTGATGTGGAGCGTGCTTTGGCAAGACCCCACACGCATCCGCAAAGCAAAATTTTGGGGCACTGCCGCACTTTACAGCCTACCTAGCGTGATTTACCTACTCCTATGGAAGCAGATGGTGCCACAAAGTGGCGCGGGCGTACTCCCACCAGAGTGGGGCATCTCACCAGAGCGCATCGCCTATCTGAGCCAGGGGCTTAGCCTGCCCTTTGCCGCCTTCACCGCACACCTGCCCTACCCCACAGTCGAGCGGCTCACCCCCAACTTTGCCCAAAGCTGGCTAGCACTCCTTTGCACCGCCTTGCTCGCCTTTGCCATCACCCGCCGCACCGCCACAAACCCACCCTTGTGCGTCATTCCTTTTACGCTGGGCTGGTTTTTTGGCGCACTCAGCTTGGCACTGCTCACGCGTGGCTATGCTTATCTGGAACTCGCCCCACGCCTGTTTTACTTTGCCGCACTTGGTGCCTGCCTATTTTGGGCGCACCTTGCCGGGCAAACCAAACACTGGCAAATTGCCACACTCGCCTTGCTGGGCATCTCACTCTGGATTCACGCCCGCAGTCTGCACACCTACTGGCAAGGTGGGCAAATCATCCATCAGCTCACCCGCCTACAAGCCAAATACCCTGCCGACCAGCACCAGCTCTTCATCAACTTTCCCGACCGCATCGAACCCAAAACCCGCCTGCTCCCGGTGGGGTATTGGGGCGTCATCGTTGCGCCTGTCAGCGTAGATTTATCTGCCTATGCGCAGTTAATTCGCGGGTCGGCACCCACCAGCACTTCCCTGAGCGATTTTCTCATCAGTGCCGCCCCCTTACAAGCCAGCCCGTCCATCGTTTTCACGCGCGGCGAAAATCAATCAGGTTCACAACCACTATTTGGAGAAATCCGCGCCAGTCAAGCAGTGGTGGTGAGCGAGTACTTGCCCACGGGAGGGGTTGAATTGCGGCAGGTGGGGAACTTAAGCACGGGGACGGCGAGCGTGCCGATTGGACAGGTGGGTACACACTTGCAAGTGTATGCCGCCAACGTGCAGAGCGACCCCGCTTGCCAATGCCTGCAACTAGGATTGCACTGGCAAGTGCTATCCCCGCTTGGCGAAGACCTCGGTTGGTTTGTTCATCTGATTGCGCCAGATGGCAGTTTGGCAGGACAAGCCGATGGCTGGGCTTTGGGCAACACCTACCCACCCCAAGCCTGGCAAGTGGGTGAAATCTTCCACGACCTACGGCGCATCCCCCTGCCCAGCCCGCTACAAGCTGGCGTCTACACCGTCAAGATGGGCTTATACAACCGCCAAAGCCAAGAACGCCTACCCGTCACCCTGCCGGATGGTTCGCCGGTGGCAGATGGGGCATTGGTAGTGGGGGAATGGGTGAGCCAATGAGAGTCGTTGGGTCTTTTTTAGAACCGAACTGAACTGAGACCTCACAGGTCTTGGAGACCTGTGAGGTCTTTTTAAAAAACGACCACCACACTTTTCGATTATCAAACCGAGACATCACAGGTCTTGGAGAGCCATTTGGTCTTTTTTTAGAACCGAACTGAAATGAGACCTCACAGGTCTTGGAGACCTGTGAGGTCTTTTTAGAACGACCCCACAGCGAAACGGGAGATGATGATGCGATTTACCCCTTCTTAAGGGTAATTCCACCTTGACGGCGTGATTCTGCCGCCTTACGTAGCCGTTCGTCTGCTTCGTAGTGGCAATGTTTATATTTTTTACCACTGCCACAGTGGCAAGGGTCGTTGCGTCCCAATGTTTGGCTGGTTGTGGGTTTGGCGCTGGGTTTGCCAGTGCCCCCCGCTTTGGCGTTTGCGCCCGCCTTCTGATTGGCAGAATCACTCTTGGCTGGCGCGGTGCGGGCTGGCGCGGTTAGTTCGCCTAGCACTGAGAAGGGAAACTGCATCACATTGCGGACTACACCCGCGCGATAATCTGCCAACAATTGCTGGAAGGCTTCAAAGGCTTTGCCTTTGTAAGCGACCAAGGGGTCGCGTTGCCCATAGGCTTCCAACCCGATGGAGGTACGCAGAGCTTCCACTTTGGTTAGGTATTCGACCCACAATTCATCACCGATATCCACCAACAAACGGCGGTGCGCCCGTAGCGCCACTGCCTGCCCAAGTACACTACGCACTGCTTGGCGGATACCCCCTACCGATTCACCGCTCGGCACTTGCAAGTCCACTGACTCACCTGCCAAGTCTTCAATTTTTTCCACCAATGTCTGGTCTTCCCATTCTACCAGTGGTTTACCCGACAAGCGTTGGCGTTCATATTCACCCGCTTGCAGTTCCTTACTCTCTAGCACATCATTGAGATGGTTAAGCACGCGCTCTTTCATCTCCGGGGCGAGCGTGCCATCCATCAGTTTGGCGGCAAAATACACATATGGGAAGCGTTGCACAATGCGCTGTACCATCTGCCCGCTCTTTTTGTCCAGCATATCTTCACGGCGATAAGAGACAATGCGGATAATTTGTCCCATTGCATCACGGGAAAGTTGTGGCGCGTCTTTCAGGTTATAGTCTAAATCGGTGCGGATTTGCGCTAGGTCAGTTTCGGTGCGGGCTTGGTGGGCTTTTTCGAGTTGGGTGAGTACTTGCTCACTGTAGGACTCCCAGTGGATACCCTTCCATTCTGGTGGGGTTAGTGCGATAGGCAAGCCATAGCGGCGAGAGATGCTATTTTGCAATGATTGTAAGCCCTGTTTGCCCAGGTGAGTTTCAAAGGCAGTTTTGACACGTGCCACCACATTGTCAATGGTCAAGCCTTCATCGCTCACTGTGCCATGTGGCAGTTGCACTTGCGTGCTTTCGAGAATATCCTTCAATACCTGACGCACCTGCACTGGCACACCACTTTCGCGGGCTTCGTTGACAGCCGCTTCACAGGCTAATTCTGCCGATTCTTGGCGAGCGCGGATATTGCCCTTGATGGTTTCCTGCTGGTCTGCCAGTTCCTGCCCGATGGTTTCCAGCATATAGCGGCGGCTGGTTTCGGCGGAAGCTTGAGCAATCTGCAAGATGGTTTCCTTCACCTGTGGCAGGTCTTTCATGGCGGCACTGAGTGCGGCTTGCATTGCGTCAAGAGCCGCTTGGGCTTGGGCTTGCCGGGTAGCTTCACCGGCAAATTCACCCGCTTCCAGAATAGCATCCCGTGCTTGATCTTCAGCATCCCAGGCTTTGGCAACCGATGGGACACGTGCCGCGAGTTCTTCAAGGATGCGCTCGATACTAAAAGAGAAGATATTTTGCCCATTTAGGCGTTGTTGCACCAGCGGGCGGCGGATACGTTTGTCATTTTCAGTGACAATCTCCATCTGGGCATTGTCCAACCAATCAAACAAGCGCCACCAACCTTGCGAGTCTTTTTTATATAAGTCCACTTGGCGTTGAACTTCCAATTCCAGCATTTCTGTAATGTCGCTGTGTAGGTCTTCTTTTAGGAAAATGCGGTCACGCTGGCGGTAAAATAACGCACGCTGTTGGTTGACTACATCATCATATTCCAGTAGGTGTTTGCGGGTATCGAAGTTCGCGCCTTCTACCCGCTCTTGTGACTGTTCGACTGACTTGCTCACAATACCGTGTTCCATCGGCATGGCTTCGTCAATTTTGAAGCGCTCCATAATGGACGAAACATTGGAGCCACCGAAGCGGCGCATCAGTTCATCTTCCAGTGATAGGTAGAAACGGCTTGCGCCCGGATCGCCTTGCCGTGCGGCACGTCCGCGCAACTGATTGTCTATGCGCCGTGCTTCGTGGCGTTCGCTACCGAGCACCATCAAGCCACCTGCCAAGCGCACGGCTTCGGCATCAGCAAAGTGTTGGCGGAACTCTTGCACTTGGGGCAGATAAATACCCGCCTGCTCATCGCTGATATCGGCGAGCGCGGCAAGCCGTTGTTGATCGCTCATGCTGACTGGGTCAGCAATGCCGTTGTGTTTGAGCACGCGCACTACGGCGTTTAGGGTATCTTCGGCGAGTTCGCCACCGAGCTTAATGTCCACCCCACGCCCAGCCATATTGGTAGCAATCGTCACTGCGCCAAATTTACCGGCACCCGCGATGATTTGGCTTTCCGAGTCGTGTTTTTTGGCGTTCAACACATTGTGGGGAATACCCCCTTCCAGTACCTGCACCAAACGTAGCTTTACCGCTTCAGTATTTTCTTCGGGAATTTCAAGAATTTTCAGCAAGCGAGCCAGGTTGTTCGGGTCAGTGGGGTTGAGTCGCAATTCTAGTTCACGTGCCATACCGCGCAGGTCGCCATCGTTCAGGTCGAAGATACGACGATTCATGAAACTCAATTCCGGCACTTCACGCCCGTCTTCTTCGCGCTGGTTCTTTTCAAACCAAGCAGAGCGCAACACCCAGATATTGGCAAGGCGTCTGAGTTGTTCTGCTCCCAAGCGCCGACTGACATTTTCCGAGAGTTCCACGCTGGTTGTACCAATTAGCAGGGGTTGCCCCTGCACCTGACGCGCCAATACTTCGCGGATGAGCGCACGTAATTTGGCTTCTTCGGTGCGGAAAATCAAGTCATCGTAGTCTTTACGGCGATGCAAGATCGGTTTTTTGTCGGGGTCCGATTTGCGTGCCACATAGCTAAAGCGATAACCATTTTCCTTAAAGGGCACTTCTACCAGTTCCGGGTCGCGTTTGGTACGGAATTCCAACTGGGTTGGGATGGGCACAACGGTTAAGCGGTAGATTTTATCGAATTCTTCCGCTTCGGTCTCGGCAGTACCCGACATGCCAGCCAATTTGTGAAACATACGGTAGAAGTTTTGCAGGGTGATGGTGGCATAGGTAACATTTTCTGCTTCAACCTTCAACCCTTCTTTGGCTTCTATGGCTTGATGCAAACCATCTGACCAGCGTCTACCCGGCATCACACGTCCGGTGAAAGAATCGACAATCATCACTTTGCCGCCTTGCACCAGATAGTCAACATTGTTGCGGAACAGAAATTCGGCACGCAAGGCTTGCTCCAGATGCCCTTGCAGGTTCATTTGCTCACGGGTTAGGTCTTCGGGACGGTTGGGGTCACGCAGGCGTTTGCCCAGTAATTCTTCTACGCGCTGAATACCCATGTCATTCAGCACAATCGAGCGGTCACGTTCATTGATTTCATAGTGGTCTGGCTGTAAACGGCGTACAACCCCCGCCAGTTCTTGATACAGCCCTTCATCATCGTGAGAGGGTCCACTGATNNTTAGCACGTTGTCCACTTCGTCCACAACCGCAAAATTCAGCCCCCGTTGGCGCCGACCTTCTAGCGATTTTTCCATATTGTCGCGCAGGTAATCAAAACCGAATTCGTTGTTTGTACCGTAGGTGATATCGGCTTGGTAGGCTTCTTGGCGGGGTACTAAACGCATCAGGTGGGTTTCATCTTGTGCAGATGGGGAATTGGGGTCGTAGAGAAAGGCATTGCGCCCAAAGTCGGTTTTGGAGCCATCTTGCAAAATGCCGACCGACAGCCCATGAAAGTGGAAGATGGGTGCCATCCAGCGGGCATCACGGCGCGAAAGGTAGTCGTTGACAGTGACCAGGTGTGCCCCGCGCCCGGTGAGTNNGTTTTGCCTTCACCCGTACGCATTTCGGCGATGCGCCCTTCGTGCAACACCTGCCCACCGATTAACTGCACTTCATAGTGACGCAAACCAATCGTGCGCACGGAAGTCTCGCGCACCAAAGCAAAAGCTTCGGGCAAAATTTCTTGCAAGACCGCAGATTCGGCTTTGCGCTGATCGGTTTCGTCATCACCGGCTTGTACCCGCGCCGCCGCAATTTTGGCTTTGAACTCTTGCGTTTTGGCACGCAGTTGTTCATCGCTCATTTGCTCATATTGTGTGCCCAGTGCCGCAATCTCATCGGCAGTTTTGGTATAGCGCTCTAAGTCGCGCTGGGTTGGATCGCCTGAAAAAATGCTGAAAATTTTTTTAAACATAACTATCTTGAAATGATAAGCAGAAACTGTAGGGAATCTCTGCAAAATTTTGTGCAAAACTAGCAAATTATATAGTATTCCCCGCTGGTTGGGGGGAAATATGGGGGATTTGCCCATTGATTTTAGCAGGCAAGTGTTAGCGTGGGGTTAACGACTGTCTTGTTTGTGCGGGTGTGATGCTGTCAGAGATTTACGCTATTTTTCTTATTAAGC
Organism: Anaerolineales bacterium UBA6668; assembly: GCA_002455215.1. GTDB lineage: Bacteria > Chloroflexota > Anaerolineae > Anaerolineales > UBA6668 > UBA6668. The sequence continues at coordinate 1,331 of DKKK01000063.1, read as the reverse complement.
AAAAGTGTAAATTTCGTTACGTATTGGGGTAGGACAGTTTAGATTGGCATATAATATGGTTTCAAGCTAAAATTAAGATGTCAAGCGCACAAGTATAACGATTATCTTGATGTGCTAATATCGAAAGAAAGAGCACCTTTCTTTCGGTTTTTTTTGTTATTCTATTTGAGAAACGATAATGGACTTAAGTAGCTTTATTACAGCATTCACCCAATTAAGAAATTGCGATTGGATACCTTCGGAACGAAAAGGCGCAACAGGAATTGGGTATACACTTGAAAAACGCTTAGGCTTGGTTGAAAACAACATCGCTTTACCCGACTTAGGCGAAATTGAGCTAAAAGCCCACCGTATCAACTCATCTTCAATGGTTACACTTTTCACTTTCAATCGAAAGGTATGGAAGATGAAGCCGTTAGAAGCCATTCGAAAATACGGTACACCGGATGAAAATGGACGGCTTGGCATGTACTTTACGATGTCTATATTCGACACGGATGGAAACTACGCTTTTTTCTTTAAAAAGAAAAAAGCAAAAATCTGACCTGTGTCGAATATACAACACCCAATAGCAGTGGCTTATTCCTAAACATTGAATCGGATGCAATTTCTGTTCGCCACAAACATGGTGAAATGATTGCCGAGTGGCAATTGCAAGACCTAACAGAACGTTTTTTACAAAAAATTCCGGCATTATTATTCGTAAGTGCATTTAGCGAGTTGCGTGGAGNNTAGATTTACGCTTGCACGACAAAAGCACTAGCGCCAGAAATCATGGTACGGGGTTTCGCGTACATGAAGACAAATTACCACTCTTATTTCAATCAGTTATTGATTTGTAAATGAACGACCAAACCCAGCTCAATTTTTTTCAGGTTTCTACTACTGCTGAAAGTCAGGATGATTGGACATTTAAATCTGCCAATACAAGAGAGTTCTCCCACTGCTACCATGATTACCCAGCAAGAATGATTCCACAGGTAGCAGAAAAACTTTTAGCTTTATACGGTAATTCAGCAACACGCTTATTCGACCCGTATTCTGGCAGTGGCACCTCGTTAGTTGAAGCAAATCGCAAAGGCATTAATGCAATTGGAACTGACCTTAACCCCTTAGCTAGGCTGATTGCCAAAGCCAAAACTACGTTTTTCCCGCTGGATTTACTCATTCAAGAAATAAGAATATTCAATCAATGGGCGCTGGCAGAAAAAAATCACACCTTCAAAGAATCACCTACCGTTTATGGCATCCCCCGTTTAGAATTTTGGTTTAAACCGGATGTGATTTCTGCTTTGGTAAAGCTCAGAGAATGGTAGTGCCTAAGGAATAAG
>DKKK01000068.1 GCA_002455215.1 Anaerolineales bacterium UBA6668 | reverse complement strand
TGTAGTCGGCGTCAGCGAGCGTGTTTGCGTGAATGTGGGTGTGAATGTTGGCGTGTTGGTTGTGAGCGTAAAGGTTGGTGTAAATGTGGGCGTGATAGAACGAGTTTGCGTTATTGAAGGGGTTGGACTAACAGTAAAGCTAGCTGTGGGGCTGACTGTAAAGCTAGCGGTAGAGCTAGCGGTAGAGCTAGCTGATGGGCTAGGGGTGACGGACAGCGGGGGCAGTGTTCTGGAAGGTGCTATCGTCAATGAAGCCNNGAAGCCGCCACTGTGGCGGCAGTGGCGGTGGCAGGAATGACCAATGTTCGAGTACCTTCAGCGGTGAGCGAACTTACCGGCGGCTGGGTTGGTACCGCAGTGGGTGTCAGCGTAATGACTTCGGGTACGTTTAGCCCCCAACCGCTCAATTCATCCTCCATAATCGCATGTGCCGGGGCAGGGGGTTGACCTGGAGTTGTCTCGGTCTGGGTCTGGCTGGTTAGGCTCACCCCACCTAGCTCATTTTGCAGGCGGCAATCTTCCCCATCCAGGCAGGTGACAATCCCACTTTTGTTTTCCGCATTCCATTGTACGCTCATAAAGGACGGTTTGCCAGCCAAAGTCACCACCCCAGCGGGAATGACCACTGCAAAGCGGTCTTGCCCTGCCACAAGGGTACGGGGTACAACTGTCCAGATTTTGCCCTGTTCCAAGACCAATTGGATATTGCTGTTACCGCTATCCGTAATCAGTTTATCCAAGGTGACAGTGGTATTTTCGGCAATGCGCACAATACTGCCATCGGGCAAGAGCAATTTGGCGCTAGAGCCGGCGCCGGTTTTTACTGTTACGCCCCGCCGAATGGCAGTATCCTGCAAAATATCAATCGCGGGACCCAATTCTGGGGATGAAATACTCACCTGACCGCGAATTTCTTGCAAGAGCGTATCCTTTTCGGTAGGTTCAGCTGGAAGGGGCGTGTTGGTAGCGGCAGAAGTGACTGGCTTAATGCGAGTGAGAGCCGCATTCATAGCATCGTAAGTGGGGGTGGGGCTAGGCGTGGCAGTGGGGGAGAGAAAACTCAGCAGGTTGCCCCCGCTCGCTTGCAAGAGCACAAACAACCCAACAATCGCACCACAGATGATCAAAGCAATGCCCACTGCGCTCATGCCCAAAGTATAGGCATTGCGGGTGCTATCCACACCAGTCGGTACAATGCCGTCATCCAAAAATTCGTCAAACTCTGTTTCTTGACCTTTGCGCAATGTGCGTAAACTACGCGTCCCCAATCCGGCGCGGCGGGTAGCGGACACTGTTTTACCCATTTCGGAGGGGTCAGGGTCTACCAAAAATTCGTCAAATTCATCGGGAGGGAGCGCACTCATAACACAAAAGGCAATTCGTCAATGCTGTTGGAAAACGACTATTTTCAGTTTAACAACGGTGCAACAAACTAATAAAAAGGCTCACAATCGACACGGATGGGAATTGCACTTTTCCCATAAGAAAAAAAGCACAACTCAATACTCGGCACGTAACCAAATACAACCCGTATCGAAGACACAATAGACAAACTTCATAGCCGAGTATAGCACTATATTATCATTTGTAGACTTAATGTTAACACAATTGCAATACCTATGCCTAAAATGAAGCCAGCCAGCACATCCAAAAAATAATGGACACCCATCGCCACTCTTGCCAGTGCCAGCAACGGCGTCCAGACCATCATCAGGAGCGTAAACCACCACGGTCCAAGCAATATTCCTAGCATAAATAGCAAGCCGGCGCGGGCGGCATGACCAGAAGGAAAACTGTGCGGGTCGGTTTTGCGGTACACCTGCCCCCATTCGCCACTGGGACGACTGCGTTTAACTAACTTTTTGGCTACTGCAACCACTGCGGCAGTGACAAAGATACCCAAAATGAGCACCCATGCTTTATGAAGCCATTCGGAATTGTCAGCCAGCCAGGCATACCCGGCAATCACCGCCAAAATGGGAAGGTCAAACCAGCTATCGCCAGAGTGCGCCAGAAAATTAAAGATGGTGTGCCAAAAACCGGGCTTTTCGGCAACGCGCAATTGATGCGAGAGGGTTTTGTCAAATTCTAGGAGAGTGTGTATCAAAGGCATAAGGAAAATTTGGGTAAAAATGGCACGCAATAGGGGCTGGTTTTGTTACGGCAATAGATTGCGCAACTGCTTCCAGTTCACCAAGATGACCCCCAACCATACCAAAATCCCACCTACCCAGTGTTGCCAGTGAATGGCTTCATTCAGGAATAGGATGCCAAGTATCACGGCGACTACCGGAATGACATAGGTGACTAAGGACGTACGAGCGGGTCCCCATAATTTAATGAGATTGTAAAACAAACTGTAAGCCAATGCCGTGCCAACGATACCAAGCCAAGCCACTGCAATGCGCGTTTCCAAAAGTTGTGGGAACTGTATCTGCGAGTTGCGAGCAGTGAGCCAGAACATCACCAGCAAGGCGGCGGTGACTGCAACTGCGGAGATCGCAATTGGGTTCTCGTGCTGAAGTTTTTTGCGGGTAATCAAACTGGCGGTGGCATACAACAACGAACCTCCTTGTATGGCAAGAATCGGTAGCAATTGAAAGCCATTGGCAGAGTAGCTGTCTTTGGTGAGCGATAACAGCGTGACCCCACCAAACCCCACCAGCACACCCAGCACGCGATTGGGCGTCAGATGTTCGTTTTCCACCCAAAAATGGGCGAGTAGGGCGGTAAACAGCGGTGTGGTGGCATTCAAAATGCTGGATAGGCTGGAGGAAACTTGCTCGGTTCCCCACGCAATGAGCGTAAAGGGAATAGCCGTGTTAATGAGACCGATAAACGCCATCCATGCCAGCCGCCGCCAATCCCGCGGAAATGGAATGCGCATCGTGAGTGCCAACACCCACAACCCAATGCACGCAAACGCGAGTCGCCAAGTGACTAAATTATAGGCATCGGTTTCGCGCAACCCAATTTTAATCCAAAGGTAAGAAGACCCCCAAGCAAAGCACCCCAAAATGAGAAAGTACAGCCAGGCACGCAATTGGGAGATTTGTTTCAAGATGGGTATTGTCCGGTAAGTGTAGAGTGCGGCTATTTTAACCGATGAATTGGCAAACTGGCTAGGGCGTACCCAGTATTCAATGGAAAGTCTATTCAACTTGCGTCAGAGTAGCCCTTTGTTATTAAGAGAAAAACGCTATTTCTGTTTGAGTCAACTATCGGTTTAAACGTTCTGAAGTGAAGTCATGCCTTTTAGCCACCCACTACCGGTAAAAAGAGTGCGTAAAAGCGTTTCCAAGCCCAAATGCCATCGGGGGAGAACCACACCACCTGTGAGTCGCTGGCGAGCAATTGCCCGGCTTGGCTAAAAACACCGCGCAAGTGCGTTTCACCTACCTTTTGTGCATCAGACAAACGGATGGCTTGCAAGGTCAGTCCTTCGGCATTGGGGTAGGCAAGGTAAAGCTCGTTTGCGAGTGCAGAAATTTGTGTAGTGGCAGGCAGGTCGCCCTGTAGTAACTGCCAATCCAAATCGTCCCCCGCCACAGTTTGATACACTTCCCCGCTTTCCGCATTTTGCAAGGCGAAATAGAGCAAGTGTGAGCCATCACTGACCCACTGAGTAGCAACTTGCCCATCGGGTAACTGCCCCATCACTTGCCAGTCTTCGTTTCCCTTGCGCCAAATCTCTCCACTTGCCCGATCCAACAACCAAACAGTGCCGCTTGCCACCGCCACCCGGGGTTCTCCCTGCAACTGGGGCAGGCTATCGGCAGTTGACCAGGCTTGTGTGGCAGGGTCAAACACCCAATGAGCGTTTTGGCTAGCTACAAAGAGTTGGTTATTTAGGGCATATGCCGAACCTGCGGCAATGGTGGCGGGCAAATTTGGCATGGGTAGCCAAGCGCTTCCATTATTGTCGTAGCGCAAAACATGGACATTTGCACTTTCAGTGGTGGGGGAAGTTTCCAACACATAAATGCCTTGCTGGTTTGGTGCGTATGCCAATAGGGGTTGGCGAATTTCTACGGGTAATGCGGGAAGTTTCGACCAGCGTTCGGCTTCGGCGGTTTGCAGGGCGGATACCGCTTGGTTGGTGCGTTGGGTTGCTTGTTGGGCAGACCAAAGCGCGTAGCCAGTCATGATACCCACCAACAGTAACACCGCGACTGCTACCACCAATAATTGCCGTACAAATTTGCGGCGAGCGGACTGTTCGGCGGAGGCTCTTGCTTCGGCTTGTAAACGGGCAGATTGCTCGGCTTGGGCGGTTTTTTCGGCGGATTGTTGGGCATGCCGCACCTGCTCGGCTGTTTCTGCCCATTGCTGGCGCTCTTGCTCCAAGCGTGCCAGCATCTCTTGTTTTTGTTGCTCGGTTAACTCTTCTAGTTCTGCCAACTGCGCCTGCAAGGCGAGTAATGCTTGTTCGGCAGATTCTTTGCTATCTCCACCAGGTGCTTCCACAATTTTATGCTCAATTGCCCACAGAGTCGCTTCGGTGCGGCTCAGTACGCCAATTTTGGTGAAGATATTGCGTAGGTGTACCTTTACCGTATTGACGCTGATAAATAATTGGGTGGCAATTTCTTTGTTGCTTGCTCCAGTCGCTACCAAACGTAAAAGCTCACGCTCACGCTCGGTGAGTCCTTCGGCAGATTGGATAGGAACAGAGTTATCAAACATGAGTAGCGTTTAGCCTTGCCAGCCTTTTTGCAGTGCGTGAAAAATGGCGCGGGCACGGGGGCGGTTGCCGCGCCCAATTGCCTTGACCGCCAGCCATAAATATACCATTGACCAGCGCCAAAAAGCACCCTGCAAACCAAATTTACTACAAAAGTATAAGCGATTGCGTAAGCTGTAGTACAAATAAAGACTGTTGCGCTGGGTGGATTTTTGCTCGGTGGCGTGTGTGGCAGGGATGTGGGGAAGTACCTGACACAGCCACCCAGCTTGCTCTGCCCGCCAACACCAGTCCGCTATCTCCACACTGAAGAAGTACCGCTCATCCAGCAAACCGACTTGACGCAATGCGTCCGCTCGAAAAAGGGCAACCGTGCCCGGTACATACGCCACCGTGCGGGTTTCGGCTTGGCTCGCAAGTTCCTTTTGCCAAAGCCGGGTGTCCAGCGATAGGTGGGGAAACTGTCCCCCGACCGACCAATTCACTTGCCCGTTGTGCTCTTCTCGCAAGGCTGGACCACACACTGCTGTTTGGGGGTGGCTGGTTAGGTGGTTGTACAAAGCTTGCAGGTTAGTTTCTGTGATGTGCGCATCCACGTTCATCAACAAGATGGCTGAGTACCCGCCCGCCAACGCCGCCGCAATGCCCACATTACACCCACCTGCATAGCCTAAATTGTTCTGGTTAAAGTGCAAATGGACGGGCGTGCCCTTGCTTTGCATTTCCATTGCCAATTCTTGCAGTTGCACCTGTTCAGCCGCGCCGGAAGCATTGTCCACAATCCAAATGTTGGGTGGCTGAGCAAAGCCAGACAAATGTCGCACCGTTTGGAGCGTTTCGGCGGCATGATGCCAATTGAGCAGAACGACAGCGAGTGACATATTGGTTTAGTGGGCGCCGCCGCAATTTAGCATTAGCTTAGCTTAGCTGTAGCTTAAGCTATAGGGATTAATCACAAACCATACAACATACACCACAATTCCCAAAAGGGTAGCCGCCATATAGAGTGTGTAGGCAAGACGCATGTAGGGTTTATACTTTTTGAAGCGTAAGGGGGCAATCATTAGCCCGTTACCGCGCAAAGTGACAAACAGCCCAAAGAGCAAGGCGCACAAGCCAGTGGCGGCATGAAGCCAAGTGATGGCATAAAAAATCGGCAATTGTGGCGCGTACAAGTCGCGGACAATAAAATCTCGAAATGGCAAAATCATCATCCAGCCCACCATCAGCGCGTTTAAGACTGCCCCTATTGTTTGTACCCAGCGATGGGTTTCGTAATCTTTTTTCACCACAGCCAAGTAACGCCCATAGGTGAACAACAGCGCAATTGCGATCATCATCACAAGCGTGATGTCAGTGGCAAAGTTACCTTTGGTGCCCAAAAAACTAGGGGAGTGCAAAATTTCGTTCATTGAGAGCCTCCGAGTTTAAAGCATTGTTACATTCGACATACGCGCCGAATATCAAACTACATTTTTTCTTAGGAGAAAAGCGCAATTTCTATCCGTGCGAATATAGGATAGGTGTTGAAAACGCAAAAGAATACCCAAAATGGTCGATTCCACATAATTAGCCAGTATAGCACAAACTTTAAAATTACAAAGTGGTACTCGGTAAGTTTCCATGGCAACCGCATGAAGGATTGGG
>DKKK01000124.1 GCA_002455215.1 Anaerolineales bacterium UBA6668 | reverse complement strand
AATCTTTCATGCGGTTGCCCTGTGCCGAATATACCTATGGGTAGCCAAAAAAACGAATCCATACTAAAATAGGTCAGACGACTGCCAAATAGAGTCGCCAAATCACCCCGCAAACGACACTCGGAACGCATGGAAAATGCGCTTTTTCACCTTCCCCCAAGAAAAAGCACATTTCCAAATTTGCCGAACATACTTTTTACAAGGATGGAAATGATTATGTCTCCTACTGCATTGGTCGCCATTGGCGGCAACTCACTGATTCTCAACCCCAAACAACCTGATGTACCCCATCAATGGGATGCCGTACGCGAAACGGTACGCCACCTTGCCGATATGGTACAAGCCGGTTGGAACTTAGTGGTGACACACGGCAACGGTCCCCAAGTGGGCTACATTCTGCGCCGCAACGAATTGGCTTCACACGAAGTGCATCCTACCCCACTTGACCTAATTGTGGCAGACACACAAGGCGCAATTGGTTACATGCTCCAGCAAGCGCTGGGCAACGAGCTTTTTAGCCGTGGCATTTACCGCCCGGTGGTTTCAGTAGTCACTCAAGTGGTCGTCTCTGCAAGCGACCCGGCTTTTGAAAAACCCAACAAACCAGTGGGCAGTTTTATGGATGAAGCGAAAGCCCGCGAATTTGAAGCGCAAGGCTGGAGTGTGATGGAAGATGCCGGGCGTGGCTGGCGGCGGGTGGTGGCATCCCCAATGCCGCTACGCACAGTAGAAGAAGACAGCATCCGCACTTTGGTCAGCCACGGCGCGATTGTCATTGCGGCAGGCGGTGGCGGCATCCCAGTGGTAGAAAACTCCAAAGGTGAATTGCGCGAATTGAAGGGCGTCTATGCCGTCATTGACAAAGACCGCGCCAGTGCCCTGCTTGCCAAAAACTTAAACATTGACTTGTTTATGATTTCGACTGGCGTTGACCAAGTTTCTATCAACTTTAACAAACCGGACCAAGTGAACTTACTCAACACCACCGTTGCCGAGATGGAACGCTACATGACAGAAGGACACTTTGCGCCCGGCAGTATGAAGCCCAAAATTGAAGCGGTGGTGGACTTCGTAAAAACCACTGGCAACCGTGCCCTAGTAACCAGCCCCTTCAGCATTGCCCGTGCCTTGCGTGGCGAAACCGGCACTAGGATTGATAAATAGCCGGACAAGGCGGTTTTAGCGGTACAACCCAACAACAAAAAATCCCCCTTACAGTGCAGGGGGATTTTTTGTCTAACCAGTGTATGTGGTACGCTTGGGGTGAGTACAACTCAGGGTGTGGGAAATGCCACAGAATTGCACTAATCGGATATCGGTTGGCATGTACTTTTGAGCTAACTAATCCTTTCTAGCCCTGTTGTCCCCGTAACCGTCCATACTTCATTTTTCTTTTCCACGCCTACATTCTCCTAATGCGAGGAAAATCCCATCAATTCAACTGCACATAACTCGCGGCCACCTTATCCAGCACAAAGCGCACAGCACTAGCATCTGCGGCAGTGGCTTGTTTTTCCAAATAGGTCGAGAGTGCTTGAATGGCAAGGCGGGGCTGTGCCAAACGTACCGCCACCAAACCTACATCGCGGGTGTGTTGCCACAATTCCGGCTGTAAAGCCCGCAAATGCAAGATAACTCGCAAACTCAATTGCCAATCTTCCTTAGACAAATAAATTTGCTTTAAATTATTCAACATACGTACAAAAATTTGGCTGTTATCCTGTGGCATAAACCATTCGGGGCGTCCATCTCCCTGAAATGGCTGGATGTTAAACACGCGTTCTAGGCAATCTTGGCGAGTGAGTGGCACGCCCGCATGATAGGGGTCAAAATATTGGGCAGAACCTTCCGTCTCCACCGCCACCACAAAATGCGCAGGTAACCCCACCCCATACGCCACAAAGCCCAAGCGTTGCGCTACATCCAAATACAGCACCGACAAACTAATCGGGATACCCAATTGAGTATCCAACACACAATTTAGATAACTATTGGCAGGATTGTAATAATCAGCCATGTTGCCCCTAAACCCCAATACATTAAACAGCCAATGAGCCAGCCAAGCCGCTTTGCCACTGGCAGAAAGATGGCTGGGCATTTTTCTCTCGGCAAGTTGGCACAGAGCGTCCAGGCGGGCGCATTGCTCAGGCACTAGCAAATTTGGAAAAGCAACCCCTTTGGCAAGCCAAAATGCGGCAGTCCCAATCGCCGGAATTTGTAAAAAGTGGGTGTCTATGGCGGTAGAAATCATGGTCGGTGTTCCTGCCAGTCAATTCCCCAAACTACTCTCCCGTGCGTGCCAAATACGGAATGCTCGCCAGCAAAACGCTAAAAAAGTATAACACAATGAGCGGAACCCAAACCAATGTCATATTCACTGGGTCTATCGTGGGCGTAATCATTGCCGCAATCACCGCACACAATACCACAGCAATACGCCATTGCTTGAGCATGGCTTTGGGAGTGAGCAAACGCAAGGATGCTAAGAAAAAGGCGACCAGCGGCATTTCAAATGCCATGCCAAGCCAAAAGGTGAGTTGCACCACAAAAGGCACATACTCACGGGCAGTCCAACGCGAAGTAATAATATTGGACAGGAAAGATTGCAAGAATTGTACAGCAGTGGGTATCAACAACCACCATGCAAAACCTGCCCCAGCAAGAAAGAGCAAAAAAGCGCTTGGCACAATCAACCACACCCAGCGTTTTTCATTTGGCTTCAGCCCGGGTAGGATAAAGCCGATGATTTCGGCAGTGATATACGGGAGAGCCAGCGCCACCCCAATCCCTAAGCTAATTTGCAGGTAAATGCTGACAGGTTCGGTGGGTCCAATCGCTTCAATAGTGGTTACCCCCCCATCCTTACTGAGCAGGTTAACATAAGGCGCTAACATCCAAGTGAGAATAGTTTCACCTAGCGCAAATCCTACCATTGAGAAAAGCACAATCGCAATGAAGATGCGGATGAGTCGGGTACGCGCTTCCTTCAGGTGTTCCCACAAACTCATTTCGGTCAATGGGATGTCTTGTTTTGGGTTGGTCATACGGGGTCAGAATCGTCTGGTGGTAAAGACCAAGCTTGATAGCGGGTTGATTCTGGTTCAGTGGGGGTAGAAGGCGTGGGGGTGGCGGCAGGCAAACGCGGGGCAATTTTGTTTTCAAATGGCGTATTGAAAACNNAACGCTGGTGAAGTCCGAGCGAATGGATTGCACGTCTTGGAGTAAGCTACCCACCGCGTTTTCTTCATCCACTTTGGCAAATTCAGCGCGTAACACAGCGGTCATTTTGGCGGCTTCTTGTTGAAAACGGCGCATCCACTTGCCAAGCGTAAAGGCATGGCGCGTCATGCGTTCTGGTCCTAAGACCAGCATGCTTAGGAACACGATGATAAACAGTTCCCATGTGCCAATACCGAACATTAAGCAACCACTTCCCCTGCCAATTCGACAGGCATGATGTTGATAGATTGCAAACGGGTGCGAATACTGCCCAATTCTTCGCTTAGCGCTCCCAGCACACCATTGACAAAACGCGGAGCGGTGTCGCTACCATATAATTTGGCGAGTTCAATCGCTTCGTTAATGGCAACTTTGGTAGGTGTACTGCGCACATTGAGCATTTCGAATAGGGCAAGGCGCAAAATATTCCGGTCTACAATGGCAATCTGGTCAAAGGGCCATTCTGGGGCGTGTTCTTCGATAGCTTTATCCAAGATCGTCTGGCTCATGCGGATACCGCTAACCAACTGGCGCGAAAATTCCAACAACGAACGAGATAGTTCGGAGTCTTGCGCTTGGTTGGCAAAGGTCTCGCCGAGTTCGTGCGTGGTACAGTCCAGTTCATAAAGTACCGTAAGCGCAAGACAACGTGCCTGCCGCCGTGGGCGGAGGCGTTCTGCGGTTCCGTCCATTGTGGTTGAATTACTAAGTTCTGGCATAGTTAATGAAAGGTTATGCGGGAGTCGGATACTCAACATCTTCAATGTAGATGTTGACATTTTCCACCTTCAAACCGGCAATATCCTGCATTGCGCGGTGAACTTCCCTTTGCACATTTCGCCCAATTTCGCGGATATTTTTGCCCCCGCGCACAATTAGAAATACATTTGCCCAGATGGAGTCTTCGCGCAGTTCAATTTGAACGCCATCGGTCACGCCACGCTTAAACAAGCGATTCACCCCACCCTGCACTGGGGCAAGTGAGAGAACGCCTTCAACACTCAATGCCGACAAGCGGGCAATGGTAAGCAATACAGTGGGTGCAATCGTAGTAGTGTGGTTTTTGGGTTCGGACATTCGCTTTAACTCATTACCATGCCGCCATCCACGTTGAGCGTTTGCCCAGTGATATAACCGGCTTCGTCGCTGGCGAAAAAAGCAACAGCGGCGGCGATCTCATCGGGCGTGCCCCAACGGTTGAGCGGAATTTGTGCCAAAGTGGCAGTGCGCAATTCTTCTGGCAAATCAATGGTGAGCTTGGTAGGCACAAAGCCGGGCGCGATGGCATTCACCGTAATATTACGACTGGCGAGTTCACGTGCCAATGATTTGGTAAAGCCAATCATACCAGCTTTACTAGCCGCATAATTGGTTTGCCCCGCATTGCCTGCCACACCAGAAACCGAACTTATGTTGATGATACGTCCCTTGCGGCTTCGCATCATGGGGCGGGTGACCGCCTTACAGCAGTTAAATGCGCTCTTCAAGTTGGTGCGAATCACTTCATCCCAATCTTCTTCTGACATGCGCATAATCAATTGGTCGCGGGTAGTGCCAGCATTATTCACCAAAATATCCAAACCACCTAACGCTTTGATGGTTTCTGCAACCAGCGTTTCGGCGGCGACAAAATTACTGACATCCGCTTGCAAGGCAATGGCATTACCGCCATTGGCAGTAATGGCAGAGACAGCGGCTTGTGCGCCATCCGCATCACGAGCATAGTTAATGGCAACTTTTGCGCCTTCGCCAGCCAACCGTTCGGCAATGGCTCGCCCGATTCCACGCGAGGCGCCGGTCACTAATGCTACTTTACCTGAAAAACGCATAATTTCACTCCAAAAGATATCTGTCGAAAATCATGTTGATAGTATCTCATTATACCGTGAATTTGACCAGCCTTGCCAAATTCCAAAGAAATGTTTGATTTTCGGCGCGGTTTTCATCCATGTCGAATATAGTTCTGGTATCATTTAGGCTACTTTCTTCATTTCTATTTTATCTTTATGACCGAATACCACTTTACCACCCCAGACCTGCCCAATGCCGAAGCAAAAGCGACCTTAATTATGGGGTTGCTTCAACGCCAATTGGAAAAAGTTGAACCAACAGACTTCGACCATACCTTTTTTAATGTACTGGCGCACTACGAAAACCAAGCCCGCAAAGCCGGTATGGCAAACGAGCAAAACCCTTTTCTGCAGTTGAGTCAGGAAGTCACACAGTTTTTGTTTCAAAATGCACAGCACTGCCTGACTGCCAACGATGCGCCTACCGAATTTTCCAGTGATGTCGGGCGGTTTCGGCACATGATGAAGGAGTCTGTTCACCAACCGGGCTTGGTGGCGCTAGCAATCCGCGCACTTAAGCCCTTGGTGGAACGCACTACTGCCCCCGAACTGAGAGATTTTCGCGGACAAGTTTTAACCGAGCTAGGCGGGGCATATCTGGAATTGCAGGTGGAAGAACGCGCCAAAGCGGTGCGTAGCGCCATTGGCTACTTGGAAGAAGCGCTCACCCTGCGCCCACTGATGGCAGACCCGCTCCTACACGCCGAAACCCAATATCAGCTCGGCAATGCCTACTTACAATTGCCGGTTGCACTGAACGAACGCCCTGCCGCCCTACAAAAAGCCGCGAATGCTTTTGATACCGCTCGCCGCATTGCTAACGCCGCCGAAATGTACATCAACGAAGCGTTGTGTGCGGTGGGGCAGGGGACGGCACTGGCTTTGTCGGCAAGGGCAGATGAAGGCGACTTTTTACAAGGGCTGACGTTAATCGAATTTGCCCGAAAGTTTTTTGAAAAAGAAGGACACACCCGCGAGCAAACGTTGGTGCAATTGCGACTCGCCACGCTTTGGCTAAGCCCAGCACACCTGCAACCCAAAGCGGCACTGGAACAGTTGGACTTAGCCAGTCGCTCTGAGCATTTGAGCGAACACTCGCACTTGGCAATTGCCTTGCAACAGGTGTTGGCTTATCTGGAAATAGCCGGGGATACGGCACTGGTAGCGGCAGGGGAAACACTGAACGAGACAATGGAGTGGTGGCTGAAGTCGCGCTCTGCTCAGACCAACATGCAAACCGCTACCGCAATGGGTCCGGGCTGGGTACACCTGCTTGCCCCAATGGCATGGACTCGCTTGCAAGCGCAAATCAGCCGCATTGAGTTAGATGCCAGCGAATCTGCCCAACGACAACTCGCTAAGTTGTATGTCCATGCTTTAATTGCCAGTCCCGGACGGGGGGAGTTGTTTGTCAGCCGAGCACTAGCGGCAATGCGGGCGGCGTGTAGCACCTGTTCCGCCCACAATTACGGCACTATCTCTGCGGGTTAGCCATGCCCGGCTGATTTGCCCACATTTGCTAGCGTCAACCGCTCAGCCAACCACACCCATTCTTCCATTGCCAACGTTTCCGCACGGCGGCTGGGTTGAATGCCGGCAGAGAGCAGGGCGGATTCCACTTGCGGGCGCGGCAAGCCCAAACCATGTGCCAGTGAGTTACCGAGTTGTTTGCGTTTTTGCCCAAAGCCTGCCCGAGCAATGCGAAACAGGTGCTCGGCTTGCGCTTGGGGTAAACGTGGCTGGGAGTCGGAATCTATACGCAGAATGGCGGAATCAACTTGGGGAGTGGGCCAAAACGCACCAGCGGGTACTTTTGCCACCAATTGCGGCTCACCGTAAAATTGTACACTGAGCGCCAACAAGCTCATCTCACCGGGTTTTGCCACAATGCGCTGTGCCACTTCCAACTGAATGGTGAGTACCACCGTTTGCGGGCGTGGTTCGCCTTCCAACAGGTGGCGAATGATGGGCGCGGTGACATAGTAGGGGATGTTTGCAACCGTTTTGAAGGGCGTATCTGGAGCTAGGTCAGGAAAAAGCTGGCGCAGGGGCAGGTTCAGGATGTCGCCGTGAATGATACGCACATTGGAGTATGGCGCTAGTTCGCTGTGCAGTATTGGCAACATACGCTGGTCTAGCTCGACTGTAGTAACCGATTGGGCAGAACTTGCCAAAAAGCGCGTCAAGTTGCCCACGCCCGCCCCAATTTCCAACACGGTATCGCTGGCTTTCACATCGCCTGCTTGCACCACTTTGGTCAGCCAGTGCGGTTCAAAGATGAAGTTTTGTCCCAAACTGCGCTTGGGGGAAATATCGTGGTTGGCGAGCAGGGTTTTGAGTTGGGCAATGCCGAAAGATGGTTGCATGGCAGTGGTGTAAATTTAATGACGAAGTAAGTGGGAAATTATATCATTGAGGGGCGCTATATTCGGTATCCGTGTCGAAATAGGAATGATGAGTTATTGGAAACGGGATGGGATGCAGAATGCGAAATGCGGGATATGGGAACGACTCCAAGGGGGCAAAATGATTCTAACCCATTGACAAATATTTGCATCGCCACTATCATCGTTCTGTATTCGACAAGAGTGACATTTGGCACATCTGCCTAATATCGAGTTGCGCTTTTTTTCTTAAGNNAGTGACGCAATCAACAAAATTGCTTGATTGCCAGTCTGGCACTGACCCGCAACGGTAAGGCAGATTTCTGCCCAGTCCGATTACCCGCTTTTTCAAGATACCTTTTCGGTCTGAAATCGACTGTGACTTTCGCGGAATGGAGTCATTGCTTCCCTTAGACCTTGCTACCCCAGCCATTCCGTATGAGTGGCTTTTTTGTTTAACTGCAAAAAGCCAGGAGCCAACTGATGATTCACTTTTCTCTCCCCAAGCTATTGGCTTTCGCCGGGATGGCACTTGCCTTCAGTGCCTGCACGCCCCCAGCCCC
>DKKK01000215.1 GCA_002455215.1 Anaerolineales bacterium UBA6668 | reverse complement strand
CGAAACTTTGAACCGCACCCAGCCGTTTATCCCCTCTTGCCTTTTTTTGATTTTCCCTTATAATCATATTAACTGACTAGCAGTCAGTGACCGCTAGTCAGTTTTCTTTTCTTGATTTTTGATTCAATTCTTAATACCCACCCATTCAAAATCACGCCCCCAATACCATGACTACCCCCGCCCCCGAAAAACAAGAACACGTTGATCTGCTGGATACCAGCAAAATGAGCAAAGGACAACGCGAAGCCATGGAAATGGCTGAAGCAGGACGCGAAACCACTTGGAATTACCCAACTTTTTCCGGCAAACTCTTCATGGGGCACTTGCCCTGGGATTTGGTTTTTCCCTTCCCCAAAATGAATCCAGAAGATAAAGCCCGTGGCGAAGCATTCTTAGACCAATTGGAAGCCTATCTGCGCGAGAACGTCAACCCCGACCAAATTGACCGCGAAGGCGAAATTCCCGACCCGGTGATTGCAGATTTGGGAAAAATGGGGGCTTTTGGCATCAAGGTTCCCCAACAATATGGCGGTTTGGGTCTATCACAAGTCAACTATTGCAAAGCGGCAACCGTACTCGGCAGTTATGACGGCAGTTTATCGGCACTCATCTCTGCCCACCAATCCATTGGCATTCCCCAACCGCTCTTGCTATTTGGCACCGAAGAACAAAAGCGCACCTACCTGCCCCGCGTTGCCAAAGGTGAAATCTCTGCCTTTGCCCTAACCGAAGACAATGCCGGTTCTGACCCCGCGCAAATGTCCACCACCGCCGAACCCACTCCCGATGGCAAGCACTACATCATCAACGGCGAAAAACTGTGGTGTACCAACAGCACCCGCGCCGGGCTGATTATTGTGATGGCACGCACGCCGGATGTGGTGGTGAAGGGCGAGCCCCGCAAGCAAGTCACCGCCTTCATTGTGGAAATGAACTCCCCCGGTGTAAAAATCTTGCACCGCTGTCGCTTTATGGGTCTCAAAGCACTCTACAATGGCGTGATTGAGTTTAAGGATGTCAAAGTGCCTGCCGAAAACATTGTGTGGGGCGAAGGGCGCGGGCTAAAGGTGGCACTCACCACCCTAAACACCGGGCGGCTCACCATTCCCGGTGTCACAGTCGGCGCGGCAAAAGCCTGCCTGCGCATGGTGCGCAAGTGGGCAAACGAACGCGAACAATGGGGGCAAGCCATTGGCAAACACGCCGCCATTGCCGACAAAATTGCCAAAATGACCGCCACCACCTTCGCTATGGAAGCCATGACCCTGCTCAGTGCCGGGTTGGCAGATGGAAAAAAGACCGACATCCGCCTAGAAGCCGCTATGGCAAAGGCATGGTGTACCGAAATGTTGTGGAAAATTGTGGATGAAACCATGCAAATTCGTGGTGGGCGTGGCTATGAAACCGCCGATAGTTTGCGGGCACGCGGTGAAGACCCCATGCCAATTGAACGGCTGATGCGCGATGTGCGCATTAATTTGATTTTTGAAGGCTCTTCCGAAATTATGCGCCTGCTCATTGCCCGCGAAGCCATGGACCCGCACCTGCGCATGGCGGCAAAAGCCATTGATAGCCGAGCCCCAATGGGAGAACGTGCTTCCACTGCCGCCAAAGCCGGTATGTTCTATGCGCCGTGGTATGTGCGCAATTTGCTCCCCATCAGCAGTGGTGGCAGAAATGGCATGATGCCCGCATTGCAAGGGGNNCACGCCCGCTTTGCCGAAGCCACTGCCCGTAGCCTGTCTCGCGCCTTGTTCCACCAAATGCTAAAATTCGGACCCAAACTCGACCGCGAACAAATGGTTCTCAAACGCTTGGTAGATATTGGGATGGAAGTGTTTGCCATCACCGCCACGCTGAGCTATGCCCAACACGTGATTGAAAACGAAAAACGCGATGCCAAAAGCGTGCTCACAATGGTAGATTATTTTGTGGCAGAAAGCAAAGAGCGCGTCCGCGAAAACTTCCGTGGGCTCAGCCACAACAACGACCGACAAGGCTACAAGCTGAGCAAGACCATGCTCGAAGGCGATTTGGCTTGGCTGGAAGAAGGCATTGTTGCATCAGAATGATCATGAACTCGGCAAACCGGTCATTGATAAACCGCCTATTTTGAATTTCTTGTTTTTTTGTTCACTTAACCATTCATTTCAATCCTTATGATGTCCTACACAATTCGTTCCGCCGCTGTCATTGGCTCTGGCACGATGGGGAGTGGCATAGCCGCCTTGTTGGCGGGTGCTGGCATCCCGGTGCTTTTGCTCGATATTGCCCCCCAAGAACTCACCCCCGCCGAAGCCGCCAGCGGGCTCACGCTAGAAAGCCCAGCGGTGCGCAACCGCATTGTCAATGGCGCACTGCAAGCACTGGGCAAAAGCCGTCCCCCGGCGCTCTATTCCCAAGAAGACCTAGACCTGATTCGCATTGGCAACCTGGAAGATGATTTGCACCAGTTAGCCAATGTGGATTGGGTGATAGAAGTGATTGTAGAAAACTTAAAAATCAAACGCGCACTCTTTGAAAAACTAGAAGGCGTGCTTCCCGCCCACGCCATTGTCACCAGTAACACCAGCGGTCTGCCCTTGCACCTGCTGGCAGAAGGACGTTCCGACAATTTCCGCCGGCACTTTCTTGGCACACACTTTTTCAACCCACCGCGCTATCTAAAACTGCTGGAACTTATCCCCACCCCCGAAACCGACCCCAATCTGGTGACGTTTTTCCGCCAATTTGGCAGTCAAACGCTGGGCAAGGGGGTGGTCATTGCCAAAGATACGCCCAACTTTGTGGGCAACCGCATTGGCACAGCCGCGGGCGCATTTGATGTGGCTTATGCCATCCAAAATGGCTACACCATCGCCGAAACGGATGCCATTGCCGGTCCGACACTCGGGCGGCCCAAATCGGCGGTTTTTCGCCTGATGGATTTGGTGGGGTTGGATGTGATGGCATTTGTCACCCAAAACGCCGCCAAAGCCCTGCCCACTGACCCATACGTTGCCATCCCTGCCGGACGCCCAACCGAAGTGGTGCAAGCCATGCTGGAACGCAAATGGCTGGGCAACAAAACCAAAGCCGGCTTCTATAAGGAAGTGAGCGTGAAGGGCAAAAAAGAATTTTGGACGCTCAACCTGCAAACCCTAGAACACGAAGCACCCAGCGCCGAGCCACGCTTTGAAAGCATCGGCAAAACGCGCAAAATTGCCGATACGGGCGCACGCTTGAAGGCACTCATCCAACACACCGACCGCGCCGCCAGCTTTGCCTGGCACTCCATCGCCTTTTTGCTGATGTACTCTGCCCGCTGTGTGCCAGAAATCTCCGATGAAATTGTGGGGGTGGATAACGCCATCCGCTGGGGATTCGGGCATGAGATGGGTCCTTTTGAAATTTGGGAGGCACTGGGCGTAGCCGAAACCGCCGCCCGCATGGAGCAGGATGGCTACCCAGTGGCAGATTGGGTGAAGCAAATGCTGGCGAGTGGGCACACCCACTTTTACCGCCACACGGCTNNGTATTCGCCGGTCACCGCCCGCTACCAACCCATCGCACAACCTGCCACTGCCATTTTCATCAACCGCCTGCCCGCCGAGCGCAAAGAGTTGGCTGGCAACGGCTCTGCCGCTTTGCACGACTTAGGCGACCAGGTGCTGTTGTTGGAGTTCCGCGACAAGGCAAATACGCTCAGCGAGCCGGTTTTCGACATTATGGACGAAGCCATGCAACGGCTGGAACACGGCGCGGCGGGTTTGGTAATTGGCAATCAAGGGGCTTTGTTTAGTGGTGGGGCAAATTTGGATATGAACCGCCTGATGATGAGCGGCAAACCACCCGTCGAAGCCTTCCGCGATTTGATTGTGCGCGGGCAAAAAACCTTCATGCGCCTGCGCTCTGCCAGCAAGCCGGTGGTTTCTGCCCCATTCGACCGTGCCCTGGGGGGTGGCGCGGAAGTGACTATGCACGCAGACCGCATCGTGGCACACATTGAGCTATACATGGGCTTGGTGGAGGCAGGTGTGGGCTTGGTGCCCGGTTGGGGTGGCTGTAAGGAACTGCTCCGCCGTGTGGTGAATCCCCACATGAAGGTAAAAAACGCCGATCCCCTGCCACCACTCCAAAAGGTGTTTGAAGCGATTGGCTTGGCACAGGTTTCCAGTAGTGCTGTCAATGCCCGCGAAATTGGCTTTTTGCAAAGCACGGACCGCATTGTGATGAACCGCGACCTGCTGTTGGGCACTGCCAAGCAAGAAGTTTTGCACATGGCAAACAGTGGCTACACTGCCCGCCCACACGAAAAAATCTATGCCGCCGGGCGTGATGTGCAATCTGCCATTGAGCTTTACCTCCTGCAAATGCTGGAAAGTGGCTATGCCAGTGCGCATGATGTGACCATTGGCAAAACTTTGGCAAACATTTTGTGCGGGGGCAATCTCGCCGCACCCGCTTGGGTTTCCCCGTGGCACATATTGGAGCTGGAACAGGAAGGCATTACCCAATTGATGCAAACCGAAAAAACCATGGAGCGCATTATGCACATGCTAACCGTGGGAAAACCGCTCCGCAATTAACCGATTCACCTACCGAAGATTCCTAAGAGATTTTGCTATGTCCCATCGAGAAGCTGTGATTGTCAGTGGTGTTCGCACCGCTGTTGGCAAGTCGAAAAAAGGTTCCAGCCGCAACTTGCGCCCCGAAGATTTGGGTGCGGCGGTTGTGCAAAAATTGATTGCTGATGTGCAAGGAAAGCTTGCGCCGGAAGAAATTGAAGATGTCATTTTGGGCTGTGCCATGCCGGAAGGTTCGCAAGGGCTGAATATTGCCCGCCTAATTAGCCTGCAAGCCGGATTGCCTGTAGATGTGCCCGCTGTCACGGTCAACCGTTTTTGCGCCAGTGGCTTGCAAGCGATTGCCCAAGCCGCCGAGCGCGTGCTGGCAGGGGGTGCAGATGTGGTGTTGGCAGGCGGTGTGGAAAGCATGAGCTTGGTGCCGATGACTGGTTTCCGCATGGCTCCCAGCCCCGCGCTGGTGGATGCCCGCTGGGAAGCGTATATGGGTATGGGGCTCACGGCAGAGCGAGTGGCAAAGGAACATGGCATTAGCCGTGCCGACCAAGATGCCTTTGCTGTGCGCAGTCACCAACGCGCCACCCAAGCCACCGATGCCGGGCTGTTTGCCAGTGAGATTGTGCCGGTTAGCGTGCAGGAAAGGCTGGCAGATGAGCAAGGCAATGTGCAAACCATTCGCCAAACCCTGCAATTGGATGAACATCTGCGCCGCGATACTACGGTGGAAGGGTTGGGCAAACTGCCCGCCGCCTTTAAGCTGGGTGGAAGTGTGACCGCCGGCAACAGTAGCCCCCTCAGCGATGGTGCGGCAGGTGTGCTGGTGATGGAGCGTTCCGTTGCCGAAAAGCGCGGGCTTACGCCGTTGGTGCGCTTTGTCAGCTTTGGTGTGGCGGGTGTTGCGCCGGAAGTGATGGGCATTGGTCCGGTGAAGGCTATTCCGCGGGCACTGGAACGTGCCGGTCTTTCGCTGGCAGAGATTGGGCGCATTGAGCTTAACGAAGCTTTTGCCGCGCAAGCGTTGGCGGTGATTCGCACGCTGGGCATTGCGGATGAGCAGGTGAATGTGAACGGCGGGGCTATTGCCCTCGGTCACCCACTGGGTTGCACGGGCGCAAAGTTGACTGTGCAACTGATGAACGAACTGCAACGTTCGGGCAGTCGCTATGGCATGGTCACGATGTGCATTGGCGGCGGTCAGGGTGCGGCAGGTATTTTTGAGCGCTTGTAAGCGGTGCTTCGGCTGACAGTTATTTTTGAGACGCAAGCGAACTTGCGTCTCTTTTTTTGGGGGTGCATTGGGTGGTGCTTGCACGGGTGTGAAAGGGTGTTTATAATGGGGGTGTTGAGCAGTGCGGCACGCCCCGCGTTTCTGCTATAATAAAAGGCAGAAAGCTGTGCTGTGGGGCAGTGTGGATTTTGCGGCAACCGCCAGCAGTTTTCCACCCCATGTCATTTTTATGGCTGAACAACTTCGCCGTTTCTGCCCGCAAGTAACGCAAACCGTTGGGCAGGGCAATTATCTACAGTCTATGCACTCATAAGGAATAAAATCGCTTGAATAAACAAAGACTAGAAGCATTTTCAGATGGTGTTTTTGCCATCGTAATTACACTTCTGATACTAGATATTAAAATCCCTAATGTCGAACCGACTGCGCTTCTTTCTTCGCTGGTGAATATCTTGCCTCAGGTATTGACGTATGTTATGAGTTTTTTCATCGTCGGACTCTATTGGCATTTACATCACCAAGTCGCCGCCCAAATCAAACAAATTGATGAACCGTTCGTCTGGCTGAATTTAGTTTGGTTACTCTTCGTCAGCGTGTTGCCATTTCCGACATCTCTATTAGGGCGANNACGATACCCTCTTCAACCAATCTCTTTGGCAATCTATGGCGCTAATCTTATCCTGGTAAATGTCACTGGCTTTTTGATTTTGGTGTACTTTCGTTACCACCCAAATCTGCGCTTTCAGCCCATGAGTTCGGCAGATTTACGCGCCATCGCACCGGTTTATGTCATCGTAAACGGGCTTTATCTTATTGCCATTGCCGTTGCCTGGTTTTTTCCGTGGATGAGTTATGGCATCTATTCCTTGGTTCTTATCTGGGTAATTACAAGGTCTATCCGAAGGGTCAGCACAATCATCCCAGAAGAAACCCCCTGACTCAGCAACCCGCCCGTTTTGTAGTGCCTTCAACCGCGAAAAGCTGGTTCTATGCTNNTTCTTAACGAATATCACATATTGTGTGCGTAATTTTCACTAAAGAGTATTTATGCCCCAAGGTCATTTCACTTTTCCCAATGATGTCTTTTTTAATACCACTGTCAACCCTACGATACAAAAAGAGATTGTTGCGGCGGTAGATGCTTTCTGGCATCGCTATTTGCACTTAGACGCGCCCGGTTACATCAACTTACTCACGCCCGATGTCATTCGCTTAAGCCAACGTGCTGATGGGCGACAAGTAGGGCGTGCCGCTGTGGCCGCTGGATTGCCAATTGAATGGGAAGCTTTTGAACGCCCGCATGGTGTGCTGTCCGAAGCCATGACAGTGGCGCGTGCCGAACTCAGCGTAGATGGCAATACAGCGTTGTTGTTGTATTGGGTGGATATTGAAGGCGGTGTGCGTTGGGATTACACTGACCAATATTTCATTGCCCAAGCCTTAGTGAAACACCAGAACCAATGGCTCACCGCACACTATGTTGAAGCGGGCTCGCTGGATTACGACGTGGATGCACAACAACCGGGCCAAGGCGCCAACTTTGATTTTGATTATGCTTACCCCGTAACAGATTTAACTCGCGCGGTTAAGTTTTATACCCCCTTGTTAGGTGCGCCGGAAAGTGTAACCAACACTCGGGCTTACTTTAGCCTTAAGGGTGCGCGGTTCATTTTAGATGCCAGCAACTGGGACAACCTGGCACGGGTGCGAAAAAACCTTCCAAATGGATACGCGCACTTTTCGGCGACAGATCTGAAACTCGAAGTGGCGCGCTAAAAAAAGACGGGGTGGATTTTGCCAGCGCACCACAAAAAGTGGGTTCCGACACCTTTGCCGCCGGTTTTGATGTAGATGGTAACTTATTTTTGTTGTGCGAAAAAAACTTAACCTTCCCTGAAGCCCTTGCCCCCACTTTGAGTGGTTTTCCTACCGACACACCCTACGCGCAAGCGGCGTATCAAGTTGCCCTGGCTTGGGTCAGTGGCAATGCCAAATCGCTGACAGCCTTCCACGATGTGCAAAGCTCCTGGTTTGACGACACACGCACCAAAACGCGCGGGCAGGAACGCGGGGCTAAAATCGCCCCTGCTATGCAAGCCCACTATTGGGCGCACTACGACCACAGCCCACGCGGGCTCGTAGCGCAACTCACTGCTAACCATTTTCACATTCGCCCGCTTGGCTCCAAAACGCTGGTAAGCTACGAGCGCGTGCTTAAGGGCATTGGTCCACACGCCTATACAGAAACCGCTTGGGTAACACACATTTTTAGCACTCCCCACAAAATCGCTCACACCCTCATCATCGGTCATCAAAACCGTACCACCTTAGCGTTAGAGTTTGATTACACTGGCTATCCGGTTACGGATGTAGCCCGTGCAAAGAAGTTTTACACCAAAGTGATGCGTCTGGGTGAAGGTTATGATGATGATGGCTATTATGGTTTTTGGAGCAACCGGGGCGTTTTTGGCTTGTACGAAGCTGACCCGGAAACGGACAGAATTCCACGCCCGCGCCACGCCAACGGCTACATTAGCTTTTGGGTACGTTCTGCGGTTGAAACACAAGCCTATCTTAAGCAACAGGGATGTAGTTTTCCCATCATCCCCGCCATTAACGACGTGGCTGGCATAGATAAACAGCCGGGCTATGTGCAAGTGGTCACTACCGATAGCGAAGGCAACATTGTGATTTTTACCGAGTATTCGGGGAAACCACGCTAGTTATCGTTAAAACAGGTGAGAATTGTGCTTTTTCTTAAGGGGAAAAGGGCAATTCTTATTCGTGCCGAATATAGCCCGCGCAATGCAAGGCGCAACGAATTTTCCTGTGAAAGATTAAAGGATGTGTGGTCAATTGACCACAACCAGCAAACCACCCAGCGCTCACCCGCGCACGTACCCTTTCATCGCGAATGGTCTGCCGGTTGCGTGCTAAGCCCCCCACCCAACCTCCCCAAAAAACCTGCGCCACCCTGCCAACTGCTTGTGCAAGGCGGGATAATCCACCTTCGCATTATGCCGCACGTCCAGCGGGATGTGCTTAAACACGCGAATTTCGTCCCGACCCGCCCAGTCTACCCGCGCTTTAAGTTGCTCGCAGTTGCGNNCGTGGTCATGGATGGCAATGATTTTTTAAAGGGAAACCGTGTACGTTTCAAACCTCCACACCAAGAAGCGCTGGCATCTGCCACTTCCACTACCAGCACTCGGCGTGCATCATGGGATAAAAAGGCACTGCGTTGCAATGCCGGCAATTGCGAGAGCGCACACTCCACCGCAAATGGATACACCACTCCCCGCTCATCCTGCAAACGCGCACTGCATCGCCCCATCAACCACAGCCGCCCTTGCCCATCTAAATAGCCGGCATCTCCGGTGCGATGCCAACTACTTCCATCTACCCGAAATTTGCTTTCGGCATCGCCCTTGCCATGCAAATACCCACTCAAAACATGCGCACCACTCACCACAATCTCCCCAACCACCCCACGCGGACATTGTAAACATTCAAATTCTGATTGAGACATCGGCGCAAGCGGCTTCCCCCAACTATCCGGTAGAATCGCCAAGTGAATGGTTGGCACGGGCATACCCACCAACAAACCACCCCCCGCTAACATGGCTTGAACATCCGCCGTTTGTACTTGGTTGAGCGCAATTTTTGCCATCGGCTCGGCTTCGGTGGAACCATAAATCGTCACCACTTCAGCTTGTGGGGCAACTTGTTGTAGGCGTTGTAGCGTTTTGGGGAAGACCGGCGCACCCCCCGTGAAAATCTTTTGCAGGCTGGGCAGGCTGTACTGTTGTGCTTGGCAGTAGTCCGCCAACCTTTGCAAGAGCGCCGGGGATGCCACCGTACTGGCAACATTTTCGGCTTGCATCCATGCGACAAGTGGGGCTGGGTCAATTTTGCCGGGCGACCGCAAATCTCCGCCGGGAATCACACTGGTTATCCCTTGCGCCAAGTTTGAAAGCAGGACAATTGGCATGGTGGCAAGGCTAACCGAACCGGGCGAAAGCGCCAGACACTCGGCAATGGCTTGATGCTGGCACCAAAGAAAGCCATGCGAGCGCAAAGCCGCCTTTGGTTGTCCGGTACTGCCACTGGTAAAGGTGAGCAATGCGGGGTCGCTGGCTTGAGCAGAAAAGCACTGCGGATGGGAGCCAGTTTGGGGAAGTGTTGACCGCGTNNAAAAGGGCTGGCTTTCGACCTGCGCCGAGTACTGTCTAACAGAGAATTTAAACGGAATTCGGCGCACTGCCGGAAATAGCGCCAACAAGTGCAGGGCTTTCTGGCTGGCAAGCACTGCTTTGGGCGACTGAATGGCACAGCACTGCGCGATGTGGCGCAACCCTTGACCGGGGTCAATGAACATTGCCACCAACCCCAAGCGAAAGATGCCTGCCAGTGCGATGTAAAGCTCGGCTGACATTGGTTGAAAAATCAAAACCACATCCCCAACCTGTAACCCGGCTTGCTGAAATAGCCCGGCACTGTGGGCGGCGGCTTGTTCCAACTCGACAAAGGTCAGCACACGCCGCTTGTGTTGGGAAAAGTCAATGATGGCGGGCTGATGCGGGCGAATTTGCGCTTGGTCGGTTAGTAATGCGGCAATATTCATGGTTGCTACTGGTGGCTTATAACGCTTTGGCAAATAGGGCATAACGGCGCAAAAAAGCCGACTGGGTGTGTCCGCTCATTTTGCGCGAAGCATTGTCTTGGTGCATCAGCGCATGGATACTGCGCCGATAGCCAAATCTGTGAAAGGTTTTTTCACTACGCGCAAGCAACAAACTGCCCAAGCCCGACATTTGCCACTCCGGGCGCACTGCCAGGGTTTTGATGATGACGGTATCAATCGCTTGCCCTTGTCTCAGTTGCAACCAATCCGGCAAAGCGAACAAAAAGCCAATTGGATAACCGTCCTGTTCAGCCAAAAATATCAAATCCGGAATGCAATATGCGCGTAATTGGCTGTAGGAAAACAAGAATTCCTGTTGGGAAATGGGCGTATAGAGAAAGTTTTTGCTGAAACTGGCAACGGAAACGTCGTAAATGCGTTGTAATTCGTTGTCAAAATCATCCATGCGAAAATTGCGCACGCTGATATCGCGCTGGGTCAGCCTTTGGGCAAGGGTTGCAAGCGCCAACTCGTTGTGAAGTAGATGGGTGTTAAGCGTTGAATAATACTCTGCTAGCGGCGAATAACCCCGCTCTACAAAATAATCTACCCACTGTGCTGGTTGGTTGGGTTCGAGAAAGAACGGCGGCTCGCTTCCACGCTCGGTTACGAATCGGTAGGAACGCCAAGTGTTCCCATCCAATGGTCCAATTGCCAGCGTACAGCCATGTTCTGCCAACTGTTTTTCAGCCGCGTTTAGTAGTTGCTCCGAATCGTATTGGCTTTGGGCAAAATAATGACCCACCAGTCCCAACCGCTGTGCAGGGTAAACCGGCGTTTCCCGCCACCAGACCGAGCAACGCGCAAGCACCTGCCCTTGCGCATCCTGCACCAGCCAATGGGCGTCCGCGTTTTGTTGGGCAATCACTGCAGGATTAAG
Source organism: Anaerolineales bacterium UBA6668 (assembly GCA_002455215.1). GTDB lineage: Bacteria > Chloroflexota > Anaerolineae > Anaerolineales > UBA6668 > UBA6668. The sequence continues at coordinate 36,459 of DKKK01000215.1, read as the reverse complement.
GGTTGGTAATTCAGACACGCCACAAAATTCAGCCAGAGAAACTTGAGAGACAGTCATAATTTTTTGCTTGATACAGGACTACAAAATAGCAATGCGATTGCGTAAAAATACGCGTAAAAATATGAGCGCCAAACGAAGCGGAGAAAGTAAATAACGCACAATCGGTTGAGTGAAATCCAGCCTACTATTCGCACGCCAGCACACAACAACAAATCCCGCTACTGTAAAGAGTGTGGTCAACAGTGTAGCCGCGAACAGGTTAGCGCGGGATAGCTGAAGCAGGAACTCAAAGAGCCAGAAACCAACAACGGGAATCCAGAAATTATCTGAGCCAAATGCGGAAACCGCTTCTACGAGCATCATCCCCAAGCTAAGGGTGGTGGCTATTAGCAGGGTTTCCAACAATGAAAGGTGGGGTAAGCCCAACCGCATGGCAAACACACTCCACAAAAATGCCGTAACCCAAAAGGCGAATGACCCTTCTACACTTTTGCTACCGTCCAATGTGCGGTAACGCGTTTTGCCATGCCAAACCCCAACCAGTGCGGCGGTAGAATCGCCAAAGGCGAGCAATAAAACTGGGACGATGAAGTGAATAGTGGAGCCGTTTGCCAGCAAGAATGCACCCGCTACCCCAACCGGAAAGCATAACTCGCCCCAAGAATCATCCCGCTTTACATTGTGCAAGACCCCGCCAAAGTTGGTTTTTAGCTGTTGAAAATGGCGCAACGACCAAAGCGCCGGGACTGTCAGCGCAACCAAGAGCATGACGGGCCATGTTTCTTCAAATAAGTAGGGTAAGCTAAGCGCTGTTAAGCCCATGCAAATATGCAGGAGTTTGCGCCCCCACTCCGGGTGAAGGGCATAGCGGCGGGTTGCCCAGCGCAAAATCAGCATGACCGCCCCCAGCATGAAAACAACGAATAAGATTCCGAGCCAATTACGCATGATAATACCTTCTTAATGGGTGGCTAAACTGCACTATTTTGGGGGAGAATTTCTTCCACAACAAAATCGCGATAAAAAAACGCTTTGTCGAACTGATGAAGCCGCTGGGCAAGGGGCAAGAGCGGGGCAATCTGCTGGGACATACAGGCTGGGCGGGAACGCGGCGTTAGCATGTTCCAGTACGCCATGCGCCCACCGGGGCGTCCAAAGGCAACCAGTTTTTCCAAGAGCCGCTGGTAATTTTCGGGCGACATATACTCAAAAATATCGCTCAGGTTATAGCAATCTACGGGTTCAACGCTATGGGTTGCCAAAAAATCTTCAATCGATAGGCAGTGCCACTCCAGCCGCTCCAAGTTGGCGCGAATCAGGTCAAAATTTTCCGGGCGGAGCGCGTGGGGCAAAGCGTGACTGTGTTGCCCAGTGAGAATCCACTGCATATAGGGGTTTTCGGCGGGATTCAGGTGGGTGGTGGCATGATATACGCGTTGCAAAATTTGCGTGCTGACGGGACCTTCCACATAGTGGAAAAAGCTTGGGTCACGCCCCAATTGCCCCATCACAAAGCGCGAAAAGAACAGCCGAAATAGCAACTGCCAACGCCAGTTGTCCCATTCATTCGCGTAAAAATTCGAGCGTTCTAGCAAATTTCCACCTTGAAGTAACCGGTCAACCGTAGGCTGGGAGTGAACCAATGGCAAAATATAGGTGCGAAACAAGGCAAAATAGCGTTCAAACTTACCTGCCGAACCAATACCGTGCTGTATAGCTTTGGGGTGAGCAGACCAAAATTGCCGAGCAGAGTCCGAAAGCAAGCCTTGACAACGTTGGTACAAACGCGCACGTTGTTCGCTTGCCCGCGATCCCATTAGTTCCAGCAGTTCGGGGTGTGTTAATGTGCGATACGCCGCCACGCGCAGTTCAAGGCAAGCCAATTGGGTGGGGCTTAAGTCGAGCGCAATCACCCGTCCGGGATTTTGGGTAAGTAAAGACAGGGTGTTATCACCCGCCGAAGCAATCGAGATGCAGACTGCCCCGGCTTGTACGTTGAGTGCTTCCAGCAGAATGTCGGCATCTTCCCAGCATTGGGCATAGCGCAAGGTAGAAAAATCGGCTTTGGTGGCAATTTCAGTGGACATAGTCGGTGTGTTCTCCAAGTTTTTGAATGATGCCGCTCGCCCCATCCAGTTCCACCCAATCGCCATCGCTCAGCCAATCGGTCAGACCGGGTACAGCCACCACACAGGGCAAGCCCATCTCGCGGGAAACAATGGCGACATGGGAAAGCGGACTTCCATGCTCTACCAGCAATCCGGCGGCAGTGGCAAAAAGCAAAATCCAGCCCGGGTCGGTATGGTCGGCAACTAAAATCTCCCCTGCCTGCAAAACGGCATTGCGCGGCTCACGAATCACCCGCACTTGCCCCCGCACTCGCCCCGGCGAACAGCCCAAGCCCGCTAGCGTTTCTCCTTTGTGCTGGGTGGATGGCGATACAACGGAGGCTTGCGCAATGGATGGCAAGCCACGCGTCTCAAATCTATCGGGCAAGGTAGTTTGGGTGCGGTAACGCGCATACTCGGCTTGGCGAATGCGCACCAAGCCCTGCAAGTCAGCGGTGGTTGCGGTGCCTTCCACTGTACCCAATACTTCTTCCACTTCCAAATAAAAGACATCGCGTGCATCTTGTAAAAGTCGGGCAGAGTGAAAACGCCGCCCTAGTTCGAGCATAATCAGGCGTGCCCGCCCAAAGACGCGCGTGCGTTCGAAGCGTAAATTTTCGCGGTTACGCACCAGACGGCGGGTATTGCGCAAGACCCAGTTGAAAACCAATTGGCGCAGGGGATCACCTGCCAATTGGCGTTGTGCTTGGGCTTCGGCTTCGGTGGCAAGGGTGAGCGGCACGTTTTCTTCGGCGGGTGTAGGTGATAGCCGTTTTTGCCGGGCAAAATGTCCAACTGCACGCAATAAAACCAATGGTACTTCATGCAAGGTGGGGTTTTCTAGCTTGAGTTCTTCTAAACAGCGGTCGCCAAATTTTTCTAAGTAAGCAAAGTAGCGCTGTTCAAAGCTGGGCTGGGCGGGTAGCGCTATCAGGATTTCGGCGAGTGTGCCGGTACAAAGCATTTCGGCAAAATCAGCATCCCCCGTCACGCTATCTGCCATTTGGCGAATCAGCCGTGCCGGTTCGGCGCTGATAACCCCGCCACAACCCGCCAACAATGAGTTGCGCAAGCTTCCTTGACTATCGCTACACCACTTTTGCGTCAGGCTTTTGAGCAAACCGTAAAAAATCATGGTGAAAAAGTCGTTTAGCAAGGGCGCATCCCAACGGGCGAGCAGTTGACCTTCCAGATGGCGATAGTCCGCCACAAGTTGGTCAGATTGCCAATTGCGTAGGTCGGGGCGTTGCGTGCCGAGTGTGGCTGACAATCGGGCATAAAACTGGCGAATGTGCGTTTCCAACAAGCCATAATGGATGATTAAGCCGAAAATTGTACGAACAAAATGCAGGGCATCCAACCAACCGGCAATGGGTGCGGGCCGCACTTGGCGTGCTGTAGCCTCCGGCAAACTTTGCTTGACTCCCATCATCTGTTCCATAAAATGACGGTTAAGCTGGTAACCGGGCAGGATTGCCAACACGCGATACCAGTTAAGCAGGTTGTAGTACATGCGCCCCTGCCGCAAGCCCAACATACAGCGAAAGGTGTTGGCATTTTCCAGCATTCTCTGCTGTGGCACGCCCAATATTCGGCAAAACTGCCGATAGACTTCGGCATAGGCACGGCGAGCAAACGAAAAGGTGAGCGGTAGGGTGTAGCCCGGGTAACTTTCGGCAATGTTGCTGTTGTCCCACAGGTTGAAAAAATGCTCTTGAAAGGGGGGATGTGTCGGGGTGGTAATGGGGCGGGCTTGCAGTAGGTAAAGTGTGCCGGACTCAATCGCCCATTCCACATCCTGCGGACAGCCGAAGAAGGCTTCGACTTGGCGGGTAAGTTGCGCTACTGCTTGAATTTGCGCTTCGGTCAAAACGGGTTGGCTGGCAACACGCACGCTTTCACTGACCTGCCCCGAGCGTGTCACGCGGTAGGTATCTGCACTCACCTTACCAGAGACCAATCTATCTCCCAAGCCAACCACCGCACTAACCAGCACATCATCCTGCCCGCTGACTGGGTCGGTGCTGAATGCCACTCCGGCTGTTTCGGCGTGAACCATGCGCTGGATCAAAACTGCCGGGACTTGTGCCGAATCTAAGCCATGCTCACGGCGATAAGCTAAATTTTGCTCGCTAAAAGCAGATTGCCAAACCCCCACGACCTTTTCTGGCACATCACTGGGCTGTACTGAAAGATAACTTTGGAATTGACCAGCAAAGGAATGGCTGGCGCTATCTTCTTCAATGCCCGATGAACGCACTGCAACCAACTCATTTTGCGGGCAAAGCTCCCGTAAGGCGGAGCAGAGCGCATTGTGGGCGTGGCTATCCAGCCGCACCTGCCGAAAAATCTCGGCGACTTGCCCGTGTTGGGTGGCAGTTTTCAGGTTGGTTTGTTGCGATTCAGCTAAGCTGACGGAAAAAGCCTGTGGTGAAAGTACTAGCCAACTGGGGATATTGAACCCGCCTTGCCGTAACCGATGCAAAGCCCCTGCCTTGCCACCTAACTCGGCTGGCGTGACAGAAGCGTTTGGAAACAGGATGTAGTTCATGGGTATAGTACCTGCCGAATTAGTGGAAGTAGCCCTAGATTTAAATAGAAGACTATTGTCCAGATTCCCGATAACATTTCGAGAACTTTGGCAGATGTGGGGGATGGCTTCCGCACAAAATGCCGAGCAATCGCTAGCATGGGAATGAGTTGCGCCAACAGGATGCCTATCACCAGCACGCCAGCACGCACTTGTTGAGCGGCAAAAATCCCGCACAGTGCGGCACTGCCCGCCGCGCCCAGCCACGCCAGCACTGCCCGCTTTTGCCCCCACAAAGCGGTGTACGTTTCCACACCCACTTCTTCACTGTGTGGGGGGCGGATTTTTCGCCCAATTTCAACTACTACTCCATTAAAGAAACTAGCCAGTAAAAACCACTCCAACCCACTGGCTGGATATGCCTGCCCGGCTACCCGCCAATCGCACGCGGTGATGAACACAACCATTAGCGGAAGAATCAGCATGTGTGAGCAAAGGTACACAATGGGGTGGCTTTTTAACCAATGGGGCGCAAAAAATTCAAGCCGCATCAAGCCCACATAGCCCCACACCCCCAGCAAGAGCGGGAGCAATGCCGGGGAAAGCCACCCTGCCAGTAGACCTTGCATTAGGCAGGATATTGCCCACAACCAACCAAGCTCGCGGAGTGTCACCAAGCCACGCGGCACTGCACGGTAAGGACGAAAACGGCTGTCATCGGCAAAATCCTTAAATTCATCTGCCAGGCGAAGCTGTAAAAAGAACAACAAGGCGCAAAGAAAGCTGACCAGACTGGTTTTTAGGCTCGGAAGGTAGGCTTGCCCGCGCAAATAAAGCGAAAAACACACTGCCGATAGGCTGAAGGCGGCAATCAGCGCGGAATGGGCAAATAGTGGGAAACGTTCAGACTGGTAAACCCACAGGCGGGGCAAAAGATGGTTGCGTGGAAAAACGGCTCGGTTCATGGACGGGTAGCTTTTGGGGTAACTGTTTGTTGTAGAGAAGGCGGGAATTTTCTGATAAGACGACCCATTGATAGACACATTGTGTTTATTATTAAAATAGTTAATACATATAACATTGTATAACCAAGACACAAAATTGTCAATACGCGCTTAGGCATTATTAATCAAAATGTAAATCATATTTTGGCTACCCTACCCTGAATTTACTCCCCCGCTTGCTTGACGAAAGTTTGCAAAAATCATACAATCCTGCGCATGGCTAAAAACACTCACTTGGCAAGCGCTCTCTTTCAGGCGGTGCAGATCGCCCGCATTTTCCCCGACTCCAAAACCTTCGCCGATAGCACTCCCAAACATGACCTGACGGAAATTTCCGCCAAATTTCAACAATTGCTTGCAGATTTTGTTGCCGAACACTTTGAGTTGCCCGCTCCAGCCGACACCAGCCAAATTGGACGCCACCCATCCGCACTTGTCCAAGTAGATCGCCTGTGGGATGTCTTCACCCGCCCAGCTCAAAACCCACCACCCAACAGTACGTTGCTTGCTCTGCCCTACCCGTATGTGGTGGTTGGCGGACGCTTCGGCGAAATTTTCTATTGGGATAGTTACTTCACGATGGAGGGTTTGGCGGCATCTGGTAGGCTGGATCTACTGGAGTACATGGTCGGTAATTTTGCCCACCTGCTCACCACCTACGGGCACATTCCTAACGGCAGTCGCACCTACTTTCTGAGCCGTTCCCAACCGCCCTTCTTTTATCTCATGCTGAAATTGCTGGCACGCGAGAAGGGTCTGCCAGCAGTTTTGCCCTATTTGCCCGCGCTTGAAGCCGAATACCGTTTCTGGATGGCTGACCTGCCCCCGACCCATGCACCTTCACCGAGCGCAAACACCCGCACCGTGCGCCTATCTGCCCAACATGTGCTTAACCGCTATTGGGATACCAATAACCTACCCCGCGAAGAAGCACTTGCCGAAGACAGCCAACTGTTTGCTCAAGCAAGCCCCACCCAACAAGCTGGGTTATTCCGCAATTTACGGGCAGGGGCAGAATCCGGCTGGGATTTCAGTTCACGCTGGCTGGCAGACGGTAAGAATCTGGTGAGCATTCAAACCACCAGCATCTTACCAGTGGATTTAAATTGTTTAATGATGGGTATGGAACGCACACTCGCCGAGTGGTTGGCAGAGACCCACCCATCACGTGCCCAAACTTACGCCAACGCCGCCAACCAGCGCCAGGTCAGTATTTCGCAATANNATATTGTTGGGATGAGACACAGGGTTGGTTTTTCGATTATCAGTGGGAGCAAGGCACGCGCACGGCTTGCTGGTCGCTGGCTGGTGTGTTCCCTTTGTATTGCCAACTCGCAACACCCGCACAAGCCCAGCGAGTAGTACAGCAGATTGCCGAGAAATTTTTACAGCCCGGCGGACTGGTCACCACCCTAAACACCAGCCACGAACAATGGGACTGCCCGAATGGTTGGGCACCCTTACAATGGGTGGCGATTCAAGGCCTGCGCAATTACCAATTTCACAGCCTAGCCAATGAAATTGCCCAGCGTTTTAGCCAAACAGTTACCGACACCTACCAAGTTACCGGCAAATTTTTGGAGAAATACAATGTTGTAGAGCCAACCGTCCGCGCAACAGGTGGCGAATATGTGAACCAAGAAGGTTTTGGCTGGACGAATGGTGTATTGCGAGCGCTATGCCCATTGAGCTAATTTTACTTTTGCTCTTGGCGGCAGTAGCACACACTGCCTGGAACTTGCTCCTTAAGCAAAGTTCGCAACGCTATTTAATCAGTTGGTGGGCATTGCTAATGATGGGCGTCTTGCTTTTGCCGATTGCTCTGTGGCTAGAGCCTGCGCCCGCCCGCTGGATGCCGATTTTGCCCTTGCTCCTACTCAGCGCCGGTTTTGAAGCGGCGTATTATTGGACTTTAATGTCTGCCTATCAAAAAGGCGATTTTGGCTTGGTCTATCCGATAGCCCGCGGTACTGCACCGATTTGGATTAGCCTATGGGCGGCGCTTTTTTTGGGAGAAAGGATTAGCCCGCTAGGCGGTTTAGGAATCGGCTTGATTGTGGCGGGATTGGCATTGGTAGGTAGTGAAAGTCTTTGGCGCGTCCGCTCAGCCATAGCCCCACGCCTTTCCGCCAGCAGTGTCTTACTCGCCTTGTCTGTTTCGCTCTTCATCTCGCTTTACTCCACCCTAGATGCACGCGCTGTGCACCAAATTTCGCCTTTTCCCTACACGGTGATGGTTCTGCTGGTCGGTGCGGTTCTTTTAGCGCCGCTTGTCTTACAAAAATTTGGCTGGCAAGCATCACTCAAGAGCTTAAAGACCGATGGCTGGCGCATCTTGGCAGTTGGAGCGCTCACCCTGACCGCTTATGGGCTAACGCTGACAGTTTACCGCACGGGAAAATTGAGCTATGCGGGTGCAGTACGAGAAATCAGTATTGTGCTTGCCGCTTGGATGGGTTGGCAGTTTTTGGGCGAGAAAATCAGCTTTTGGCGTGCTATTGGCGCATGTATCGTTTTTGCTGGCGTAGTTTGGCTGGCAATTTTGGGTTAATCCCCCCCTTTCATTTTTTTACAATCTGCAATAAGCTACATAGATAGAAGTATTAGTGGTGAATAAGCTGGCATAAAAAATCGGCTTATTTGTTGTGAATGCTTCTGTTGTGTTGCGAACAACTTTCTGATACTCGCTCTTTATTATTGGAAAGTTGTCAGGTTATTTCATTCATCTCAGATAAGGAGAAGAAAAACATGAGTATTTCCCTCAAAAAAATTTTGTTAAATGTCGGCACAATTGCCGTGGTGGGCTCCCTGCTTGCCGCGTGCGGGGGTGCTGGCAATCCCACCAAAGCCCCCGAAGCCAATTCCGGTGGCAGTGAAATGGATGCTATGGTCGCCGCCGCGAAGGAAGAGGGGCAATTGACGGTGATCGCCCTCCCCCACGACTGGTGCAACTATGGTGCAGTTATTGAAGGCTTCAAGGCTAAGTACGGCATTACGGTCAACGAATTGAATCCAGATGCCGGTTCTGCAGATGAAATCGAAGCCATCAAGGCGAACAAAGACAACAAGGGACCTCAAGCTCCAGATGTCATTGACGTAGGCTTCTCCTTTGGTGAATCTGCCAAAGCTGAAGGTTTGCTCCAACCCTACAAGGTTTCCACTTGGGACAGTATTCCTGCTGATGCCAAGGATGCCGATGGTTACTGGTATGGTGACTACTATGGCGTTTTGGCTTTCATGGTCAATACCGACGTCATCAAGGAAGTTCCCCAAGACTGGGCAGACTTGCTAAAGCCAGATTATGAATCCGCAGTTGGTTTATCTGGCGACCCACGCACATCCAACCAAGCTATTCAATCGGTATTTGCCGCGGCACTCGCCAACGGCGGCTCATTGGACAATGCCCAAGCTGGTTTGGATTTCTTTGCCCAATTGAACGGTGCAGGCAACTTAGTACCCACCATCTCCAACAACGGTTTGGTAGAACGTGGCGAAACCCCCATCCGCATTACCTGGGACTACAACGCATTGGCCGGTCGTGATGCCGCCGCCGCCGCCATCGAAGTGGTAATTCCTAAGAGTGGTCGCTTTGCTGGTGTGTACGTGCAAGGCATTTCTGCCTATGCGCCACATCCAAATGCCGCCAAGTTGTGGATGGAATACCTGTACTCGGATGAAGGTCAACTCGGTTGGTTGAGCGGCTACTGCCACCCCATCCGCGAGGCGGATATGCGCACCCGCAATGTCATCCCCGCCGATATGCTGGCAAAATTGCCCGATGTGACTGGCGCAGTGTTCCCAACTGCCAAGCAACTGGCTGATGCCAAGGCGCTCATCACTGAAAATTGGGATGCAGTAGTCGGCGCAGACATTAAGTAAGTTTATCTTCGGCTTTTTGAAATTTGCACTTTTCCCCCAAAAAGATACTCGCAATTTTTGACCTGCCGAAAATAAAGTGTTTCTCACAAACTTATTCATCACTCAACAGGAGCGAGTTCTTCTGTTGAGTGATGCTTTATAAGGAGCCATTCCAACATGCCGAAAAAATTCTATTTTGACCGAAAGTGGCTGGGAGTAGTGCCCTTTTTTGCTTTTGCCTTTTTCTTTTTGTTTTTGCCTTCTTTTGCACTCTTGGCACGCAGTTTCTTTGATAATGAAGGCAACTTAACCCTAAACAACATTTTTGAGCTGAGTCGCCCAGCTATTCTTAACTCGTATTGGCTGAGCATTCAAATCAGCCTAATCACTGCGATTGGCGGTGGTATTTTTGGCTTTTTACTGGCATTTGCCGTTACCATTGGTGGATTGCCAGAGTGGATTCGCAAATTTTTACTCACTTTTTCTGGGGTGGCTTCCAACTTTGCCGGTGTACCACTGGCTTTCGCATTTATTGNNCGTACCGGGATGATTTCTGTGCTGTTACGCGCGATGGGCTGGGATATTTACAAAAGTGGTTTCTCTATCTATGGTGTCATCGGCTTAAGCTTAACCTACATGTATTTCCAATTTCCTTTAATGGTGCTGGTAATGACCCCTGCCCTAGAAGGATTGAAAAAAGAGTGGCGCGAAGCCTGTGAGAACATGGGGGGAACAGCATGGCATTACTGGATACACATTGCCTTGCCCATTCTGATGCCCACTTTGTTCGGCACCATGCTCCTGCTTTTTGGCAATGCCTTTGGCGCTTATGCCACTGCCTACGCTTTAACAGGTGGTACACTCCAACTAATTACCATTCAAATTGGCGCACAAATCCGTGGCGATGTGTTCTATAACCCCGGTCTTGGCTATGCTATGGCGCTGGGCATGGTCGTGATTATGGCAATCTCGCTCGTTTCCTACACTTGGCTTCAACGCCGCACTTCAAGGTGGTTGCAATGAACACTGACAAAAAATTCCCCATCTGGAGTTGGGTTTGGTTTGGCTTAGGGGCGTTGTATTTTTTCTTACCACTCATCGCCACGCTCGACTTCTCGCTTCGGGCACAAAAAGGCACAATCTCCTTATTGGCTTATACCCGTGCAATGAGTGACCCCAAATTTGTGGAGGCATTCAGCTTTTCCACCATCATGGCGTTTGTCACCATCATCGTATCACTCGGATTGGTCGTCCCTACACTATATTGGGTTCACCTATACCTGCCAAAACTGCGCCCGTGGGTAGAGTTTGTCACGCTGATGCCGTTTGTCATCCCTGCCATTGTTTTGGTATTTGGCTTGCTCCGCACCTATAGCGCCCCGTGGATTATCAATTTCGGTGGCACACCCATCACCATCTTACCATCACTGACTGAATCAAAAATAGGCACACGCATTCTGTTGATTTCAGGCTATGTGGTACTTTCCTTGCCCTACATTTTCCGCGCAGTAGATAACGGCTTACGCTCCATTGATGTACGCACGCTAACCGAAGCCGGGCAATCGCTTGGAGCAGATACACTCACCATCTTACGCTTGGTGATTTTCCCCAACTTGCGTAGCGCTTTGCTAAGTGGCGCTTTGCTCACCTTTGCTATTGTGATTGGTGAACTGATTTTCGCCGCCTTCCTAGCGCAACCCGCGTTTGGACCCTACCTACAACACCTGGGACAGCACCGTGCCTACGATTCAACTGCTTTGACCATTGTGAGTTTTGCACTTACTTGGGCAGTGATGGGGCTGATTGATTTTGTCACCCGCTCCAATGTGCCACAAAAGTCACACTAATTGTTTTTCCTACCTTCGCTTGTGAGCTTTTCAAATGTCATACCTAACGCTTAATCATATTCGAAAGCAATTTGGCACTTCAGTTGCCGTGCAAGATTTTAATCTTTCTGCAGAAAAAGGAGAATTCATCTCGTTTTTGGGTCCTAGCGGGTGCGGAAAAACCACGACATTGCGGATGATTGCTGGCTTTGAACCACCCACATCCGGTGAGATTCTCTTGCAAGGCAAAAACATCACCCACACGCCAGCCAATAAACGCAATGTAGGGATGGTCTTTCAGGCTTACGCCCTTTTCCCAAACATGACCGTTGCCGACAACATCGGCTTTGGCTTAAAAATCGCCGGTACGCCGAAAAGTGATATCCAACAACGGGTCAATGAAATGTTGGAATTAATTCACTTACCAGATTTTGGCAATCGCTACCCCCAACAACTCTCCGGTGGACAACAGCAACGGGTAGCACTTGCCCGTGCATTGGCATTTCGCCCACAAGTTTTGCTTTTAGACGAGCCGCTTTCTGCGCTGGATGCAAAAATTCGCGTAGACTTACGCGGCGAAATTCGGCGTATTCAACGCCAATTAAACATCACCACCATCTACGTTACTCACGACCAGGAAGAAGCACTTTCCATGTCTGACCGTATTGTGGTGATGAACAAAGCCATCGTAGAGCAAATTGGTACACCCTTTGAGATTTATAATTATCCGGCAACCGATTTTACCGCTCGCTTTGTGGGGCAGTTGAACCAGCTTAAATGTGTGGTACGCAATGCGCAAACTGGGGAATGTGAAATTAGCGGGCAAGCCATCCGCACCCAAACAACGATTGCCAAACCCAACGGCAGTGAAATTCGCTTGGCAATTCGCCCGGAAGAAATTTATTTTGGCAAAAAGGAAGGCTTAAACGTGCTCTCAGGTGTGATAGACGAAGTCAACTTTTTGGGCGCAATCGTGCGCATACGCCTGCTCATCGGCAACCAACACATAACCGGTGACTTGTTTAACGAACGCACTTTTATTCCGCCCAGCATCGGCACACCCGCTGAATTTTCGTTCAGCCCTGAAGCCTGTTGGATTGCCGAAAAATAACCTGACAGTGGTGACTTTCTCATGTCTGCACTAATCCCGACTTACCTAGATTTTGCGCGGCAAATTGCGCAGTCTGCGGGCGACATTACCTTGCAATACTTTCAAAGTGGCGTGCAACCCAATTGGAACGCTGACCAAACACCGGTCACCATTGCCGACAAACAATGTAGNNCCGACAAACAATCAGAACTGCACCTGCGCCAACAAATCGAAACCCGCTTTCCCCGCCACGGCATTTTGGGGGAGGAACAAGGCGAAAAGCCCTATCACCCGCAAGAACCCATCCGCTGGATTCTCGACCCAATTGACGGTACGCGTGCCTTTTCACGCGGCGTGGTGCTGTATGGGGTTTTGGTGGCGGTGGAAATGGAAGGGCAAGTGGTAGCAGGCGTGGCGCACTTTCCTGCTATCCGCGAAACCATCTACGCTGGGCGGGGCATGGGCTGTTGGTGGAATGGTCAACGCGCACAGGTTTCCAGCGTGGATAAAATGGAAGATGCCCTGCTCTTGTTTGGCGATATCAATGCCTTTGGCAGGTTGGGGCGTGCCGCCGAGTGGGAGCGTTTACAACGGGGCGTACAATACCGCGCTGGCTGGGCGGATGCCTATGGGCAAATGCTGATTGCCAGCGGACGTGCCGAAATTTCACTCGAACCCTACATGGAAGCTTGGGATGCCGGTCCCTTTCCGGTGATTCTGGATGAAGCGGGGGGGCGTTTTGGTGATTTTCAAGGGCACAGCAACATCTACGCCGGCGAATCTGTAACCAGCAATGCGGCTCTGTGGGATGAAGTACTTCGGCGGTTGGCTGGGGAATAAAGCCAACCACTCTGCTAACCGAATCAAAAATAGCGACTGGTTATAGTCGCTATTTTGTTTATTGCTTAATTTCCGGCAATACAATGCCTTATAAATAATCACGCAAATGCCGTGAACGGCGGGGATGGCGCAAGCGGCGCAAAGCTTTGCCTTCAATTTGACGAATACGTTCCCGTGTCAAGCCAAACTTCTGTCCTACTTCTTCAAGCGTGTAGGTACGCCCATTGAGCAAACCAAAGCGTAAACGTAAGATGCGAGCTTCACGTGGGCTGAGCGTAGAAAGCACTTCTTCCATTTTTTGGCGCAGAAGTGATTGAGTTGCGGTTTGGCTTGGGCTGAGAGATGTGTCGTCTTCAATGAACGAGCCCACTTCGGCATCATCATCCTCGCCGATTGGTTGTTCAAGCGACATAGGCTTCCAAGAAACCCGCATCATCCACTCCACCTTACGCGGATCCATATCAATTTCCACAGCCAACTCTTCGTGGATGGGTTTACGCCCGTATTCCTGTTCAAAATTACGCATGGATTTGTACATGCGGCGGATTCGGTCACTCATGTGAACAGGTACGCGGATAGTACGCCCCTGGTCTGCTATTGCACGGGTAATCGTCTGGCGTATCCACCAAGTGGCATAGGTGCTAAAGCGAAAGCCCCGCCGATAGTCGAATTTTTCCACCGCTTTCATAAGACCTAGATTGCCTTCTTGAATAATATCCAAAAATTGTACCCCGCGAGACATGTACTTTTTGGCGATGGAAACTACCAAGCGGGTATTGGCTTTGATTAGATGCTCGTGGGCTTCATTACCATCTTCGACAACTTCCAAAAGTTCGGTGCGTTCAGCCAAGCCAATTGCCTTGCCGCTCTGTAGGCGTTGGGCGGCTTTTTTGCCAGATTCCAAGCGGGCGGCGAGTTCAACTTCTTGTTGCAGAGAGAGCAACGGCACGCGTGCCATCTCTTTTAAATATAGCCCGACCGAATCATCCGCTCCGATCCCTCGATAGCTCAATTCAAATTCGCAATCTTCATCCGCTTCCACAAAATCTTCAAGTTCCAACTCAAACTCATCTTCATCAAGGTCTTCGTCAAATTCGTCTAAGTCGTCATCCAGCGAAAAATCAAAATCGTCCGAAGTATCTTCCGGGAGGACTTCGATGCCTTCCTTTTGCAATTGTGCCAGCACGGTTTCTAATTGTTGCGCTGAATTCTCATCATCAGGAATTAGCTCGAAAATATCTTCCATAGACAAGCTACCGTTTTGTTGTGACCTGTTTAATAAAACAGCCAAAACATCGCTATCTGAGTTGTCAATTTCGTTTTTCATTTTACTTTCCTCCGAAAATAAATTTGCCCTAGCAACGCGATAACGAGCAAGGGCAAACTAGTTGGATGAGTCTAACAATTTTTTCAGAGCTATCAAGCGCGGATCGACACCGTCTTCTTCGCAGGAACAAATTGTATTGTTACGATTTTCGCCACAATTTGGACACAAACCTTTACAGTCTGGGCGACAAAGTGGGCGGTAGGGCATGGCGAGCAGAAAAAGTTGACGGGCAAGGGGGGCTAGGTCAACATTTACCGCATCATCCACGACCCATTCTGCGTCCGCAGTAGCGGGATACACATACAGGTCAGAAAATTCTGCCACCACCTGCAGGTCAAAGTTGTCTAAACAGCGTACACACTCAGCGGGCAATACGCCAGTGAGTGTGCCTTCAAACAAGACACCTTGCGGCATCCGAATTGCTTGCAAGTGTCCGCCCGTGACTTGCAGGAGTTGGTCAGCATCCAGTGGGAATGCTTCGCTACCAAACTCTAGGTCACGAAAATAGCCGACTTCCTGCGAAAGGATGAAGCCGACATTGAATTGAAACTGGGTGCGGTGTGAGTGGTTCAGAGTGTGCTCGTAAAAGGTTGAGTAAGTTTGGGAGGCGATTTGAACAGTCTCAAATGACCATCAATCTTTAACCGTAGATTAAAGCAGTCTGAGAATTATAATAACCAGTAAACAATAAGTCAATGGTAATTGTGAAAAATGCCCAAAAAAGGATGTAGGGACTAGTTGTTTTTGTGCAAATCACACATACATTGTCAGGAATGTTGCAAAAGTTTGGGATTTTTAGCCATTCCCTAGCAGTTCCTGGCTTAATTGTTGTACGAATTTGGTATGGTTATTCAAGTCTGCTTGCAAAGTAGCAGTCGCATCGTTGTACTTAAGTCGCCGGGCGAGATAGGCAAATTGTGGGGTGTGGCTGGCAGGCACGTTTACATCCTTCGCATTGCCGCGCACCACTCGTAAGGCATCAATCACCTTGCGTAAAAAGTTGTGCGCGTCCTTCAATTGCAGAAATTGCGACTCGCTTAAGATACCCAACTGGTGCAGTTCTTGAATGGCAGTGCGAACACTAGGTGTACGCAAGCTGAGATAGCGTAGACCGTGGCGAATTTGCAAACCTTGCACCAGATACTCCAAATCAGCCAAGCCACCCGCGCTAAACTTCACATTTAAACTGCCCCCGGCAACCAAGTGACGCATTTGTCTTTCACGCATGGCACGCATGGCAGAGACATCAAAACCTTGCTCGGTAAAAACATACTGGTCACGTAGCGCCAGCAACCGCTCGCCAAACTCGGCTGAGCCGCAAATCGGGCGCAAGCGAATGAGCGCTTGCCGTTCATACGACCAGGCGGGACCTTGCGGCGCAAAGTATCGCTCAAAAGCTTCTAGCGAAACTGCCAACCGCCCGTGTTTACCATACGGACGCAAGCGCAAGTCAATTTCAAAGATGCCTTCCTGCTTTGCCCAAATAGCGGCTTTTAGGTTTTGTACCATTCGGTCAAAAAATTCGCTATTGCGGATGGTTTGCGCCCCATCCGTGTCGCCTTCCCCAGCAAAACACAGCATTAGCTCAATGTCACTGGCAAAGCCCAACTCGCGCCCGCCAAATTTCCCTAGCCCGCACAGCACCACTGGGCAAACGCTTCCATCGGGCAGGCGCGGCTCCCCATGCAGGGCTTTCAATTCTGCATACACTTGGTCAAATGCAGTCTGGAACACCACTTCCACCAAGCCGCTCAATTCCGCCGAAAAACGCCCGTAGCCCACAATCTTGCCTTGAATGCGGCGCATATCGGTGCGGAACATTTCCCGGTCTTTAAAAGCGTTTAGCGTTTTACGCCAATCAGGGCTCTTGGCTAGCTCAGCAGAAAGTTCTGCGTGCAAAGTCTCCACCGATTTCGGATGTTCCAGCGCCTGCCAGTCTGATAGTACCGGAAACAGGTTGGTATATTGCATCCGCAAAAAGTCTTCCCACAAAAATTCGCTAGCGCCGAGCAGTTGCACCAAACCACCCAACACTTGCGGCTGTTCAAGCGAAAGCAACTCCCGACTCCAATCGTGGCGGCGGAACAAATCGCCAATAAACTCGCCAAAGGCAACCAATGCCGCTTCCGGGTTTGGCGCGGAGGGAAGCAAGTGGGTAAAATGCTTGATAAGTACTGCCGCTACCCGCAATTCTTGTTGGTGCTTGGGATTGGTAATTTTTTTGCCATTGGAAGCGGTCACGTACAGGCGGTCTTCAATACGATTGCCCTCCGTGACAATTTCCATGCGCACGATATTGACGCGAAACAAAGCCAAGCCGCTGGTAAATTCATACAAAAAGCCTACGGTATCGGTGGTTTGAATACGGAGCAAGGTGTAATGTTCGCTTGCCGTATTGTCAATTTCAATGTCTAGGGGCAACAACACCCCAGCCGATTCATTTACCTGCTCGCGCAGGACAGAAGCAACGCGGTTGGCGAGTTTTCCTTGTGCTTGTTGGGGCTTGCCTTGATGCAACAGGCTGGTGAGTTCGCGCAGTTCTTGGGTATATGCCTGCCAAATTTGAGCGTTGGCTGGGGTGGCTGGGGCTGGCATGAACCGCACCGTGAACACATCCACAATTTTGGCACGATTGTGGGTCGTCACACCGGGCACTCGGCGATAACGCGCCCCCGTGATTTGCAAACCGCTTGGCTGGGGCTGAGCGGCATGCTCATAGGTGAAAACATCGCCACCCAAAATATTAATCCGATGTACGCTAAGCAAACCACAAATCACCGAAAGTGCGCCCACATAATCATAACCAATAATGGTCAGTTTCCACAGGTCATCTTCCAATGATAAGGCATGCACTTGCACTTGTTGGGTGCGGTCAAGCTCTTCGGAAAGCTGGGTATGCAGTGCGATTTCTGGCTCAGCAAAGGCAGTACGGTAGCTAGCATCCAGCCGTGCCAAATGGCGGCGCACCTTTTCGGGGGAAATAGCAGGGGTGTTAGAATTGGGAGTCACGGGGGCAAGCTCCAAATATTTACGATAAACCGCACGAATAGCGGCACTATGTTGTTGATACCGTTGGCTAAAGGATTGTGAATCACGGTAGCCCAAACGCAATGCCAGTTGTTGCAATGCGGCTGGGTCAGTTGGCAAGTGGTGGGTCTGGTGATAATGCTGGATCTGCAGGTGATGTTCAACCGTCCGTAAAAACAGATAACCGCTGTTGAGTACGGCATGGTCTTCTGCAGGCAAAATACCTAACGCCAGCAAGCGGTGCAGAGCGACCAAAGTGGTGGGGGTATGCAATTGGGGATGGTGTGCGCCATGAATGAGTTGTAGCACTTGCGTAGTAAACTCAATGTCACGGATACTGCCAATGCCGCGCTTCACTTCCCCATGAATACGCCCCGCCTTGCGTAATTCCTGCTCGGTTTTTTGTTTCATAGCGTGAACATCTGCCCGAATGCGTTCCGCTTCAAACTCAAACAAAAGCGGGTACACTTCGGCTAGGTAGGCTTGCCCACGCTCCAGATTCCCTGCCACCGGGCGTGCCTTCAGCAGGGCTTGTTTTTCCCACAGGCGAGCGTTTTTGTTAAAATAGTTGATATAACTGCGCAAGTTCGTGACCAACGGGCTGGCTTGCCCCCACGGGCGTAGGCGCATATCCACTCGATACAAAAAGCCTTNNTCACGCGCGTTAGCACGTCAATGATTTTTTCCCCAACCGGCACCAATTCGGCGGCTTGGGCATCGGCAATAAAAATCAGGTCAATATCAGAACTATAGTTTAGCTCCGCCCCACCCAATTTGCCCAGCGCCAACACGACAAAACCTGCGTTCTGCAAATTTTGCGGGCTAAATCCGGTGTGCTGAATGGCTAAATTGAGCGCGGTTCGAATTAAGCTTTCGGCTAGGTTGGAAAGTTGCTGTACCACCCGCTCAAAGTCAAATAGCCCCAGCAAGTCGCACACCCCAATGCGTAGCTCTTCACGACGTTGACACTGTTGCAAAGCACTGATTTGCTCGGTCAAGTTGTTTTGATTGCGTAAAGCAACGGCTTGTTCTTGGCGCAAATAATCTACGGTTTTGAAAATGCTTAAATTGTGGCGCTCGGTAAGTGTTGCAAAATATTGGGGGTTGTTCAGTAAAATTTGCGAAAAATACTGACTGCTTGAAAATAAGGCAATCAGCACATCCAAATCAGCAGGTTGGGTGAGCAATTGCTGGCAAATGGCAGGTTGGCATTCTAGGAAGCGTTCAAGCAAGAGCAAGGTTTTGTCTGGGGCGGCAGAGCCTGCCAGCAAATCCGCCAAGCGTGTAAACAAAGCCTCCGCCGAGTTCACCTGGGGAGAGCCGCCGGTGCTACTCTGTACAAGAGCCGATAATCGCGTTATACTCTTTTCAGCATTTGAGCGACTGCCAAACGGCACAGATCCAAACAAGACTGAAAGTTCAACTGGGGTAAACATATCCCCTATTTTACGTCAAAAACCGCGATTGGTGCGTCAATCAACGCCCCGGCAGTACCAGTCATCTTTCACTTGCTTTATTAAACCTGCATTTATCGTCTTTCATCTCCCCCAAAATGCCGACACGTGTGATTGTCTCTTCAGGTGGCGTATTTCATAGCCACCATCTGGCGCAAGCCGCCCACCAAGCAGGTGTTTTACACCGCTTTATCAGTGGGGTGCGCCTAAAAGGGGAGAAGCACATTCCCGCAGAAAAATGGGAAACCGTACGCATCATTGGGTATCTGGCACAGCTTTCCAGCTACTTACCGAGCGACGTAACCCGCGCCTATAGTTACATGCTCATTGACCGTTTGTACGACCAATTGGCAAGTCGCTGGGTGACAGACTGTGACATTTTTCACTACTTTAACCATCAGGGATTATACAGCGCCCGCAAAGCCAAGAAATTCGGCGCACTCACTATCTGCGAGCGGTGTAGCGCCCACCCCATCGAGCAACACGCCATCTTGAGCGCAGAGTATCAACGTTGGGGTTTGCGTTATCCACAAGCTTACCAGCAACTCCACGAGCGTCACCTGCAAGAATACGCAGAAGCCGACTATGTGATGGTGTGCTCGGATTTTGTGCGGCGTTCTATGCAGGCAAATGGCGTACCCGCTCACAAGCTACTGCAAACTCACTTGGGTTTTGAGCCGACCCGTTTTTTCCCAGCCCAAAAAGAAGATGATGTATTTCGGGTGGTATATGCTGGGGGAATCAGCTTGCAAAAAGGCATTCCCTACCTGCTTTCTGCTTTCCGCAATTTGAACTTGCCCAACAGCGAGTTGGTGCTGGTCGGTAGCCCTTACCCCGAAGCACAGGTATTTTTGAAACCATACGCCGGTTTGTACAAGCAGGTTGATTTTGTCCCGAATGCCGAGCTAGGCAAATTTTTTCAGCAAGCCAGTGTGTTTGTCTTCCCTAGCCTGCAAGATGGCTTTGGCATGGTCGTTTATGAAGCGGCGGCTTGTGGCATTCCGGTCATTATTTCGGACCATACGGGTGCCGATATCCGAGATGGGGTGGATGGCTTTGTGACGGCGGTGCGAGATGTGCCTGCCTTGCAAGAAAAGCTGGCATGGCTGTACCACCACCCCAACGAGCGCGTGCAAATGGGGCAAAACGCCCATCAATGGGTACAACAATTTACTTGGGAACACTACGCACAGGAAGTACGCCAACACTACGCCACCCTACACGCATAAAATGGCAAAGGCAAGTATTCTCTCTATCGAACCGTTTGCCGGGGGCGTGCCGCGCCTAACACGGGCAATCTATGACCTACTGGTGCAAGCAGGACATACCCCACAGGTGGTGTACACCGATGCCGAGAGTACTCCCACCCGCAGAGCCGAGCTACTCCCTTATTTTTTGCGCCACCCACTGCCACACAGAACACTCAAATTGGGAATGGATTGCCTAGCCATTCCGCGCTATCCGGTTTCGTTTTGGCAAAGTTGGCATTTGCCCCACTGGCTGGCACGCGGCGCACTCTCTGCCCCCATTCGCATTGCCACTTCCGGTGCGGCACATACGGCATTGGCCTATTTGCCCAGCGCCAGCCGCCTGCCGTTTGTCGTTTGGCTTGCCACTGTATATGAAGATGAGCTAATCGGACGGGCAGACCGCGATGCTTGGGCGGCAGGCATTTTGGCAGACTCTGCTCTCATGCAAAAATTGCGGCACTTGGAAAGGCAGGTGCTGGACGGTGCGGCAAGGGTGTGGGCGCTCAGCGAGTACACCGCAGAAAGACTCGTGCAATTTCACCCGACTGTTTCTGCCAAAATGGAAGTAATGCCTTACCCAATAGACACCACCCAGCTAGCACCAGCCGTTTCCCCACCCGCTGAACGCAATGAGCTCATTTTTGTTTCCCGTTTGCAAGACCCACGCAAAAATATCCCCATGTTGTTGCACGCCTTTGCTCTGGCGCAGGCGCAACGCCCCGAATTGCGCTTGGTGCTGGTCGGTGATACGCCCACAGCCCATCAAACCCTCCTAGCTGAACAACTTGGCATCCGCGACAAAATTGACTTTGCCGGAAAACTTTCCGAAACCGCTTTGCGCCAACGCTTGCAAACTGCCGCATTGTTCGTACTGCCATCCCATCAAGAAGGGTTAGGGATTGCCGCAATGGAGGGCATGGCGTGTGGCTTACCAGTGGTTTCTACGCGCTGTGGGGGACCGGAAGCCACCATCTCTGCCAGTGGCGCGGGCATTCTGGTCGAAAACGACAACCCAACTGCCTTTGCCCAAGCCATTTTGCGCTTCTGGCAAGAACCCAATTTGCGCCCACAAATGTCCGAAAGTGCGGTAAAGTATGTGGCTCAAACACTGAGCGTACCTGCCGTGCAGGCTAAAATGTACGCCAGTTTGAGCGCGATTTTTCCATCTTATTTTTCAAAAAACTGACATGAAATTAACCGTCCTGATTCCTACCTACAATGAAGCGCAAGACATCCGCCCAACCCTGGATGCGGCATGTGCGCTTGATTTTGACAGCTTTGAAGTACTGGTGGTGGATGATGCTTCGAAAGATAACACCTGCGCGGTAGTGAGAGCGTATGAGCCCAAAGGCGTGCGCTTGCTAGCGCTCGAACAAAATGGTGGCGTAGCACGCGCCCGCAATATTGGCTTGCGCCAAGCTCGCGGCGAAGTAACCGTCATTCTCAACGCCGATGTACAACTGCCAAAAGCGTTTGCGAAAAAAATCTGGCAATACTACGAAAAAGGCGCAGATTATGTGCTGGTAGAAGCGCATGTGAGCAATTACGACAAGGTTTTTCCCCGCTATGTGCAAACCATGCACCACTACCAATATTCCGACCATCCAGAAGTCATCGAGTGGACCGAAGGCTACTCTTGCCGTACCCAAGCCGCGCTTGCGGTGGGCGGCTTCCCCGAAGTATTTCCCGGTGCTTCCGGTGAAGATGCCATTTTTGGGGACGAAATGAAGGCACGCTTCAAGCGGGTATGGGCACCCGAAATTGTGGTGGAACACATCGCCCCTGATACGCTGGATGGGTATTGGAAACAACGTGTGGGACGGGGAAGGGGAAGTGCCTACCGCGTATTTGGTCACGAAAAACAGCCCCTTTCTGATTTGCGCATGGCAAAAACTTGGCTGGGTACAGCCTTGCTGATTGGCACCATTGTGCCGATGTTGTGGCACTCGGCAAAGCTGGTCAAATATTCCAAATATGGCTGGGCAGATTGGCTACCGCTAGCTTGGGCGCACACACTGGATATTGCTGGTTGGCAAGTGGGCTTTTGGCAAGGCTTTCAGGAGCTAAAAAGTTCTCGCAAGTAAGCCAAGCCACCACCACCCAAGACAGGTTCTCATTGCGTTTCCCAACCACCAAAAGCAGACCTTCCTACCGAACCTAGCACCGACTTGGCGGGCAACTCTCTATTCGACTCGGATGAAAGTTGCCCCTTTCTCTTAGAAAAAAAGCGCAGTTCGATATTCAGCACGTATGCCGAANNCAAATCGTCATGCGCCTATTTTACGCATCCCACACCTATCTGGTCAATGAAAACCAAAAGAAACTGACCGCTATTGCCGCACTGCCGGCGGTGAGCCACCTTGCCTGCATCACGCCACACCTTTGGCGCGAGCCGGTACTGGGAAGCGTGTATCCCCATCAAGACCCGCAAGCAAATTTTGAGCTTTTGCCCACGCGCATTGTACTGCCCGGTAATGAGATGCGCTTTGTCTATCTTTCCAGTGCTTGCCACCTGCCTAGTCAGCGTCCTGATGTGATTGTGGCAGAAAATGGTCCCGGCGCATTTAGCTACACCCAACTGCTGATGGCACGCAATCGTTTTGTGCCAAAAGCCAAAGCCGTATTTTTCACTTGGTGGAACATTCCGTACCGCCCGCGCCAGCCTTTGCGAGCATTGGAAGCCTGGAATATGCGCCAGAGTGCCGGGGCAATTGCTGGCAACCAAGCCGCCGCCGATATTTTGCGCCAAAATGGCTTTGGCGGCAACATTTTGGTTTTGCCACAGCTTGGGGTGGACGAACAAGCCTTTGCCCCTAACCCCGACTCAGGCGCTAAAGTACGTGCCGCTTTGGGTATCGCACCGGACGACCCACGCCCCTTGATTGGCTATGCGGGTCGGTTAGTGCCCGAAAAAGGGTTGCAGGTGTTGATGGACGCACTACAGGGCTGGCAAAGTGGCTTCCACTTGCTGATGATCGGGAACGGGGCACTGAAAGAGCCTTTGGCACACTGGGGGGCAAACTTACCCAGCGGGCAAATGCTCCACTTGCAGGCAAGTGTGCCCCACAGCCAGATTGCCGAGTGGATGAATGCGCTGGATGTGTTTGTCCTACCATCGCTCAGCACGCCCTTTTGGCTGGAGCAATTTGGGCATGTATTAATAGAAGCGATGAGTTGTGCGGTAGCAGTGGTTGGGTCGTCTTCGGCAGAGATTCCGAATGTGATTGGGACTGCTGGGCGGGTTGTGCCGGAAGGAGATGCCCTTGCCCTACGTCAAGCCTTGTCTGAGCTGTGCAAAAACCCCGCCGAGCGCAAGGCACTTGCCCAAGCCGGACGCCAACGGGTGCTGAACACTTACACTCACGCACAAATTGCCCGGCAAACGCTCGAATTTTTACAAACATTGTAATAGCCATGTCGCAAAATTCCCAACACATTGCACGCGGCGCATTGTTCACCGCCTTAGCCCAATACCTACAATTTGGGCTGGGTTTTTTGGGCGGCATGATTTTGTATCGGCTGATTGCCCCAGAGTACTGGACGGTGCTTGCCATCGCCACGCCGTGGACATCCTACCTAAATTTTTTCCGTTTCGACTTCTCGCCTGCTGTCATCTCCGGCAGTGATGACCACGCGTTTCTGAGTACACATTTTTGGTTGGAAAACGCCACTGCCGCCCTAGCCTTCCCGCTTGCCGGCTTGGCTTGGCTGTTGCTTCCCGCTAGCATCAAGCCAGCCCCACAGGTGTGGATTTTTATTTTCATCCTGCTGACGCTCTACCAATTTCAGGCATTTGCTTCTACTTCCCGCTACCTGACCGAAAAACGCTTGCAATACCAAACTTTGAGCGGGTTTACTTTTGTGCAGTCCGTACTAGGTTTTGCCATCCCCATCACTTTCGCTTGGCTCGGCTGGTATTTGCCTGCCGTGTTGGCAACTACACTCATTCCGGGCATCATCCCTGCCATCGGGGTTTTGTGGCATACGCGCTTCCTGCCGCAGTGGAAGTTTGACCGCGACTCGGCACGCGTGTTATTGCGCTCTGGCTATTTGATGTGGACGAATGGTTTGCTCGGCAAGGTGGTGTACGAATTTGATGACTGGCTGGTGGGCAATGTAAAAAAAAGCCGCCAACCGGAATGGTTGGGAGCAGGGGGCACCGTTCCCGCGTTTTACAGCCGCGCTTACAATGCCGGAAAAATGCCGATGGATGTCTTTGCGGGTTTTATCGGGAGCATCGCGCTTTCCTTGTATGCCAGCGCCTTGCGCGAAGGGAAGGAACGCTTTCTGGCAGTTTATCGCCAACTAACATGGCTCTTGGTGTATTTAATTGCTTTCTCCAGTGGCGTAGCCTTGTTGGCAACCGAAGAAGTGGTGCTTATCTTGATGGGTCCCAAATGGCCACCTGTTGTACCCCTTTTCCGCTTGATGTCTGGCTTTATTTTGACTCGTCCACTGTACCAAAATATCATCCAAGCACTGTGGGTTTTAAAGAAAGAGAAAGCGGCACGCAATACAACCGCCCTACAAGCGGTGATTTTGGTGTTGGCGGGCATACCTGCCGTGTGGTTTTGGGGCGCGGCAGGGGTGTCGGTGGTGGTGAGTGTGATGGCGTTGGCGGGTTGGTTGCTTGCTGAGTGGTATCTCCAGCATGCCACAGGTGAACCACTTTGGCAGGTGTATCTGCTACCGAGTGTTGCAATGTGCATTGGGTTGGCATTCGGGTTATGGCTAGTTGGTTTGCTTCCCCCTAGCCTGCCATTTTGGGCTATAATGGCAGTGAAAGTTTTGGCAATGGCAATCCCCTTTGGCGCGATCCTAGCGCTCTGGGAACGCAACACTTTGCTTGCGGCAATACGCTTGATACGCAAATGATTTTTATAACTTTCACCACTTCATGCGCTCTTTCTTAAACCAACACATCGGAATCCCATTGGTAGGTCTGCTACGCAGTTGGTTCCTGAACACCATCATTGCCAACACCCCTTTTTGGCACGTGCGAAAAGCCTTTTATCGGCACTTTTGCAAGATTCAGCTTGGCAAGGAATCTAGCATTGGGCGGGGCGCAAAATTTACTGGCGACAAGTTCCACGAAATTCACATTGGCGAGCACTGCTCTATCCCCTACGATTCGTTTTGGGTGGTCGGCGCCAGTATCACCATCGGCAACCATGTGGTGTTTGGGCATCGAGTGAGTCTTTACACCAGTGACCACGACCCCGACGATGCGGATAGTGCCCGCCGCAATGCCCCCATCGTCATTGAAGAACGCGCTTGGATTGGCTCTGAAGTCACCCTTTTGCCCGGCGTCACTATCGGAAAAGGCGCAGTGGTGGCGGCAGGTTCATTGGTCACCAAAGATGTTGCCCCGTTTAGCATTGTAGCCGGTCGCCCTGCCAAGTTTATGCGGGCACGTGCTGTACAAGAGTTTACCTATTTGATAACTGAAATCCCGTGGTATGAGTAATGCGAGATATGAAGCGATTATTGATGAATAGCAAGATGAGCGACTGGGGTTGGGTCTTGGTTGTGGCAGTTATGGTGAGCATCCAAATTGCACAAATGCCTTTGGGAATCAAGCAAGGCGGGTTTGTAGATGAAACCATTCACATGGCTCGCATTTTGGGCTATGCCGACCAATTTCGCACCCGCTTGGCTTTGCCCGTCACTGGCGTACAAATCCCACAGCTCGCCGAGTACATGTCGCCACTGGGCGATTCTGCATTGCAATATTACGAACAAGGACGATATTTTTATTTTATCTTAGACAGTTACCGCGGTTTTTACTGGCTGATGGGAGCGTTACAAACGCTTGTGTGGGGCGATTGGGGCATTGCTGAACGGGTGTACTGGCAGAGAATCCTTTCGGCGCTGTTTGCTATCGTCACTAGCTCCTTCTTTTTAATTAAGGTATCGCAATTACTGCACCCATCCGACAAAAAAAATTTTTTTCTGCCTTTCCTATTATTACTCACACCCATCTTGGTCAACAGTTTGGGGGTTGTCTCCACTGATACTTATGTCTGGGTGTGGAGTTGTGGCATTTTATATTTCAGCTTGCTGTTGATTCAAAAAGGGGTGCGGCTCTTCCCCTTGATGGGGTTTGCATTTGTTTCTACAATCGCAATCTTCACCAAGTTTACAGTTGCCCCAATGATAGCGATTTCTGCGCTTGCTGTCTTGTTCTCACTGCGAAGGTTGCGCATTCCAATGGCAATTTTTGTTAGCGTGACAGGCTTCGCGCTCTTATTTACCTTTGGCACCCGTTTTTGCTGTGGCACGGCGTATTGGTACTTGCCATCGCAAGAATATTTGGGGCGAGAATTTTTAGCCAATCGCCAAACAAACCCATCTGAGAAATTTGAAACTTATGTCCGTGTTACGGATACAGCCGCATTGCAACAGATTTTGCCAAGCCGTTGGCGAACTGCACAGGGAAAACAAATCGCCATTTGGGGTTGGGTACGCACGAATCAAGTTCCGGCAGACTCAGCCAAACTCCTTCGTTTGAGCGAGTTATCATTAGAAGGCAGTCCTTTAGCCAATTCAGCCGATTGGCAAGCCTTTTGGATACAAACCAGCCAAGCGGTATCAATCCCACAAGCCGAATTGCGCCTGCTCCCTAGTGCCGATTTTGCCCAGTTACAAATGATTGCCAGCGCAGACCAGAATGAACTGGCAACCTTACGTCAGGCATTTTTACAAGGCGAACATCTTCCTAGCTCACTTCCAAACCTGCTGGATAATGGAGATTTCTCGCAAGGCTGGCTGGTCGTGCCGGGGGGAGTCAATGATGGTATTCGTCAATCCTACCTAAACGCCGTTTTGGACTGGAGACGTGCTTTGCCTGCCTTCATCACTGGCTCACGCGGATTGATGTCTACTTTCATCGCCAGTTTTTCTGGTTATGTACCGGGCTTGCCACGCTGGGCGATGTTACCGACTGTTTCACTCTTAGGGCTAATTGTGCTATATGAAACCTTTCGCATTTTCTTCCAAAGGGCGAGACTTTCAACCAGCAGGCTTAGCCGTTTTTACATTTGGCTAATTTTGGTGGGATATGTGGCGTTTGGCGTCTTCACTATTTTGATTTTTCCCAGCCGTGCAAATCCATTTGCCTACGCCTCCAGCCGCTATCTCTCCACCTCCATCCTCCCCATGTGTTTAATGATTTGCTTTACCATTTGGGAGTTTCCACTAGTCAACTGGCGCAAATGGCTGGCATTGGGAAGCATTGGCTTTTGGCTCGTGCTGAATTTGATTATGATTTTTTTCATTCAATTGCCTTATTTCGCTTGCCCCATCACCCAAAATTGTGTGCCTTGGTAAGCTTGCTCACCCACTTATGCCAGCATTTTTCCGTAAACTCGCCATTCTCCCCCCGCCCTTAATATTGTTGGGCTTTGCACTGGTGCGCATAACCATTGTACTCTTGCTGGTGGTGGAAATTCCCCCACTTTGGTCGCATCAGGGCTGGTATTTCCACCACGGGGGCGACCAAGACTACTACCTACAGTATGCTCAATCCATCCTAAACCGCGACTACCAAGCCTACGCTGTGCAAATCGGGTATCCGCTGGTACTTTCTGGGCTGATGCGATTGACCAACAGCGGTAGCTTTGAAGCACTTTTACCCTGGGTAGTGAGCCTGCAGGGCTTGATACTCGCGCCGTTATCTGTTTTTGTGGTTGGATGGTGCGTTCACCTGCTCACCCGAAAATGGCGCTGGGCGTACCTTTCTGCCGGGTTGTGGGCGCTGATGCCAATCCTGATTTGGGTAGTTTTAGGTTTTCACCCCGCAGAAAAGGTCGTGCGGGGACCCTATGTTCCGGCTGTCGCCTGGCTTCAGATGGTGCCGGATGGCATCACTGCCTTTTTGGGTATACTCGCATTTTACATGTTCTTACTCGTGCAAAAAGCAGACCGCCTTTGGCAAGTGGTTGTTTTGGGCTGTCTGCTGGGTGGCTTGCTAAGTTTTCGCTTGCAACAAGCGCCACTGGTTGCCTTATTGCTGTTGGCTTTATGGCTGACAAACAGACGTTACAATTTTTCCTTTGTTATCTTTTTACTTTTGGTGAGCTACTACCCAGTAATTGGCTGGCAATTGTTAATGCGTAGTGCCCGCAATGCCGATAACTGGCTGATTCCGTGGTTGCCGTCTAATGTCTATTACGGTTTCATTGAGCCAACCACCAACCATGTGTACTTAAACTTATCCCCGCTCGACCCAAACACTTTGCCCGCTTTATTAGCAAATAAACTACCCGATTGGTATCTCCTAATGGGTGGGCTCTTGGCTGGCGTGGCAGGGCTCTGGCTAATGCGCGTGTTCGCACAGCGTTTGGGCTGGGCTATCACGCTCCTGCTCTTTCTCAGCCCACCGGCGGCAATCGGGTTTTTGCTCTTCTCCCCGATTTTCCTACAATCCATTTACCGCTATGCCATCCCGTCCCTGCCCTTTCTGTGCGTTCTGGTGGGCGTAGGGGGCGATCTGGCGTGGCAAATCGTTTCATCTCGAAAATTCAATCTATCATAACCCTACCCAATCATGTGTGGCATTTCCGGCTTAATTGGTATTTCGGACAAAACGCTTGGCGAGAAAATGGCGCAGGCAATCCGCCACCGCGGACCAGACGACTGGGGCGTGTGGAGCAGTCCGCATGGCACGCCTGTCACCCTTGTCAACACGCGCCTAGCCATTATTGACCTTTCCCCCGCCGGGCACATGCCCATGCCCAGCCCGGACGGTAATTTCATCATTGCCTATAATGGCGAAGTCTATAATTTTGCCGATATTAGGCGCACCCTAGAAGCCGCCGGACACCGCTTTCTTTCCCACTCCGACACCGAAGTCATTCTACACGCCTACATGGAGTGGGGGTCAGCCTGTGTAAACCACCTGCGCGGGATGTTTGCCTTCTTAATCTGGGATATGCCCGCCCAAAGACTGTTTGCCGCCCGTGACCGCTTGGGCAAAAAGCCGCTGTACTTCGCTGAAACCCCACAAGGGGTGGTATTTTCCAGTGAGTTGAAGGGCATTCTGGCTAGCGGGTGGGTGCAACCACGCCTGAACCACACAGCCTTGCACCACTACCTGACATTTTGGTCTGTACCTTTCCCGCACACCCTGCTGGCAGGCGTGCAACAATTGCTCCCCGGTCACACGCTTACTTGGCAAAATGGGCAAATTCACACCCATTGCTATTGGGATTTGCCCGTTCATCAGCCCACCCGTCTGGCATTGCCGGAAATCCAAAGCGAGCTTCGCCGTCTGCTGGAAGAGTCGATTCGCCTACGTATGATTGCCGATGTACCGGTGGGAGCGTTTCTTTCGGGTGGCATTGATAGCGGCGCGGTGGTCGGGGTTATGGCAAAACAAAGCGGCAGTCGGCTAAAGACGTTTTCGGTTGGGTTTGGCAGTGAAGGGACAGGCATAGACGAGCGGAGTATCGCCCGCATTACCGCCGAAAGATTCAATACCGACCATACCGAAGTGCAAGTAGATGGGGCGCAAGTATTGTCTGCCCTGCCTGAATATATACGCGGGATGGATCAGCCTACCGGTGATGGGTTAAACACCTGGTTGGTGAGCCGTTCCGCCGCCCAGCAGGTTAAGGTAACCCTTTCCGGGCTGGGCGGCGATGAGCTATTTGCCGGTTACCCGCAATTCCGCTCCCTACAACAAGCCGAAATTTGGCATCAGCGGCTAAAGCCGGCCGAGTNNCATTTAGCGTGCTAAACCGTGCCAGCCTGCGCCGCGTGCCGGATTTCTTGCTCGGTGATTTTCTGGGGCGCTACACTAGCACCCGCACCCTGTTCACCGAACCTGCCAAACAAGCCTTATACGCCCAAGCATCTACCTTTCCCGACAGCCGCACTTGCCTTGCCGAGTTTGATTGGGCAATGGAGCAGGATATTGTGGCGAAAGTGAGCCGGATGGAGTTGAAAGGCTATATGGCGCACACTTTACTACGCGACAGCGATGCTATGAGCATGGCACACTCGCTTGAAGTGCGTGTACCATTTATTGACCACCCATTGCTCGAATTTGTGCATAACATTCCGGGCGAGTTGCGCCTACAAGGGCGTACACCCAAAGCCTTGCTGACCAGTGTCCTGCGCGATATTTTGCCCATTGAAGTGATTGAAAAGCGCAAACAAGGTTTTGAAATGCCGGTAGCCAGTTGGCTACGCAATGAACTGCGCCCAGTTGCCGAAGCCACCCTGCACCCGAACACCGTCCGCCAGCGCGGTCTATTTAACCCGCAAGCCGTGCAAAATTTGTGGCAAAACTTTTTGGCGGGGCTGGGCTTGTATATGCACGTTTGGGTGCTGATTGTACTGGAACTGTGGCTGGCTGAATTTGGCGTGGAAGGGTAAGCCGCACTTTGCACATCGTTGCCACTCCGCTTTCCACGGGACGCACCATTCTTCGTGACCTGCTGTTTGGCTGTTGGGTCGGCATCCTGACTGGGGTGGCATCCGCTGTTTTTTTAATAAGCCTGCAATGGGTAACAGAATTGCGGTTAGCCCAGCGCGGGTGGGTCTACCTCCTGCCATTGGGTGGGCTGGCGGTGGGAAGTTTATACTACTACTGGGCAGGCAAAGCCAGTCAGGGCAGTCATCTGGTGGTGGGTGCGCTTAACCGCCAAGTTGACGACCGCATCCCGCGCCGCATGACCCCGCTGGTATTGCTCGGCACGCTCTTAACCCATTGGGTGGGCGGTTCGGCGGGCAGGGAAGGAACAGCCGTGCAGATGGGCGCTAGCCTTGCCGAGTGGGTAAGTACCGCGCTGAAAGTGTCTGGGGTGGAGCGCGGGAAGCTCCTGCGGGCGGGTGTAAGCGGTGGGTTTGCTTCAGTATTTGGCACACCGCTGGCTGGTTTTGTTTTTAGTATGGAAGTATCTGCCATCGGACGGGTCAGGTACGAAGGCTTTCTCATGTCGCTAACCGCCGCTATCGTGGGCGATTGGACAGCCCGCTGGCTAGGAGCTAGCCATTCCCACTACCCTAGCATGGTAAGTGTTCCCCTGCAATGGCAGTTGATCCTACTGAGCGGATTGGCGGGCATGGTCTTTGGGCTAACCAGCCGTGCATTTGTTTGGCTCACTCGCCGCATTAAACAAAGCTTTTCTGACTACATTCCCTATCCCCCTGCCCGCCCCATGCTAGGGGGCGTATTACTACTCGCCGCCGCCCTGCTGGTCGGTTCACGCGATACGCTAGGCTTGAGCTTGCCGCTCATCCAAGCCAGTATGCAAGCGGAAGGCGTCGTGTGGTATGCCTTTGCGCTCAAATTGATGTTTACCGCGCTCACGCTAGGCAGTGGCTTCGTGGGTGGCGAAGTCACGCCGCTTTTTGTGATGGGGGCAACGCTGGGGCACACATTGGGCAAATGGGTTGACATAGACCCGCAATGGATGGCACAATTGGGGTTCGTAGCCGTTTTTGCTGGCGCTAGCAACACACCCCTCGCCTGTGTGCTGATGGGTATTGAATTGTTTGGCGCTGGCTCTGCCATCTACCTTGCCATCGCCTGTTTTTCTGCCTATTTGGTTTCCGGGCATTCTGGCATTTACCACACCCAAATCGTTGACGTTCCCAAACCCACTGTTAATTCCTAACTGTTGCTATGCTAAATTTTCCAAAAGTCATTGCCCACCGCGGCGCAAGCTGGGATGCACCCGAAAACACCCTGCCCGCCTTTGATTTAGCCATTAAAATAGGCGCACCCGCCATTGAATTGGACGCCAAACTCTCTGAAGATGGCTTTGTGGTGGTACACCACGACCCAACACTCGACCGCACCACCAACGGCAAGGGCAATGTTTGGCAAAAGTCGTTGGCAGAGCTAAAAAAGCTGGATGCCGGTGCATGGAAGGGAGCACAGTTTGCCAAAACACGCATTCCCACCCTAACTGAAGTGTTTGACTTGGCACGCAGAAAACTACTGGTGAATGTGGAACTGACCAACTATGAAACGCCAAACGACCGCTTGGTAGAGAAGGTGGTAGAACTGGTAAATCGGATGAAAATGCAGGAGCAGGTATTTTTCTCATCGTTTCACCCGGCAAACCTGCGCCGCGCACATCGCCTACAACCCAGTATTCCCCTGTCACTGCTTACCGGAACTTTCCAATCCCCGTGGCTGGCACACGCTTGGTTTGCCCCATTCATCCCACACCAAGCCCGCCATCCCGAAAACAAGCAAATCTCTGCCGAATTTATCCAAAAATGCCACGCCCGACAATTAAAGGTGGCTTCTTATACCGTAAACGACCCCACCGAAATGCGCCAATTTTTTGATTGGGGCATTGACGGCATTTTTACCGACCGCCCCGATGTAGCGTTGGGTTTACTCGCTTAGCCATGCCCCGCCTACGAGAACTCGGCTTTACCATCGGCAGATTCCCAACCGGAGCGCACAATGCCATCACGGATGTGCCGGCTGTACTGGTTGGACACAGTACCCTGCTAGCGGATACACCCCGCATTGCCCGCACCGGTGTTACCCTGATTGTGCCGCGCAACGGCGACATTTGGCACGACTACGCCTTTGCCGGTTATCACAGCTTTAATGGCAATGGCGAAATGACGGGCATTGCTTGGCTAGAAGAATCTGGCATGTTGGGTTCACCCATCGGGCTGACCAACACCCATCAGGTGGGCTTGGTGCGCGATACGCTGGTAAAGGTATGCGAAGAACGTGGCGATTTGGATGGCTTCCTATTGCCGGTAGTCGCCGAAACCTATGACGGCGTGCTGAACGACATCAATGCCTTCCATGTACAAGAAGCCCACGTGCGGGAAGCGCTTGCCAATGCGCGGGGGGGTGCAGTAGCGGAAGGCAATGTAGGGGGCGGAACCGGCATGATTTGCCATGAATTTAAGGGCGGCATTGGCACAAGCAGTCGGTTGGTGCAGGTGGCTGGGCAAACATACACATTGGGCGTGCTGGTGCAAGCCAACTACGGCTTGCGCCCCAACCTGCGCCTAAACGGAATCGCAGTGGGCGAACAGATTCCCATTGCACGCGTGCCTGCCCCCTGGAAAACCCCACCATCATCCAGTTCCATCATTGTCATCATTGCCACCGATGCGCCGCTCTTGCCGGTACAGTGCAAACGGCTGGCACGGCGGGCAACCATTGGGCTGGCACGCGTGGGCGGGTCCGGCTACAACAGCAGTGGCGATTTATTCTTAGCGTTTTCCACAGGTAACCACCTAACCGAACCAAGTGACCGCTTGCAAACGGTACAGATGGTGAACCACAACAACCTAAACGACTTGTTTGACGCCACCGCAGATGCCACCGAAGAAGCAATCTGGAACGCAATGACGAGCGCAGAAACAATGGTCGGCTATTGCGGACACCAAGTGTATCGCGTTCCTATCGAAATGTTGCTGAAATTGCGAAGTGCTTGACTTTCTCAAATCGGCTATGGTAATATTTCGTTAATTAATTTTTGGAAAAAACCAACATGTTTTTCAATGTTACCACGACTACTATGACTTTGACTACGGTCTGCAATGCTCCGTTGTTTTGTCATGGGTAGAAAAAAAGCTTACTACACACACAAACGCGGAGCCCAAAACTCCGCGTTTTTTGATTAAAAATCTAACTTCAAAAAAGGTATTCATCAAATGAACAAAACGCTCACCATGAAATTTGGCGGCACTTCGGTCGGTAGTGTTTCTGCCATTCGTCAATCCGCTCAGTTGATAAAATCTGCCAAAGCAGACTGGCAAAATGTGATTGTGGTAGTTTCTGCCATGTCCAAAGTCACCAACTTGCTCATCGAAGGCACGCAAGCGGCAATACTTGGGCAAAGCAAACGTTACCAGAGCATTGCCGATGAGCTAACCCGTATGCACAGCGATGTCATTTTTGAACTGCTCACCAGCCAAGCCGAGCAAGACCACGCGTATGGACGCTTAACCGCGCACATTGACGAATTTAAATCACTGTGCCATGCAATTGAAATTTTGGGGGAAGCCAGCCCACGTGCAATGGATGTGGTTTCCAGCTTGGGAGAGCGTATCAACTACCATGTGGTTGCCGCTCACTTGCGCGAGATTGGCGTTTCTGCCGAAGCAGTGTTGGCAACCGAACTAATTCGCACCGACTCGGTCTTCCAATCTGCCAGCCCCGATATGCTCATCAGCCGCCAGATCACCCAAACTCGCTTAAACCCGCTCTTGGAAGCCGGTAGTGTACCAGTTATCACCGGCTTTTTGGGCGCAACCGAGCACGGCGCAATCACTACACTCGGACGGGGTGGGTCGGACTATAGCGGGGCAATTGTCGCCGCATGTACGGATAGTCATGAATTGTGGATTTGGACCGATGTACCCGGCGTGATGACCGGTGACCCGCGTGTGGTTAAGAACGCTCGCACCCTGCCCAAAGTGACCTACCGCGAAGTGAGCGAACTGGCTTACTACGGGGCAAAGGTTTTGCATCCCAAAACCATCCGTCCGGTCTTGGAAAGCGGTACAGCCTTATGGGTGAAGAACACTTTTGACCCAAATGGCGAAGCCACACTCATCGTGCCAGATGGTTCTCCCACCGATAGTATCAGCCCCTTGCGAGCGGTTACCGCCATCAAAGGGCAAACGATGATTACAGTGGAAGGACGTGGCATGATTGGCGTGCAGGGCATTGCCGCCCGCACCTTTGGCGCAGTTGCCCGCGCTCATGCCAGCGTCACCTTAATTACCCAAGCCTCCAGTGAACAAAGTATTTGCTTCTCTGTACCCACCAGTGATGGACGGCGCGTAGTTACCGCTCTTGAAGAAGAATTTTCACGCGAACTGCATCGCCGCGATATTGACAGTATTCTCACGCTAGACGATGTGGTGATTGTTACCGTAGTGGGGTCGGGTATGCAACACACGCCGGGCGTTTCGGGACGCATTTTCAGCGCTCTGGGCAACAAAGGCTTAAACATCATCGCCATTGCGCAAGGCTCCAGCGAATGTGCCATTAGCTTGGTCACCAGCGCCACCGATGCCGATGAAAGTGTACGCACCATCCATGAATTAATTGTGGGTGAAAATTAAATCAGCAAATTTAGTTCAATAACAGCAAGGAAATCTCATGTCAAATAAACGAAAAGTCGCAGTATTGGGCGCAACAGGCGCAGTTGGTCAGCGTTTTGTCCAATTATTGGATAAACACCCGTGGTTTGAAGTTACCGCGCTGACCGGCTCAGACCGCACGGTGGGCGGCACCTATGGAGATGGTTGCCGCTGGGTTTTGGCTGGCGATATGCCGGAGTNNGACATTGATGCCGATATTGTCTTCAGCGCCCTACCCACCGACATGGCAAAAACTGCCGAACCCGAATTTGCCCAAGCTGGACACCAAGTTTTTTCCAATGCCAGTTCCTACCGCATGGCAGAAGATGTGCCCCTGCTCATCCCCGAAGTCAACGCAGAGCACGCCCATCTGGTGCGTACACAGCGACAATTACGCGGCTGGAGTGGGAGCATCGTGTGCAATAGCAACTGCACCAGTACCGGTTTTACCGTCTCGCTCAAGCCTTTGGTGCAAAATTTTGGCGTCAAAACCGTGTTTGCCGTCTCCATGCAAGCGGCTTCCGGCGCAGGTTATCCCGGCGTACCCAGTCTAGACCTAATTGACAATGTTGTCCCTTACATCGGGGGGGAAGAATCTAAACTGGCGGCTGAACCCCGCAAAATGTTGGGCAGTTTACAAGGCGAGCGCATTGCCGAGTACGATATTCGCATTTCGGCACATACCAACCGCGTGCCGGTACTGGATGGACACTTGGTCTGCGTCACCGCTGAACTGGGTACCCCAGTCAGCCCAGCAGATGTGATTGCCGCCATGCGCTCCTTTAAGGCAGATGCCCTTGTGCAAGAACTACCTAGCACCGGCAACCCCGCCATCATTGTGCGGGATGAAGCAGACCGCCCACAACCCCGCCGTGACCGCGATGCCGGTGCAGGCATGACCACCGTAGTTGGGCGGGTACGCGAAGATGAAATTTTACACATCAAGTATGTCGTTCTCTCACACAACACCATCAAAGGTGCGGCTGGCGGCTCCCTGCAAAACGCCGAGTTGTGCGTGGCGCTGGGCTTGGCGTAAGTGGAATATGGAATACGGGAGATGGGAT
>DKKK01000047.1 GCA_002455215.1 Anaerolineales bacterium UBA6668 | reverse complement strand
CAAAAAGCAAAAACCCGCAATCTCTGGCTGTGCTTAGTATAGCGGATACAAACCACCGTATTTTTGCTTGAGATATTGGATATAGGGCTGAATGTCTAGGTCTGTGCCTGTTACGCGGCGAATTAACTCTGGCGCGGTGAACTTGCTCCCATGAATGTATAGGTTGTCCTTAAGCCAGCCGTGCAAAGTGGCAAATTGCCCATGCGTAATTTCTGTGGGGATGGTGGGGTGGGCATTGACAGCGGTTTGATAGAATTGGGCACTCAGGATGTTGCCGATGGTGTAACCCTGAAATGCGCCGCCAATCGCGCCGCCATACCAATGCACATCTTGCAGGCAACCGTCCACATCGCTAGGGGCACGCAGTCCCAAATCGCTTTCATAGCGGGCATGCCAAGCTTCGGGCAAATCCTTAATTGCCAATGAACCTTCCAGCAGTGCCAGTTCCAAATCGAAGCGAATAATCACATGCAGGTTGTAGGTCACTTCATCGGATTCGGTGCGGATGAGCGAGCGTTGCACCTTGTTGATGGCACGGTAGAANNGACGCCGATGCGCCGCCATCTAAGGGCGTACCTTCATAGGCGGGGTTGATGCCCAATTCGTATAGCGCATGGCCACACTCATGCAGGGTGCTGAACAGCCCGCCGCTCAAATCGTTTTCGTCAAAGCGGGTGGTGATGCGCACATCATCGCTGGCGAATTTGGTCATAAATGGGTGATGTGTGGTGTCTTGGCGTCCCCGATTAAAGTCAAAGCCGTAATCGCGGATGATGGACTCGCCAAAGGCGCGTTGGGCACTCTCTGGGAAATGCTGGCGCAAGCAAGAGTCATCTGCCACGGGTTGGCTGGCAATGGTTTGCACCAACGGCACCAATTCGGCACGCAGTTGCCCAAACAGTTTGCGCACGGAGGCGGCTTTCATGCCAAAGTCAGCTTCATTGATCAGCGGGTCGGCAATGTGGTCAAACGGCGCAAAGCATTCGGCGTAGCGCCTGCTTAAGTCCAACGTTTTTTCGAGCAAGGGCTGAAGGCTGGCAAAATCGTTGTTGGGGCGGGCACGGGTCCAAGCTTGATAGGTCACTGCAATATGCTCATAAAACGCACTTAACAAGTGAGCAGGAACTTTGACCTGACGCTCGAAATTGCGGCGTGCCACCCGCACGGTGGCGGCGTCATCGGAATCGTAGGGCAATTGCTCTGCCCAGGGCTGAAGCTCATCGAGTAATTTGCCTATGACCGGGTCTGTCGCTTTTTCGTGAGCCAATCTTGCCAACAATGCCATGTGTCTGCCCCGACTGGCGGCGCCTGCCGGGGGCATGTAGGTGCTTTGGTCCCAATTGAGCAGTGAGCCAATCATGCCCAAGTCATTGGACTCTAGGAGGTGGTTTTTCAGTTCGGTTAATTTTTCTTGCATGATAGTTTCCATTCAGAAAAGCGGGGGTAACGTTTATTTTATGATAGCAGAAAATGAGTTACTGCGCGAGTTTGCGCGGGACGGGTTTGCGGTGTTGGGGGTGGGTTTGAAACCCGCCCGAATGCAAGCGGCACAATCCGATGCGCTTCAAAATGGGTTGCCGCAATCACAGTTGGATTCGGTACGGGTCGAATATATGCCGATGTTTAATGCAAAAATACTAGCCCAGAAAAACATTTTTCGGTATAATTTTTCTATTCGGCAGGTCAGGACTTGTGCCAATTGGCTAAGGGAAAAGCGCCATCTTCTGGCATTCCGACAATCGTCATCAAAATAGGTCTGTAAAATAAAGCATAAGATGCCTTGTTTGAGTCAGA
Source organism: Anaerolineales bacterium UBA6668 (assembly GCA_002455215.1). Lineage (GTDB taxonomy): Bacteria > Chloroflexota > Anaerolineae > Anaerolineales > UBA6668 > UBA6668. The sequence goes on along the minus strand of DKKK01000047.1, from coordinate 5,727 downwards.
AACGAGACAATGTGGTATGGAAAAAACGCTTTCTTACATCAACAAAAAGGGGAATCGGGTTGAGATTACCGTAACCCACCATGCGCTTGAACGTTTCTTTGAACGTTGGAATCGAATTTTCCCCCATTTGGCAATTACCCGCGCCCAATTGTGGGACAAACTCGCCGAGCAATTTGCCATGTCCAATCGGGTCGGAAAGATTAATAGCAAATTGCGTTTACGTCAAAAAAGGCACGGCAAAGACACACTTTATTTTCGTGGCAATGGCTTGACTTTTGTGGTGCAAGATGCCACACTCCTTACGGTGGAAATTCATACGGAAGGTAAGCGGTATTTGAACAAGCCTTCTTTGTTTTAGCCTGCAACCCAATTAAATAGGTCTAAGAAGATAAACGCCAGTACAGCACTGACCAATGCCATCGCAAACCCCCACAATAAAAGCGGGCGGAACAGTTTGCGTTGTTCGGCTTCTTCGGGTGTGGCGGCAATACACAGTGTACCCAGCACCGACAAGGGCGAAACATCTACCATGTGAGAACCGACAGCAATGGCAATCAGCATTTCAATGGCGTTTCCCCCGCCCAATTTTTCGATTAGGCTAGGAATGAGCGGAACAAAGGTGGGGAGTACCACGCCCGATGAACTGCTGTAGGCGGAGATGATGCCAGTGATAAAGGCAAGCAAGGCATTAATCCAATTAACAGAAGCGATTTGTGCTAGTAAGTTTGTCGCCAAAAAAAGACCGCCGGTTTTTTCGAGCAAGCCTATCAAAACGCTTACACCTGTCACCATCAGCAACGTTTCCCACGGGAGCGATTTCAACACCCGTTCACCATCCGCCGCGTTGATAAGCAGTAGGAATAAGGTCAAAATGAATGCACCGGTTCCCACCGGAATTTTGAAAAATAAGACACCAACGACCAAAAGCGCAGGCGCAAGCAAAGTTAGCCACTGGCGTTTACGTAAGCGTAAAGCAACTTTTTGTGAGAAACGTTGAACTTTGGAGATAAATTCGTTAGGGGTCAGTGGCACTGTGGGGGCAGGAAACTCATTGGTGCGGGGTACACGCCACCCGCCAAATAGCACATACGCCAGCAAAGCGCTCATGGTTTGCAAAAAAGCGCTCGCCAAAAAGACCAGCCACGGCAAACGCTCCGACTCTATACCGATTTTTTGCATCAACCCCAGCATGATGATACCCGTCGGGGCAATGGGAGAAAACGCACCCGCATTTGCGCCCGTACACAAGGCAACGGTCATCAGCATGGGGGAAACTTTGGCACGATTGGCGGCAGACATGCCAACCGGCGCAAGCAAGGCAACAGCGGCAATATTGCCGGGTCCCATGGCGGCTAGCCCAAAACTCATCAAGAAGAACACTACCGGCAAGAGCGCAGGGCGACTGCCAACAAAACGCACCGAAAGGTTGGAGACGATTTGAAGCGTGCCATTTTGCTGGGCGATTTCAAACAAGGCGGTGATGCCAATCAGCATCAAAAACAGGTGACTCGGAAATGCACTGGCAATTTCGCTTTCTTTCATACCTGCCACAAAAAAGCCAATGGCATACGCCAAAGTCAACGCCACTAAACCAATGTTCAGCTTGGGACGGAGCGCCCCCAAAACAATTGCAAAAACCAACGCGAGTAAAGATAAGATTGCCATTGCGCTATTTTTTCATATTTCAACGCAAATGGCTATTTATTTCACGTAGGTTGTGTCTTTTATCAGGCAATTTAAAGCCAGTTGTCAAGAGCAAAAGTGGAAATGCCAGTTGGTAGCGAGTGGCTAGCCACTAACCATGATTGGTAACAACTGTTGTCCTGTCATTGCAAGCGATTTTTTGCAAAGCAATCTCCTGCTAGACGGGTAAGCTGACCATTTGGAGATCGCTACAGCGGCAAAACCGCCGCTTCGCAATGACAGGGTTATTTCCGATCATGTCGAATACAGTCTCAGCCAAAATTTTTGAGTTCGCGGCAAAAGAATAGTGCGATGTCTTTGTTGGGATAGTAGTTGTCGTTGTAGCCACAAAAAGCAAAGCCGTGCTTTTGCACAAAGCTAATCGCCGGAAAGTTCTTCGACTGCATTTCCGCTATCACCCGCTGAATGCCATTGCGAGCCGCCCACTCCAAAGCCGCAACCACCAGCGAAGTGCCAATTCCTTGCCTGCGCACCCGCCTTTCCACGCCAAAATCTGCCAGATGTGCCGTGTTGGGCAAAGTGCCGCGTGCCAGCGCCAAATAGCCAATAATCACCCCTTCCACTTCCGCTACGATAAAAAGGTGGTTGCGTGTCCAATCATCTGCCAATAATTTGGGATTGCGGGCATACACCACTTGGGTAGAACGCGGCAAACGAATCTGGCGAAAGCCAACCGTGACCGTGCGGTCTTCATTGCGCAGTTCCATCTGCCAGCCAAATTCGGTGGCGTAGTTGTGGTCCATCTCCATGATTTGAAGCAAGTCGGTGGAGATAGCGGGGCGAATGGTTACTTTGGTAGTACTCATGTGGGTAAAAATGGCTAAGGTGAGTGAGTATGCGGATTATCGGTAGTTAGCTTATTTATCGGGCATGGCTTGCTCAAGCACGGTCACCGGAATCACACACGGTTCCGGGCTGTGCCCTTGCGCATCATACACCGTCAGGCGGAAAGCAAAATTGTTCTGTCCGGCGTTGGGATCTAGGTCAATGACAGTTGTACTCCAGCGCCCCAATTCTGCTCCCTTGCCAAATATTTTCTGGTTGCCCGTGTAAACGGTCAGCCAAGTATCGCCGATATTGGTCGAAATTTCCAGTGTATAGAAGGCAAAATTATCAGTATTGGCAACACCCAACACCACCACTTCGCCCGAAAGCACCGCCNNCAATGGGCTGTTGATAGTCGCATTGGGATTGTCACATCCGGCGGAGGGCTGTAACAATGGGGTGGGCTTGGGGGTGGGTGTAGCCGTGACCAATGGGGTGGCTGAAGGCTCACCGCCGGGCAAAATGACCACAATGGTCGGGGTTACGGTGGGTTTAGGGCGGGTTGGCTCCGGTGTGGGGTAGGGCAAACTAGGAAAATACTGCTTGCCAATCGGGCTGGTGATGGCAAATATCAGCACTAATAAGCCCAACAACAGCAGAATGCCCATCCCTGACCACGCGCGGCGTCCGGCGTTGATTTCACGTTCCAGACTAAACGCACTGCCTTCCGCCAAACGATGGGCACGCAATGCTACCCAACTGAGAAAAACCATACCACCCGCCATGAAAAGGAAGATTATCAGGCGAAAACGAATGAGAAAATCCAACAGTTGGGCAAGCATGCAGTACGATTCTGTTTAGAGACTATTGTGGCATTTGCGCCAAAACGCCGCGCAAAATTTTGGTTAGGCGTGGCACCAGCACTTTACCAGCTTCAATCACTTCTTCGTGGTTGGCTGGGCTGTCGCCAGTCAAGTCGCACACATTGGTAATGCCACTGATACCCAACGAGCGCATGCCATTGTGACGCGCCACCACCACTTCCGGTGCGGTGGACATGCCCACTGCGTCCGCGCCGATGACCTGCAGGAAGCGCAGTTCGGCGGGGGTTTCATAGAACGGACCCGACAAGGCGCAATAGACCCCTTCGCGCAAATTGATGCCATTTGCCTGCGCCACTTGGCGGGCGAGCTCGCCCAAATCACGGTCATAAGCGTTTGCCATAGCGGGAAAGCGCGGACCAAATTCATCTAGGTTGGGTCCCATCAATGGGTTCATGCCCACCATGCCCAAGAAATTGATGTGATCCACAATTAACATCGGGTCACCCACTTCAAAGGCGCGGTTAATGCCACCAGCGGCATTGGTCACGATTAAGGTAGAGATACCCAACAACGCCATGACCCGTACCGGCATGGTGATTTGTTGCATGGTGTAGCCCTCGTAGAAGTGGATGCGCCCTTGCATGGCAAGCACAACCTGCCCTTCCAAATTGCCAATCACCAATTGCCCGGAATGCCCGTGTACAGTGGAGGGTGGCCAATGGGGTAAATCAGTGTACGGAATCACATCCGCATGGCTAATTTCATTAGCCAATGAGCCTAGCCCACTGCCGAGAATCAGCCCAATGGTAGGTCTGTGTTGGGTACGTGCGCGAATAGCGCCTGCAATTTCTTGAAGCTGTGCGGTCGTTAGCATAAATTACTCTGCCAGAATTGTTTCAGGTTCTGGCTCCCGAAAGATTACGATAATCAATACCGCCAGCAGGGTAAACCCCGCCAAAACGGCTTCCGTGCCCCAATAACCCAACTTGGGAAGCACACTCACCACAACCAAATTGGTTGTGCCATGCAGTAGCACCGCCAACAACCACCACAGCCAGCCCGCTTTGCGCCGCCATACCTGCAAGCCGAGTACGGTCAACCCAATGTGAAACGGCACGGTGAGCCAACGTTCAACCGCGCCGGCAAAAGTATCCCACCAGTTGGCACCCCAAAAAGCTTGCATTTGCGATTGTACCAAAGACAACTGTTCGGCTGGAACCAGTGTGGCAACATCCAACTGAGTCAATATCAGCATATTGATGTAGGTGAGTAGAACCAACAAGCCCAAAATGAGCGCTTCAATACCGCCATGCCCAGCCCCATACAGCAATGTGCGCGGATAGGTGCGGTCTTGCTGGAGCCAAAAACGAAATCCGACCCAGCGAGCGCTTTCTTCAAATAAGCCCGCTGAAAAGCTGAGCAAAATCAGGTTGAACCAGTGGGTNNTCGGCGCTCCACGTTTGGGCGCTCGGTTCGAGCAGTTTGCCCAGCACAAACAGCACGGGCAGGCGCACCGCCTGCGAGAGCACAAATACCCCCGCCCCCACCCAAAAAATCCGCCACGGCAGAAAAGCCCAACGTTTTCGCAAAAAAACCGCCCAGACAAAGCCCACCGCCAACATGGCAAGCGCACTGAGCGGATACGTTAAATAAAGTTTCCAGTCCATACTGTGAGCATAGACCGAAGTGGGGAGAATGTCAAGGTATGCCGAGCCTTTGTTCAGCCTGTTCACACAAACTTGCCCCACCTGCCGCTAGCCAAGCTTCTAGAGTCGGGCTGACACCCGCGCCGCTACTGGCTTCTTGAAAAATGCCACTGCCCCAGTGAAAATAGCGCTGAGTTTCTTGCGGCCACAGTTCAAACGCCTTGCTAATTTGCGAATGACCGCCATTGTAGCCCGCCAACGTCAAACTGGCATTGCCATTGCTAATCGCCAAGCCTTGTTTGAGATAATTGGTAGAACGCAAGGCATTCGTGTCGGGGTCTTGCATGTTTTCGCCCTCGGCAAAGTGAAAGGGCATCACCTGAAACAAACCTTGCGCTCCCGAACCGGATACCGCATTGGGGTCGCCACACGATTCAATCTGCATCACAGTTGCCAGTAGATTGGGGTCAATGCCAGCAGTTTCTGCCCAAGCACTGATTTTTGCACCCCAATACTGCACGCTAGGGCGAAAAATGACAGAAATCGCGCTGGGCAAGGCAGGTTGTGCCACTGCGGGGACAGGCTGGATAGCGGGGTTGGCGGGCTGTGCCNNGTGTGCCCTATCAGAGGCGCGGCACCCAACAGCGCAACAGTGGCGACCGAAGCCACCGCCAACAAAGGCAAAACATGCCACGGAACAAGCGGGGAAGATTGAGGATAGGTTGACATGGTTATTTACAATATGTACGCGGAATGACTATACTGAGCATGGGTACTATTCGGCATGT
>DKKK01000080.1 GCA_002455215.1 Anaerolineales bacterium UBA6668 | reverse complement strand
TTTTCATGCGGTTGCCCTGCATCCGTGACGAAGATAACTAGACAAAGCGACTCTTTGGGAGTATTCTTTATTCGCATTTGCATTTCTCGCATCTACGCCCAATCACGCCTTTCAAAACTAGCACCCTAGCAACGCACTCGTTACTCAATTTATCCTATGTCTAATCGTACTCGCACGCTCCTTGCCGTTGCACTGCTCTGTATCGGCGGAATAGTGATGTTTTTTTATGGCAGACGCGCTTGGCACTCCTATCAAGAGCTGAAATACATTCGCCAGCAAGGTTTTGGACGAGCCGAAGCGCAGGTGGAAGACTTACGCGCCTGGATGCCCTTTGGCTTTGTGGCAGTCACCTACGCCGTCCCAGAGCCCTACTTACTGCAAGCTTTGGGGCTACCCACCGACACAAATACACAAAACAAGCCCCTATTCATGGTAGAGCGTGACTATCTGAGCCACGCTCCCATCCAACATGGAAAAGAACCTGCCATTTTGCAAACGGTGCGGGATGCCATTGCCTCCTACCGCGCCAACCCAGTTGCCACAGGCAAACCACCCATTGGTGAGTGGGTCAGCTTGCAATATGTAGCGAATTGTATGGGCGTGCCTGTCTCAATATTTTTCGAGCAATTGGATTTGCCCCAAGCCGGGAATGAATACCTCCCACTAGATCTGCTTGCCAAAGAGCAGGATTATGCGGGGGGAAAATCTGCGCTGGTGCAAGCCGTTAACGCTGTTGCGGACGAGTTGACCCAACAGCCATGAGTTCGGATACACTGCTTAACTATTTGGTATTGTATGGCTTGTGGGTAGTCGGTGCGGTCGTGTTTTTAACGGCAATGGGAGCGCCCTTACCGAGCACTTTTTTTGTCATTGCTTGTGGCGCATTTGTGCAACAAAATATCCTAGAGCCAGTTTCTAGCTTAATAGTCGCTTGGATATGCGTGGTTTTGGGAGATTTTGCTAGTTATGCCATTGGTTACTGGCTTGGACAGCATTTGCCCGCCAAAATCCAATCATCCACCTCGTGGAAAAATGGCGAAGCATACTTTAATAAACGCGGTGGTATGGCAATTTTTATGACGCGCTGGCTGATTACGCCCATTGCTTTACCCGTCAATTTGCTGGCTGGGTCTAGCCGCATCCCAGCAATCCGTTTTGTCGGGTTTTCCGCTAGTGGTGAACTGCTTTGGTTGGTATTGTATGGCGGACTAGGCTATGGGTTTGGCACGCAGTGGGAAGCCCTGAGCGATTTGGTGAGCAGTTTGAGTGGTGTGGTGGTGGGCATTGTGCTGGTGATGGGTGGGGCTTATTGGTTGTTGAAAGGCAAGAAAGGGAAATCCACCCGCTGAGAATTCCCATCCATCCCCTCCCACATCCCGCTCACAGCACCCCACCCAAGCCCAGCTCTGCCAACGTTTCGGCAGTTGGCACCCCACTGGGCGACCAGCCTGCCAGCGCGTAGTAGGCGTACCAACCAAAAGTTGGCTTGCAAGCCATCTGCCAATTCTTGCTGAGAGAGCTTGATTCCATTACTTCTCTTAGTCAATTTGCACAATCAAACCCGTTTTTTTTTTTCAAACTGCACATAGTGATTTTGGTTTTTGGTGCTACACTCCTTTTAGATGATTAGTTTCATAATACTATTATCGGTTGATGATTTAATTGTTTTGCAGGAGGGCTTATGCCAACAAAAAAATTTTGGTACATTTTATTTGGAGTTTGTTGTTTGGTTGTTGCTTGCTCGCCTAGCAAGCCCAATGGGGTGTATTATCAAGGGACGCAAAAGACAGGCTCTCGTCCGATTATTGAATCTTTATACATTGAAGGGGATGCAAAAGTCGGAAGTGCCTTTGACCTAATAATGATAATTCAACAAAGTGATACTGCGGATGAAAATAATGTACTATTTTCAGAATTTTTTTCAAGCGGCCAATACGAGATGGCTTACCAAGAAATTGTAAAAATCGTATCTGGCTCACTAACCCAAACCTTACCAGCAAAAGCAGACGAAAAAGTTGAACACCGCGTGCGTTTGTGCATTCGAAAACCCGGACTTGTGGTAATTGATGTCCATGCAGCCGCCCAAAATTTTGTAGATATTTACAATGGTGGTTCGAGTTTGGGCATTTCAGAATTGTATATTTACAGCACCGAAACAGAGTTTTCTGCGGGAGATTATTATAAAGTGGTTGAATACCCAACCGGTACAGCGAATGCCATCAAACAAAATGGCGAGTTACCCGATTACAACAAGACCACCGCCACCTTTGATACTACCGCAATATTTTATACCCCTCCACCCACCCCAACCATTTCAGCAGAGAGTTGTCAATAATTTTTAGGAGGTGTTTGATGTTTCGCTTATTTGCTAAATTACTCTTGGCAAGTCTTTTCGGTCTGATACTTTATGCTGGCTCTTCAACTCAAGTGGTTTCTGCTTCTCCAACCACTGAACCCGCGAATGTGTCGGTCATCGTGTACGGCTTTTTGCGCTTTCGCGCCCTTTCCAGAGAAAAAGGTCCCGCACCATTTTATGCCGATGAAATGAAATTGCTTGACCAACCTGCCCAACGAGTACGCATTGTCTTGTTTTGGTCTCTGGGAGGTGCATGGAATTATTTAGATGAGTTGTATAGCTGGGAAACGCCGGGTCTTCAGGGTTATTATCAAAGTCCAGAATATTATTTTTCGCAACCCGTTCAAATTGCTGTCCGTTTTGAATTGAGTGATAGCAGGGTTCAAATTCGAAACCCTGGCAATAATAATTATTCATATTTTATTGATGAGTACATCGGCGGAAATTTGTCGGGCGTAGTTCGTTACGACCGCACCTTTGGTAGTTACTTTGAAAATCAATTTGAATATAATCTAGGTCAAGCTTTTTACCTATTTGACCTTACTGCCCGTGATGGCTATAATTTTTTACAAAACCAAGTAGCGTGGAATGACGACCGTAGGTTAGCCATTAACTTTCCTAAAAAATGTCTGGATGTGCCTATGGAAACCACAGATTGCTATCGTTGGGGGGATATCATCGCTCAAACACCTGGGGAATTGTTCATTCAAACCCCTAGGTCTGCATCCTATCCTGATGGTGTTTTACATGAGTATGGTCATTTTGTTTTGGCTAAATACATCTCGGATTGGAGTGTGATCAATGCGTGCGCATCTCAACTTTATAATCATGATCCACTGGTATTAAGCTCACAAACTTGCGCATATAGTGAAGGTTGGTCAAACTTTTTTCAAGCCGCATTACAAAGCGACACGGATATACTGGGGTGGGAAATTGAAAGTTTAGAATTTTCTTCTAATATTGACAATGTCACCTATTGGAATGGTGAGCAAAACGAATTGACGGTAGCCGCAGTTTGGAAAGATATTTTTGATGCTTCAAATGAAACGGACGACCGTATGACAGACGGACTAAACGGCTATAACAAAGGGATTTGGTATTTCTTAACCAACGCCAATCATAACAATTCTTTTGATGAATTTGAAGCAGATTGGGCAGTTCAGCGCGGAAACGATTGCACTTTAGCTTTGATTAAACGCCGTTATCGCATTTTTGACATTTCGCCTTGCAAAACACACCTACCCATCATTTTGCGCTAAAAAAAGCAGTTTCATTTCACCGAGCCTTGCTCACAGCACCCCACCCAAGCCCAGCTCTGCCAACGTTTCGGCAGTTGGCACCCCACTGGGCGACCAGCCTGCCAGCGCGTAGTAGGCTTGCAAGCCATCTGCCAATTCTTGCTGAGACAGCTTGACCCCATCGCTCATGCCACCTTGCAAGGGCTTGGTGAACAGCTTGCGCGGGAGTGTGTCTTGTTGGTGGTCTAGCCCTTCCCGCGCATTGTAAGCCCGCATTAGGTTGAGCCGCTTTTGCCCCAAACGTTGAATTTCTTCCACCGAAATCTGCCAGCCAGTTGCCGCTTGAAGCAGTTGCGCCATCTCCTGCGGTCCGTACAACTGCCAGCCCGGTCCATAGACAAACTGACAAACCGACATCGTATCTGCCATGCTGTAGGTGTATTGCGTGCGCAAGGCAAAATTAACCTTTTCGGGGGTCAGTGCCTGCTCCGGTTGCGGGTCGGTCAGCCCAATTGGCTGTAAAAAGCGTTGGTAGGTGGGATAGTTTTCGGGTGAGTAGAGGGGATCATGCTCGCTGGACTGGTGGTCGGCACCAAATGGGTTGGCGGCATAGATCAGTGCCAAGCTACGTTTGACCTGTGGCATGTGTGCGGGTAACTCTTGTCCTTTGACAGTGAGCAAATAGTCGTGCCCACGCCCCAACTGCTTTGCCGCCTGCGCACTGCCATTTGCCAGCACATCGCCCAAACCTTCACGGCGTAAGGTTTTTTCCAGCATTGCCAACATGGCGGGCGCATTGCCAAAGCGCAGGTCAATGCCATCGGTATCAGCCAGTGTCAACACGCCATTTTCAAAACACTCCATTGCCCAAGAAAGGGTCGCCCCGCAAGAGATGGTATCCACCCCATATTCGTTACACAGTTGGTTGGCAAGGCTAACCGCGTGCAAGTCGCTGATGCCGCAGTAGGAGCCAAAGGTGGAGATGGTTTCGTATTCGGGACCGCCATATTCGGGGATGATGGGTGTGCCTTGCCATTCGCTTTGCACCACGCGCTTGCACCGCACCAAACAGGCATAGCAGGTGTCGCGCCCTTTGCGGTCTTGCTTGCCTTCCGCCGCACCTGCCAACAGTTCGTCATACAGGCGTTCCCCGCTAATCAGTTCTGCTTCGGTTTCGGTTGGCATGATGCCGCTATTCCAGTTGAAGGATGGCAAGCCGCCCGCCCCATATTGCGGCATAACCACCCCCGCTGTGCCATACTTGCCCAAAGAAGCAACATCCGCATTGGTGGGTAGTTCTTTGGCACCCCACTTACTGAGGGCGGCAATGGTGGCTTTGTCGGCGGGCATGACCTTGCCCGTGCCCCGCACTACGATTGCCTTCAGATTTTTACTCCCCATCACCGCCCCAACGCCGGTGCGCCCCCAAGCGCGGTTGCTCATGTTCATCACTGCGGCAAAATTGACCAATTGTTCACCTGCCCGCCCAATTTGAGCAATTTCCAACTTGGGGTCATTCCACTCGGCTTTCAATTGTTGATCTACGGCGAGCGTGGGTTTGCCCCACAAGTGGCTTGCCGAATGCAGGCTGGCACGCCCATCCTTGATCAATAAATACAAAGGTTCGCTGGCACGCCCGCGAATCACTACGGCATCGAAACCGGCAAATTTTAGCTCGGCGGGCCAAAAACCACCGGCTTGGCTATCGGCAATCCCGCCTGTGGTCGGGCTTTTGCAAGTGGCAGTGCATCGGCTTTGCCCGCTAATGGGTAAACCGGTGGCGGGTCCAACGGCAAAGGTGAGCGTGTTCTGCGGGTCAAAGGCGGAGATGCCAGCTGGGGTAAATTGGGTGAGATAATACAGCCCCAGCAGGCTACCACCAATGTAGTCTCGGTAGAACATTTCGGAAGGGGTTTCAATTTCCAGTGTGCGCGTGGTTAGGTCAACGTGTAAGATATTTCCGGTAAAGCCAAACATAAGGAAGTTAATGAATTAAAGAAAGTAAAATCGAGCTCTCATCAAAATCGTGCGAATACACGGCTACTCTTCGACTCACCCGCTCACAGTTTCCCTTTGCCCCACGCGGAAAAACCTGTCTTTCTGCTCCGCGCCATCCAATCATCCGCCCAATCTGCATAGCGAATTGATCTGCGGAGATGCGTCCATAACTGCTTGTGTGAGGGTGACTGGGCAGTTACAATGTATCATCATACAATCATTATACGCGATTCTTGTTAAAGCAGTACACGCTCACCGTCACTTTGTTTTTTACCCATGTCCAACCAATTGCTGATTCTTTCCCGCGATTACAAACTGTATGCTCAAGCCATTCAGCAAGCCAATCTTGCAAATTGTGTGATTGCTCATGCTGGTAGCTCAGCCGGTGAAGTACCTATCCAACTTAATTTTGATATTGCCTTTGGTGAACCGAACTTGCTCGCTTCGGTTTTGCCCCAATTGCCAAGCGTGCGGTGGGTGCAAAGCACTTGGGCAGGGGTAGAGCCTTTGCTTGCCAGTGGTCAACGCACCGACTACACCCTAACGAATGCTCGCGGTGTGTTTGGCAAATTGATGGTGGAATATGTGTTTGGCTACCTGTTGGCACACGAAAGGCGTATCTTCGCCCGCTGGCAAAACCAAAATGCACAGCAATGGGATGCCCGCCCGCCGGGCACATTGCAAGGAAAACGGCTGGGCTTGATGGGGGTGGGCTCGATTGGCGGCGAATTGGCAAAGGCGGGTGTGTTTTTTGGCATGGAAGTGTGGGGCTACACCCGCGCCAGCGAAGACTGCCAAGCCGTGAGCCGCTACTTTCATGGCGAGCAATTCGCACAATTTTTAGGTAATTTAGATTATCTGGTGTGTGTCCTTCCCAATACCCAACAAACGGTGGGTTTATTAAACTCGCAAACTTTGGCATTCTTACCCAAACATGCCGTTTTATTAAATGTTGGGCGAGGGAAAAGCATAGACGAGTCTGCTTTGGCAGAGCATTTGACAGCAGGCAAGTTGGGCGGGGCAGTGCTAGATGTGTTTGTGCAGGAACCCTTGCCGCTTTCCCACCCGTTTTGGCACACGCCCAATCTGTTAATTACCAGCCACACCGCCGCACTCAGCGACCCGCTCGCGCTAACCAACTTGTTTGTGCGCAATTATCAGCACTGGCATGAGAAAAAAAGTCTACAGTATCAAGTTGACTTCCATCTAGGGTATTAATCTTTGTAATCCAAGAGAACAAAGTTTCGCTACGTTTCTGGACAAACCGTCAATTTTCATTAATAATTAACCAAATCTAAGCTTAATTTCAATGATAATTCGCGATTCTCAGAAGTCGATTGTTTTTAGTGTTGACAATTGAAAATTATGTGGTATATTAGTACTGGAATTGCAAGGGGGGCAGGCACTGGTATTTTATTCATATGGTACTCAATATTCTCTCATTTTTATTTCTTATATTCTTTGGCACAGGTCTTGTGGCATTTTATACACTACTTAAGAACGCACGTATTCTGTAATTCCCCAGTTTTGGCGGCATCTTGTCAGGCAGGCGTCAGGTCTGACCTGTGTTTTTCATGGGGTAATTTTTGAAGTATAGCAAAGTGCCCGTATCATCCCCCATATTCGAAATACATGAAAGTCATGTTTTTTTCTTACGAAAAAACTCCTGTATTTGACCCGTGTCGAATACAGCTATGATTGCGACAACCCATTTTGAAGCGCATAGGATTGCTTCGTCGCTTGCGCGGCTTGCAACTACCGGCGCTTTAGGTGGATACAAATATCCGCAATTTGCTATTTATATTCGACACAGGTGGAAATTGCACTGTTCGGCACATGCGCCAAACAGTATCCGTGTTTAGTAGGGCTATACTAGCCTGCCGAGCCTGTAGCAAATTTTGGGGCGATTCTGCCGTATCTAATGGGAAATATGTTTCTAAAAAAGAGTCGCGTAATTTTGCGGTTCCCATTATAATCTAATTCGGCAGACATAAAATTTTCGCTTTATTTTTTGTAGAAAATGTGCAATTTTTGACCTTGACGTATGTGAGCAATTCTTGGCTACAAACTTATCAGTAGACAAATTTTATGCGGGTCATCTAACGGCTGGTATCGTTGTGTTATGCGTCTTACGACTAAATTAGTTATCAATTTCATTGTGATTTGTGTCACAGCGTTTGTGATAGGGTTTACGCTGTTTGTACGGGCAAATCAGGTCGCTACAAATATTCAAGCACGAATTGAACAAAGTAATGCACAAGACAAAGCAGAAATGATTGCTTATGTGCAAAAGGAAACCAATGGCATTTTAGTCGAAACAATTGTTGGCGTGGTGATCATGCAAGGCATCGTGCTTATGGTCGCATGGCTTGCGAATCGACTCATTTGGCAGGGTATATTAAAACCCATTCATCAACTTAGCCGTTCAATTGCAGATATCTCGCATGGCAAAGCAAGTACATTCCCTTCAACTGAAGAGCTTCGTACCTTCGGTCCACTTGGCAAAGCGCTGAAAGAAATGACGCAAAACTTATTGCTGGTCAACCAAGCTTTGCAAAACAACAATCAGGACTTGGAAGAAAAAATTAATGAACGTACACAAATTCTGCAAGAGAGCAATCTACGCTATCAAGAAGAGCTAGATGAGCGAAACCGTATCGAAAGCGAACTCCAGCATCGCATTATATTGGAAAAGATTGTTTCCAATATTTCACGCAATTTGGTCGTTGCAACCCCGGAAACGAAAGATGACGTACTTAACCATGCCCTAAAAATGTTGGGGGAATTTTCAAATGTAGACCGCACCTATTTGTTTGGTTACACAGATAACTTAACTCTGTACCACAATACCCATGAATGGTGCGCACCGGGCATTGAACCACAAATTGAGTACTTACAAAATATTCCATCTGCAGAATTCCCCTGGTGGACAAACCAGATGGCGAGTCAGCATGTGCTTCATTTCCCATCGCTAGAGAACATGCCAGAAGAAGCCGGTGCGGAAAAAGAAATCCTACAATCGCAAAGTATTATATCCTTGCTGGTAGTGCCAATGTTCTTTGGCAATGTTTTGGCAGGTTTTATCGGTTTTGACGCAGTACGCACTTCCCGTTATTGGAACGAAGAAGATATTAATTTGCTCATTCTCCTAGCTGAAATCATCGCTGTATCCCAACAACGCTGGAAAATTCAACAAGAAATTACAACTCTAAATGCAGATTTGGAGCAACGCGTTACCGAGCGAACTGCTGAACTGACCGATTTGTATAACAATGCTCCTTGCGGCTACCATACACTGGATGCCAAAGGTTATTTTTATGAAGTTAATGATACGGAACTAGATTGGTTGGGCTACCAAAGAGACGAGTTGGTCGGAAAAAAGAGCTTTTTTGAGCTACTAACCCCTGAATCCCAGCCACTTTACCATACTTATCTACAAGACTTAGAGCGACTAGGACAAATAGAAAACAAAGAGTTCTCATTGTTTGCCAAAGATGGGCGCGTTTTTAGGGTTCTCATAAACGCCAGCATCCAAAAAGAGCCTGGCGGCAATCACCTACGTTTCCGCAACACAATGGTGGATATCTCTCAACTTAAAGAAGCGGAAACCGCCTTATTGGCAAGTCGTGATGAACTGTCAGTTGCCAATATTGCCTTAGAAAAAGCGGCTCGGCTTAAAGATGAATTTTTGGCGAGCATGAGTCACGAACTACGCACGCCACTGACCGGAATTATTGGGCTATCTGAAGCATTGCAAGAAGGATTATACGAAACCCTAAATGCTGAACAAGAAAAAGCTGTAAAGTTAATTGAAGAAAGCGGAGAGCATTTGCTCGAACTGATTAATGACATCCTTGACATTTCCAAAATTGAAGCCGGACAACTAACAATGGAAGTGCAAACTTGCAAGCTAGATGAAATTTGCAATGCGAGCCTGCAACTCATCCGCGGCATGACAGAGCAAAAGCAAATTCAGTTGTCTTATACCAGTAACTTGCCTGAAGTCGAAATCTCCGCTGACCCACGCCGCCTAAAACAGATTTTGGTAAACCTGCTTGGCAATGCGGTGAAATTCACCCCACCACAAGGAAAAATCGGCTTGGCAGTAACGGCAGACCCGCAAAGCCAGCAAGTGCAAATTGCCGTTTGGGATACGGGAATCGGCATCTCCGCCGAAAACATCGCCAAATTATTCAAGCCTTTTACTCAAATTGATAGTAGCCTAGCACGGCAATACTCCGGTACAGGCTTGGGATTGTCACTGGTAAAAAAAATGCTGGAAATGCAAGGCGGGAGCATTCAGGTGGAAAGTCAAGTAGGGGTAGGCAGTCAATTCATTGCGAGTTTGCCCTGGTATGCGCCCCCCCAACACATCCCCACCACCCATACGCCAGTTACCCCGCTACAGTTTAGCCATCTGAGTCCTGCCCTGATTTTAGAAAATTCTCCACTGGAGGGGGTTCAACTTCAGCGCAACCTGCTGACATTGGGGATTCGCGCTACTGTCCACTTATCCAACCAAAACATATTGAAGAAAATATCAGAAGTGAATCCATCCCTGCTTTTGATAAATCGTTCTATAATTGACGCAAATGGTTGGCATGTTCACCAGCTACCGCAACTGACAAACGCCCTTACCATCATTATTTCACAGGAAACACCAAAAGATTCTGCGCCGGGGCAACATTTTTTGGTTAGACCTTATACGCTCACTGACTTGCTAAATGCGCTCCAGCAAATAACAGCGCTCCATCAGCCCCCTACTTCCTCCGCAATGAATACTGAACCCAACGCCCTTACCGAACCCCCATTAATTCTTTTAGCTGAAGATACTGAAACCACTGGAAAAGTGCTTACTGACTACTTGAGAAATAAGGGTTATCGAGTCGTTCGCGCAAAAGACGGGATTGAAGCGGTGAGCAAAACGATGGAGCATCGCCCGCATTTAATCTTGATGGACGTACAAATGCCCGGCATGGACGGATTGCAAGCCATGCAACAAATTCGTGGGGAATCTGACGCCTACTTTGCCAATGTGCCCATCTTGGCGTTAACCGCTCTGGCAATGCCCGGCGATTTGGAACGTTGTTTACAAGCTGGTGCAAATGGCTACCTGAGCAAACCGATTAATTTAAAAAACTTGGTAGTGGTGGTCAAGGAGCATTTGGGCGACAGCAACGGATAACTTTGAGAAAAACTTTAACTAGCCGAAGTATCTGTTAAGTTAGGTGGGGGTTCACCACTACTTGGGGATGAAAATGTGGCTGTTAAGATAAAGTGTGAACAACGCAAGACAGGGAGACGGGGGTATTTAGGCAAATTGGGATTTTCGCACAGCACAAAGCGGCTACCGCGCGAACTTTCGACAATGCGCAAAAACTGGCATTGCGCACACAGCCCCGCATAGTCCAAAACGTCTACATCCCCCCACATTAGCCCGTTCCATCCATACCCAATAATAATTTGGGTAAGTACCAAATTTGCGGTGAGGTCGCTACCTGTCCAGCAGGCACATATTCCGTGCCATCTTGAAGCAGAAGCGGACCCGCCCACAATTGCATCGTGCCGGCTTTTAATGCGCCAATAAAGTCGTACAGATTTTGCTTTTGTGCAACTGTGAGCGCATTACCATCTTGCCAGCCAACATTGGTGCGCGTTACATCTGAAAGTGCATCCCAATCAGGGGGAGCCCATTCCCAGCTTTGCTTCCACGTGCCATCGCGTACCGCCCGTACCGTCTTCAGATAGGATGGGTTCCAGCTATAAAAAGGCACGCCCAAACAATAGTCCGGCGCAACGGCACACGCATCTCGATAATCGAACGGCACTGCCCAAACTTCGCGCCCTTTGAGCACGTTTTCATTAGCAACCTGAATCACTTCTGGCGTGTCAATCCCACTTAAAACCACGTCTATCCCGTTATCATACATTTTTTGCGTTTCCAGGGTTGGGTCTAAAGTAAAACCCGGATTGTGAAACCAATAGCCAATCCAAGTGACCGAAAAACCAATCGGTTGGGAAAGATCTGCCCGATACGTTTCGGCGCACAGCTTCGCCCCAAGATAGGTGGCGGCGGCTAAACGGCGTGTTTCGGTATTGATAAGTGGTCCAAGGTAGCCGAGCTTGCCCGTTTGAGTTGCCAGCGCGGCGGCACAGCCAGAAACTGCCTTCATATACTCCATTTGCCCCATCAAATTCCCTAGATTGGGCGGCGCACTGCCAGTGAGCACATCATCACCGGAAATGCCAATAAACACGACCTTGGGGAATTTTTGCGCCAACCGCACCGTTTCCAAAGAAAATTCTTCGGAAGTGATGAAAATTAATTTTACCCCTTCGACATTTACCAAGTGCGTCACCGTCTGCTCTAAAGTAACGCCCGGTTTGTCTTTTGCATTATGCGATTCAATAATAATGGGAGTAGCATTTTCTAGCTTGGCGACATAGTTCGCCGCTTCGGCATGGGATTGACTCCAGCCTTTATCGTTTTGGGGTCCTACCAAGATCACACCAAAACGGAATGTGTCAGATTTATTTACGGCTTGACCACTACAAGCAGTAAAAAGCAAAATGGGTACCCAGAGCAAGAAATATCGCCAATATTTCGTCATCATTTCAACTCCAAGTTTTGGCTCAGTACCGCACAAGCACAGCACTCAAAATGGCGATACAAAATAACTCACATCCATAAAGAAGTGTTACAATCGCCATATTGCACAAACACTTCTATACTCGGCACGGGTGGAAATTGCGCTTTTCCGTAATGCTGACCTATACTTGAGATTGTCTCATTTTTGGGTCATTTCGACCGAAGGGAGAAATCCTGCCCATTGTGCTATATTCGGCACAAGTGAAAGCTACGCGTTTTTCCTTAAGGAAAAAACGAAAATCAATATTCAGTATGATACCGAATATAACCCATGCCGAATATCCAAGATTTCTCA
>DKKK01000171.1:1519-5682 GCA_002455215.1 Anaerolineales bacterium UBA6668 | reverse complement strand
GAATAACCCCATTCGTTGTCGTACCAAGTCACAACCTTCACCATATTGTCACCCATCACCATCGTGCTCAAGCTGTCAATGGTGGAGCTATAGGGGTTGCCAATGTAATCGGTGGAGACGAGTGGTTCTTCGCTGAAGCCCAAAATGCCCTTTAATGGACCTTCGGCGGCGGCTTTGAATGCGGCGTTCACTTCGTCCTTAGTGGTTGGGCGTTCTACTTCTGCCACAAAGTCCACGATGGAGCCGGTGACAGTGGGGACGCGCAAGGCGAAGCCGTCAAACTTGCCCTTGAGTTCGGGCAAAACCAATGAAACTGCCTTGGCGGCGCCGGTGGTGGTGGGGATAATGCTTACGCCAGCCGTGCGAGCGCGGCGCAAATCCTTGTGGACGCCATCCAAGATGCGTTGGTCGTTGGTGTAAGCATGAACGGTAGTCATCATAGCCTTCTTGATACCAACCAGTTCGTGCAAAACTTTGGCGGCAGGCGCCAAGCAGTTGGTGGTGCAACTGGCATTGGAAATGACATGGTGCTTGGCTGGGTCGTACTTGCTGTCGTTTACACCCAACACGACTGTAATGTCTTCGTTCTTGGCTGGGGCAGAGATAATCACTTTCTTTGCGCCACCACGGGTGATGTGACTGCGAGCGCCCGGTTTGCCTTTCTTTTCATCATCATTGGCATCGGTAAATACACCGGTGGATTCCACAACGATATCCACACCGAGTGCGCCCCACGGCAATGCGCCCGGGTCTCGTTCTGCCAAGACGTTCACTTTCTTACCATTAATGACAATATCCTTGCCATCGGCGTGAACTTCTCCATTGAAGCGACCATAGGTGCTGTCATATTTGAACAAGTGTGCATTGGTAACTGCGTCTGTCAGGTCATTGACGGCAACCACTTCTAAGACATCCCCATGTCGTTCCATGATTGCTTTCAAAACTTGGCGACCAATGCGTCCAAAACCGTTGATACCGACTTGAATTTTAGACATTTTTTAATCTCCTAAATTAATTTGAATGAATTTGAGCCACTCCCTGTAAGGGAATGGGCGTTTGACTTTGTTGGTTTGCTCGTTGATATAGGTTCATAATTTCCCGAGCCAGTTTTTCCGATGAATGTCGCCAGGGGCGTGCATCATCAGCTAAATCTGCAAGAATGACTTCACGAAAACCATTCGGACTGGGTTGGGTAGCGACCCATTCCAGGTTGGGGCGCATTGCCCCACTTTGGTTATCGTTGGCGAGTACCAGCGGAAAAATACCATATTGCGTGTGTTTTTCCACTGCCGCTACATGGTCTGCCACCGCATATTGGTCTGTCTCGCCGGGCTGAGTTGCCGTATTGACCACCAAAACCCGCAAGGCGGAACTTGCCAACAATGCGGCAGTAATATCCGGCACGAGCAAGTTCGGGATGATGGACGTAAACAAACTACCGGGTCCCGCCACTACCACATCGGCAGACAAAATGGCTTGAATGGCGGACGGAAAAGCGGCGACATTGTGCGGTTCTAAAAATACCCGTTGAATTTTACCATCGGTGGTGGGAATTGCCGACTCACCGCGCACACGAATCACACGCCCACCGTTTTTGGGGCGGTATTCGGCGCACAAGGTGAGATTTTCCAAAGATGCCGGTAAAACTTGCCCTTGGATGGCTAACACACGACCTGATTCTACAAGTGCGCGGTCAAACGAACCAGTGACACCTGTCATGGCAGTTAGGAACAAATTACCAAATGAATGCCCGCCAATATCGCCTTCCCCGCCAAACCGATATTGAAAGAGTTGGGTAATGAGCGACTCATCATCGGCAAGCGCGGCAAGGCAATTGCGCAAATCGCCAGGCGGCAACATGCCATAATCCGAGCGCAAGCGCCCCGATGAGCCACCATCATCTGCGACTGTGACAATGGCGGTGATGTTGGCGGTATACTTTTTCAATCCGCGCAAGAGCGTAGATAAGCCGGTGCCACCGCCAATTGCCACAATGCGCGGACCGTTGGACAATTTGCGGTTGCGCGTCACCAATGAAAGCGCTTGCTGTTGGATAGGTTGTAGTGGCTGAAAGAAGTTGCGCTTTAACTCTCGCAAAGAGTACCACAAGAGCGGAATAGCTACGATGAAGAGCAAGATTGCCCGCACCGGGCGCGGAAACCATTGCAACGAGAGCGCATACAACCAACCGGGTAACCACCCGCCTTGGTAAATTTCTACAACAAGAAAGGTGATTGCCACCCCCATTGCCACCATTGCCAAAAGCAAAGTCAACATCCAACGCTTAATGCCCAGACCGGGGCGAAGCCATTGACGCACAAGACTTTGCCAAGAAGCAGAAGAATTATTTTGTGGCGGTGGGTTCAAATACTTTTTCCTAAAAAAAGCGGCTAGCAAACTCAACTTTATCGGAGCCGAGTATATCAGGAAACGAGTTGCAGGTCAATTTTCAAGTGCAGTTGTGAACCAAGACGCTATCCTGAACACGGGTGCTATATGGCATATTTGCCGAATAGCGGGTATGAGATTCCACTTAAAGCACCGTCCATTGCGAGCCGCAGTCGCACACGCTCGTTCACTATAAACAACGCCAATTAAGTGAATTAGCGTATCAGGGCATCGCGCCAACCAAAAGTTGCATTTAGGTGGCGTAGATAGGGGTCGGGGTTCAGTACTTGCTCTATCAGATAGGTGCTACCGGTAAGGACAATCGCTTGCCCCGCCTGTTGCAACTGGCGGGCAGTATGCAAAGCGGTGTGGGGTTGTTCCACCCAATGCAAGGGCACGTCCCCTGCAAGTGTGGTGAGTTCGGCTTGTAGCTCTGCCAAAGAAACGCCTTTGTAGGCGGCGCTCGAAAGCACCAAGTGGGCGGCGCAGGGCAAGAGTGGGCGCAAGATGCGCAAGGCGCTCCGCCCGCCAGAGATGCCCACGACAAACACATGTTTGGTTGCGCTAAAGTGCGTTTGCAAATAGGGGATGAGTTGCGCCAAAAAAGCCTGCATTTTGTCGGGGTTATGCGCTACGTCCACCACAATATCTGGCGCAGGGGTGGAAAAGCGCCCGCTTAGCTTGAGCGTGCGCCAAATTTCCACCAATGTGGGTAGTTGGATGGCAGGGAATAAGGCTTGCAAGGTAGTGGCGGCAAGCGCGGCATTTTGCAGTTGGTGCTGACCCTGCAAGAGCGCTTGCTCTGGCAGGGGTATATCCCCCAACCAGTGGCGAATATCTGCCAGCATGTTATCTTGAACAAAGGTCAGCGCCGCTCCTTCATGGGCACAAATTTCGCGAATGATTTGGCAGGCAAGCGGGTGTTGCTCACTGGTGAAGAAGGGCACCCCCTGCCGCGCAATGCCCGCTTTGTCTACGACCCTTTGCCAAAGCTCACTCCCTAGCATGTGTTCGTGGTCATTGCCAACATTGGTGAGCACACTTGCCATCACCGAAAGCGCTCGGCTTTGGTCATAGCGTCCGCCAATGCCGGTTTCGATAACCCCCCACTGCACACCTTCTTCCGCAAAGAGTGTCAATGCAATCAGAATGGTAATTTCGGGAAAAGATGGGGTGTGTTTGGGGTTTTCCAGGTGTTGCCGAATTAACAGCGGGCGAATTTGCTTCTCCCAGACGGTGGTTAGTCGTTCAGGGGCAATCACTTGCCCATCAATTGAAAAGCGCTCGCGCACATCAAATAGGTGTGGGCTCGTCAACGCCCCTGTTTTGCCCAGTAACGATAAGCCACTCTCTAAAAAGCGGGTGGTTGAACCCTTACCACTGGTTCCGGCAACGTGAATCAAGCGAGTTGGATGCCCGCCTTGCCAGAGCTCACCCATCCACTTTTGCAGAAGCGCCAAGCGGCTGAGTTTGCCAGCTACCCATTGCGAGTGATAAAGTTGGTCAACAGTGTTGTAATAAGGGAACATACCGGATTCACCATCAAGGAAAACGAAGTTGTGCATCGTCAATTTTACCCTTGAATGTGCGAACTGGGCGAGTGGTAGGATGGGTTTTTGGCATGATCTATACTGAGCACAGGGACTTCTACCCGTGTCGGGTAGACATTGCGCTTTTTCGTAGCATCGCCCACCACTTAAGACTGTCCGATTTTCGGGTCATTTCAACCGCAGGGGGAAATCCTGCCTATTATGCTATATTCGGCACGGATGAAA
>DKKK01000171.1:0-1474 GCA_002455215.1 Anaerolineales bacterium UBA6668 | reverse complement strand
ACTATTCGGCACACGCGCCGAATAATCCGCGTTAAGCAAATGGAAAATTGCCAATTGGCATCACTAGTTACCGAGTCACCTGTTCCCAATAAGTTTTGTAATTGATGGTAATTTCGTTTGGAAGCGGGGTAAAATAAATTAGGTTTTGCACCAAGTCTGCCGGGGGATTGGAAGCCGGGCTAGCAATATACGAATCGTAAAGGGCGGTATTGTTACGCCGCAAATAGTCAATCGCCGCCAGATTGGGGTTTGAGTAGGGATATTCTGTTGTAATAATAGCGCTAGTGGATGGTTCAAGAAGAAAATTGATAAAAGCGTGGGCGGCGGATAAGTTTTGCGAATTCTTCATCACCGACAAATTATCTAGCCAAATGCCAGCCCCTTCAGTAGGCAAGACATAGCGCAAGTTTGGATTTTGACGCAAGGCAATTGCCGCATTTCCATTGTATAGGGTGGCAACCCAAGCTTTACCATTGACAACATCCGCTTCGGGTTCGGCGGCTTCATAGCGGATAATGCCGTGAGCCAGTTGGTTAAACTTGTCTTGTGCCGCTTGGATTTGTAGCATGTCTTGGGTGTTTTTGTCAAAACCCAGAGTCAACAAAGTCATCCCTAACATTTCACGCGGGTCATCTAGGCACACAATATGCCCAGCCAATTCCGGGCGCCACAAATCTGCCCATTGCGTAATGGGAATATCAATTTTAGAAGGGTCATATAGAATGCCGGTAGTACCCCATTGATAAGGTACACTGTACTTTGCTTGCGAACTGCCATTGTCAAAACTAGGGGCGGCAAAATTAGAGTCGATTAGGTCAAAATTGGTGATTTTGGTCATATCCAAAGCGGCAAGTTGCTGATCTGCAATCAACGTTTGCACCACAAAATCGCTGGTAATAATCACATCGTAACGGCTTGGGTTGGCTTCAATTTTTTGTAGGGCATCTAAACTGTGTCTGAATTCTTCTACTGTAACCGAAATGCCATTGGTATCTGCAAAGTTTCTCACTATCTGATTGGGCAGATACGCATCAAATGTCAGGATGGTTAAAGTAGGCTTGTTCGACTGGCTGGNNCGTACTGGCTGGTACAGCCAATTAAAACGAATAAGCATGAAAGCGCTACTAGGTATAGAAATTTACGAGCCATTCGAACTGAATTAAAAGTCAACAACCACATTCAACATGGATTTTATTCGACACACATACCGAATAGAACTATAACCTGTGCTGAACACAGAATTGCCACAAGGTCGGACTGTAGGTGATTACAAAATATTAACAATTATATGACAATTTTATAACGTTGAATAAAACTGTCGAGAAATACCAATTTCAAACCATATTCACCGTAGCAGTGGTATAGATTTGACATAGGCTAGATTGGGTGCGTACCCAAATTGCGATACTGCACTGGCACGGTCTAATATGCAAACCTACCCAGGTCTTTCTTAAAGTCAGGAAAAGGGTTGCAA
>DKKK01000039.1 GCA_002455215.1 Anaerolineales bacterium UBA6668 | reverse complement strand
ATCCTTCATGCGGTTGCCCTGCAAAAACAAACGCAAAATTGACTTTTCGTGTATAATTTTCTTGTTTATGGTAGAAAGTTTATATTCGACACAGATGGAAATTGCGCTTCTTCCCTTAAGAAAAAAGCGCAATTCGATATTCAGCACTCACGCCCAATATAACCCGTGTCGAATATAGTCGAAAACAGTGTACAGGTATCTAATTCTGTGGAAGGATCCATTACCCAACCGCAACTTTATTCTACAATTGCCCATGAGATTGCAACACCGCTTTCTACTGTGCAAGGGTATTTGGAGATGATGGAGCAAGGCTTGGCGGGAGCTATGACTCCTCATCAACAAAAATTGTTACGCGCCGCTTTGCGAAGTATGGTGCGTATGAATCAGGTAGTGGATGATCTTTCCACTTTTGGTAAATTAAAATCCAAAAGACTTGAATTAAATTTACAACCGATTGAAATTACCGAAGTCTTGTATGAAACAGTCGGTATTCTATTTGAACAAATTCAAGTGGGTGAAGTGGGTTTACAAATGTCATTGAACGAAGAAATGCCGCTCGTTTTGGCAGACCGCGTAAGGGTGGCGCAAATTGTCACCAACTTGCTCAGCAACGCGGTCAAATACACCCGTCCCAAAGGCACAGTGACGGTTTCTACAACCCAAATTGGCGAGTTTGTTCAAGTGAATGTGCGTGATACGGGGGTAGGTATTAGCCGCGAAGATCAACAGAAACTGTTTAGCCCATACTACCGTGCGGAAGATGTGTACGTGCAATCGAAATCGGGAACCGGGCTAGGCTTGATGGTGGTGAAGGAATTGGTGGATTTGCAGGGTGGACAGGTGTGGCTAGCCAGTGAAGTGGATGTTGGCACTACAGTTTCGTTTACCGTACCCATACTAAAAAATACAACACCATCTGACTAAGGACATTGCGGGGGCATATCGACCCCTTCTCTTTCACAGGTGCAATAGTGCGCGTTGGCATTCGATTCGCCGCCTTGCCAGAAGAAATATTGCACACGAATTTCTTGGCAAGTCGCTTCCAATAGGCTAGCACGCGCGGGGCTTTCACTTTGCCACCCAACACCATTATTCTCGCTATCTTGTATCAGCCAAACCCGCTGGCGAAACTCACCCAAGTTGAGCCGAAGCTCACCCTTTAGCGCGAGCATAAAACCAAACATTGGTAAACACAGCAGGAGTATCCAGATAATAAAAACGAGTGTGCAACCGAAGCGGTTCTTGAGTGGGGTATTGGGGCTCATCATAATTTGAATATTGACAAAGGATTTTACTGCCATCAAAAATGGGAGTGTGCTCAGCATCGGCACAAAATGCGTTTTTTTTCGTCAAGAAAGACATTTTGAAGCGTGTAGGATTGTTGCCGTTTGTGCGACTTGCAATCACCGGGGCTTTAGGTGGATATCAATCTCCGCAATTTGCTATTGATATTCGACACGTGGTGAATATGACATATGCCGAATAGAACCCGTGCTCAGTGTAGCATGGCAAATTATACCGCGCCTTCAGATAGATAGGCTGATACCGGGTCTGCTTCAGAAAGGCGAAATTTTCATGTGCGCAGAGTCAAACAATCGCGTGATTCTGCTGGGAAAATGCAAAAACCAGTGGGTTGCCACTGGTTTTTGGGTAAAAAGGAGTATGTATGTTGAATTATCCGTTATTGCCGTTGACAGAAGGTTGTGGGGTAGCCGTGCCATTGGGCGCAAAGTTGCCTTGTCCGTTACCGCCGCGTCCACCGTGGCGCCCGCCACCATGACCACCGGGACCCCCTTTGCCGCCGCCAAACCCACCGGGCCCGCCTTTTTCGGGCATTGCCAGGATTTCATCTGCTTGGGCTTGGGTGATTTTGCCACTCTTGACGGCTTGATTGATAGCCTCGGTGCGAGCGGTGTCAACTGCTGTTTGCACTTCTTCACGAGTCAGACCGGCATCCGTTAGCAACTGTCGTAGGTCACTACCCGCTGTAATTTTACTCTCCAACTCTTCGGCGCTAATGCCGAGCAGTTTGGCAATGACAGCTTGATGTTCGTCGTGCCCAAAAATGCTATGGGAGAGTGCGACGAGCTCCATTTGTGCCAGTTCTGCATCTGCCTGAGCTTGGGTCAAGCAACCATCGGTTACCGCTTGGGCGAGTTCTGCTTTTTCTACGCTTTGTTGTGCCGCTAAGAATGCGTCTTCGCTGATGCCGAGCGTTTCCCATACGGGCGTGGTTCGGTCACTACTGCTGTGAGCCGTTTGCAGTTCTTCTACTGTAATGTTCAGGGCTTCTGCCAGTGCCGCTTCGTGGGTAGTACGGTCAGGACGACATTGCGCCCCTATGCCACTACCCCTGCCGTTGTGGGCAAACACGCCAGCCACCGATGCAATTGCGATTGCGCCTGCCATGAGTATGGCGCTTCCAAGCTTGATTGTATTTCTATTTAACATGAGTAATCTCCATAAAAAATGATAGGTATTGATGTTTTTTCACGAACGGGAAACCGTTTTGTTTCTCGTATTGAAGTTGTTGGCTTCAACATCTATAGGATACCCAAGAATTGTGAAGAGATTTTGAAGAATTGATGGGCAGATCATGTGTACGCCCAGCCGTCTCCCAAAATGCTTTCGTTAATTTCGCACAAATATAGTCGTTCATTTTCCTCTAATATTGATTGTACGCAAAACAGACAACTCAAAGTAAGATTAACCTGATGAATTGTCTGAATGTTAACCAAGCCGTATTGACTGCCAATAGTGAAAGCTTGCTTTCATTGTAATTTTGCATTTTTCACCCGTTCAACTTGTGGCTAAACAAGTTTTGAAACGGGTGTTTTTTTACACTCTATATTGGGTATGCATGAAAATTGCGCCGAATATAAATGACTACACGAGGGCACTTATGACCACATTTCCAACTGCCGTTGGTTTGTACGACCCAGCAAATGAAAAAGACAGTTGCGGTGTCGGGTTTATTGCACATATTAAAGGGCAAGCTAGCCACCAAATTGTCCAAAACGCTTGGCAAATGCTATGCAATATGGACCATCGTGGCGCAACCGGCTCCGAGCACAACACGGGCGATGGTGCAGGAATCTTAACTGCTTTACCCCACAAGCTATTACGGCGTGAAGCAGAAGAAAATTTAGGGCGCATATTGCCACAGGCGGGGCGGTATGCCGCCGGTTTGGTGTTCTTCCCGCAGGATGCCGCCGCCCGCGAAATGTGCCGGCGTGCCTTCAATGCCGTGATTGCCCGTCAAGGTCAAAAATTGCTCGGTTGGCGCATCGTCCCAACCGATGCCATTTCTGCAGATTTGGGTCCATCCGCCCGCGAAACCGAACCCCACATTGAAATGTTGTTTGTCGGGGCGGCAGATGGGCTTGACCAAAGCGCGTTTGAACGACAATTGGTACTGATTCGTAAGCAAGGCATTCGCACTGCACGTGAACGCTTGCCACAAGGAAAAGTGCGCAGTTTTTATGTCTGTAGCCTTTCCAGCCGCGTCATTGTGTACAAGGGGCAATTGACTCCCAAGCAGTTGTTTGCATATTATCTCGACTTGCAAGATGAAGATTACGAAAGCCACCTTGCCATGATTCACAGTCGCTTTAGCACCAACACCTTCCCAAGTTGGGAACGCGCTCAGCCTTTCCGCTACATGGCACACAATGGCGAAATCAACACCTTGCGCGGCAACGAGAACTGGATGTATGCCCGCCAAGGGGTGCTTCACAGCGAGGCATTTGGCAAGGAAATTTTCAAGCTGTACCCCATCATTGACCCCAATACATCGGACTCGGGTAAATTTGACAATGCGTTGGAACTTTTGGTAACCAGCGGGCGAAAACTGCCGGAAGCGGTGATGATGATGGTGCCCGAAGCTTGGGAAAACCATGAAAGCATGGACGCCGATAAAAAAGCGTTTTATGAATATAACAGCACATTGTTAGAGCCGTGGGATGGTCCCGCCAGTGTGAGCTTTACGGATGGGCGCTTTATTGGCGCTGTGCTTGACCGCAATGGGCTACGCCCCAGCCGTTACTACGTCACCAGCGATGACCACGTCATCATGGCTTCTGAAGCGGGGGTACTCCACATCGCCCCCGAAAAAATTATCATCAAAGGACGCCTGCAACCGGGACACATGTTCTTGGTGGATTTTGAGCAAGGACGCATTGTCCCTGACCAAGAACTAAAGCACACGGCTTCACGCGCTTATCCCTATGCCGAGTGGGTTGGCAAGGGGCGAGTAGAGCTAAAAGACCTGTCTGCTCCCCAACACCTGCCCCCACAAGACCGTGACAGCTTAATTGCGCGCATGCGTGCCTTTGGTTGGACGATTGAACACCTGCATTTTTTAGTCAAACCGATGAGCTTAGATGGAAAGGAGCCGCTGGGCAGTATGGGCAACGATGCGCCGCCCGCCGCCATGAGCGAAATTCCGCGCTTAACCTATGACTACTTCCAACAGTTGTTTGCCCAAGTCACCAACCCACCGGTGGATAGCATCCGCGAAGAAGTGATTATGACCTTGCAAGGCTATATTGGACCACAAGGCAACCTGTTGGCACACGACCCAAGTGCCGCCCACCGCTTGCTTCTGCACAATCCCATCCTGACCGATGAAGAACTGGCAAAGCTGAAAGAACTCAACCAATTTGGCTGGCGCAGTCGAGTGATTGACATTACATTCCGCCGCTCGCGTGGGCAAGATGGCTTAGAAAGAGCATTGGAGCGAATTTGCTTTGAAGCCACCGCCGCACTGGATGCTGGTGATGCGTTTATCATTCTAAGTGACCGCAAAGTGGGGCAGGATGCGGTGGCGGTGAGCACGTTACTGGCAGTTGGCGCAGTCCATCATCACCTGATTCGCAATCAAGCCCGCACCCGCATTGGCATTATTGTGGAAACTGGCGATGCCCGCGAAGTTCACCACCATTGTTTGTTAGTAGGCTATGGTGCAGATGCTATCAACCCCTACCTGGTGTATGAAGCAGTTGAAGCACTTTATAACGAAGGACGGATTGACCGCCAAAAATATACCCCTGCCAAGCTAAACGAAAATTACCGCAAGGCAGTTTCTGCCGGAATGCGCAAGGTGATGGGCAAAATGGGCATTAGCACGCTCAGTAGTTACAAAGCCGCCCAAATTTTTGAAGCAGTTGGCTTAGATGAAGATGTCATTGACCGCTGTTTTGTTGGCACCGCCAGCCGCATCCGTGGGGTAAATCTGGCACAGCTTGGGCAAGAAGCCTTGCAACGTCATGCCATTGGCTATCCTGAAGGTAACAGCAGTTACTACCGCGCACTACCCAACCCCGGCGAGTATCATTGGCGGGCGGAAGGCGAAAAGCACATGTGGAATCCCACCACCATTGCCAACCTGCAAAAAGCCGCCCGCACCAACAGTCGCGCCGCCTATGCCGAATTTGCACGATTTGTGAACGAAGATGAACATGGGCGTTGTAGTTTGCGCGGCTTGCTAAAATTTCTTCCCAGCACCAATCCGGTTCCGCTCGATGAAGTGGAGCCAACCAGCGAGATTGTCAAACGCTTTGTCACAGGTGCAATGAGCTTTGGGAGCATTAGCAAAGAAGCGCATGAAACGCTCGCCATTGCGATGAACCGCTTGGGCGGCAAGAGCAACACCGGTGAAGGTGGCGAAGACTATGAACGGTTTCAGCCCCTGCCCAATGGCGACAGCAAACGTAGTGCCATTAAGCAAGTGGCTTCGGGGCGCTTCGGCGTCACAGCTTGGTATCTGACCAATGCCGATGAATTGCAAATTAAGATGGCACAAGGCGCAAAACCCGGTGAAGGGGGCGAATTGCCCGGTCACAAGGTTAGCGAAACCATCGCGCGTACCCGTCACTCTACCACCGGCGTTGGCTTGATTAGCCCGCCCCCGCATCACGATATTTATTCTATCGAAGACTTAAAACAGTTGATTTTTGACCTAAAGAATGCCAACCCATCTGCTCGCATCAGTGTAAAACTGGTGAGCAAAGTTGGGGTTGGCACGATTGCCGCAGGAGTTGCCAAAGCCAAAGCCGAACATATCCTGATTAGCGGGCATGATGGTGGCACTGGAGCCAGCCCTTTGACAGGGGTGAAGCACGCCGGTTTACCGTGGGAACTAGGCTTGGCAGAAACGCACCAAACGCTGGTGCTCAATGACTTGCGCAGTCGGGTTGTTTTGCAGACAGATGGGCAGTTAAAAACCGGGCGCGATGTGGTGATCGCCGCTTTGCTGGGTGCCGAAGAATTTGGCTTTAGCACCGCCCCTCTCATCACGCTCGGTTGCATTATGATGCGCAAATGCCATCTAAACACCTGCCCGGTAGGTGTGGCTACTCAAGATGAAACCCTACGCCAAAAATTCGTGGGACAGCCTGAGTATGTAGTTAACTATCTATGGATGGTGGCGGAAGAAGCCCGCCAACTGATGGCGCAACTCGGCATTCGCAAGTTTAATGACCTGATCGGACGGGTGGATTTGCTTGAAGTGGATGAAGCACTGAAGCATTGGAAGAGCCAAGGGATAGACCTTTCTCCGATGCTGGTGCCCGCCCAGAAGAAAAACCCCACCACCGAAGTCTATCACACCCAAGCGCAAGATTTTGGCTTGACAGCCGTGCTCGACCAAAAGTTGATTGCCCTTGCCCAGCCTGCACTCCAACACAGACAGCCGGTTTCGATCCAATTGCCGATTCAAAATATTGACCGCACCACCGGCACTCTGCTGAGCCACGAAATTTGCCGCACTTTTGGCGAACCTGCCTTGCCCGATAAGACCATTCACATTAAGTTTAACGGTACAGCCGGGCAAAGCTTTGGCGCATGGCTGGTGCGTGGGGTGATGCTGGAATTGGAAGGCGATGCCAACGATTATGTGGGCAAGGGACTTTCCGGTGGGCGCATTGTGGTTTATCCCCCTGCCAATGCCCCCTTTGCCCCCGAAAACAACATCATCATTGGCAATGTGGCACTCTATGGCGGGATTGCCGGGAGTGCTTTCTTCCGTGGGCAAGCCGCCGAACGCTTCGCCGTGCGCAATTCTGGCGTGCAGGCAGTCATTGAAGGGGTGGGCGACCACGGCTGTGAGTATATGACTGGTGGGCGCGTGGTGGTGCTGGGTCCGACTGGGCGCAATTTTGCCGCTGGCATGTCGGGTGGGGTGGCGTATGTGTGGGACCCGCGCAGTATCTTCGCCAGCCGGTGCAATTTGGGCATGGTGGAGTTGGAGCGCGTGACCGAAAGTGTGGATATTGCCGAATTGCAAGGCTTGATTCGCGCCCACTTTGAATACACCCGCTCGACTGTGGCTGAACGCATTTTGAATCACTGGCAAGCACACCTGCCCGAATTTGTTAAAGTAATGCCCACCGATTACAAGCGCGTGTTAGCAGAACGCAAACAAGCGCAAGCGTTCGTATTGGCTCACTAATTATTTCACCCACCATAGGAACACATCTCATGGGCAAACCAACCGGCTTTATGGAATTTGAGCGCAAAACAGTGGCATACCGCCCACCCAATGTGCGCTTACTAGACTACAACGAAATTTACACCGCCCCCGAAGAAGCGCATTTGCACACACAAGGCGCACGCTGTATGGATTGCGGCGTGCCCTTTTGCCAAAGCGAGAACGGCTGTCCGGTGGATAATCTCATCCCCGAATGGAACGATTTGGTTTATCAAGGACGTTGGTTCGATGCGCTAGATCGCTTGCACAAGACCAATAATTTCCCCGAATTTACCGGGCGAGTGTGCCCCGCACCCTGCGAAGGCTCCTGTGTTTTGGGCATCAACAATCCACCGGTCACTATTAAAAACATTGAAAACGCCATCATTGACCGTGGCTTTGCTGAAGGTTGGGTGACTCCCAACCCGCCCAAGTTTCGCACTGGCAAAAAAGTGGCTGTGATTGGTAGTGGACCCGCCGGGCTTGCCGCCGCCGCTCAGCTCAACAGTGCCGGGCACACCGTCACCGTGTTTGAACGGGCAGACCGCGTGGGCGGCTTGCTGATGTATGGCATCCCCAACATGAAGCTCGATAAGGGCGTGGTAGAACGCCGGGTCGAACTTTTGCGGGCGGAGGGTGTGCAATTTGTCACCAATGCCCATGTCGGTGTAAATGTGGACATTGTCCAACTTCAGCACGAACATGACGCTTTGCTGTTGGCAGTTGGATCAACGCGCCCGCGTGACTTGCAAATTCCGGGGCGTGAACTAAACGGCGTGCATTTTGCAATGGAGTTTCTCACTAGCCAAACCAAAACTGCACTCGATTTGCACTATACCGGCACTGCCAACGATTTTCCAGCCACAGCACAATCTGCCGTTGGTGATTTCTTCATCAATGCTCACGGCAAGCGCGTGATTGTGATTGGTGGCGGTGACACGGGTACAGATTGCATTGCCACATCCTTGCGGCATGGTTGCACTCGTTTGGTCAATTTTGAACTTTTGGAACAGCCCCCCGTCACCCGCGCCGCCGATAACCCGTGGCCGCAGTGGCCGCGCATTTTGCGCAGTGACTATGGGCACGAAGAAGCCGTCACGGTGCAAGGTTCTGACCCACGCACTTACGCTGTGTTGAGCAAGGAATTTTTGTCGGATGGCAAGGGCAATGTCAGTGGTGTGCGCACGGTAGATTTGCGCTGGAAAAATGAAAACGGACGAATGACCTTTGAAGAAGTGCCCGGCAGTGAGCGGGTGTGGCAAGCAGATTTAATCTTGCTGGCGATGGGCTTTTTGGGTCCTGAAGGGACGCTTGCCAAACAATTGGAAATTCAGACCGATTCTCGCACCAACTTCCAAGCCAGCTATGGGAAATTTGCAACCGATGTGCATGGCGTGTTTGCCGCAGGTGATTGCCGCCGCGGGCAAAGCTTGGTGGTGTGGGCAATCCATGAAGGGCGTTCTGCCGCCCGCGAGATTGACCGCTACCTAATGGGCGAAACAGTTTTGCCATAATCAGTGCAAAAAGAACCTTTGTAAAAAAAGCGCAGGCGTGTCAGCTTGCGCTTTTTGTTGCCCGGCGTTTGTTGTCAATGGTTTTGCGCTAGAAACGCATCTGCACAACTTATCGAACTTGTCGCACGCTCAACCCGTTCCCATCACTGGCAAACACCACCGGCAAGCGGGTTGGGTCTGCTAGGTAAGTGAGCATCTCTGGGTATTGTAGGGCGGGATACACACTTTCTGCCCATGAACCCACCACAAAATAGTCGTACTGTCCTTGCAGTTGTTCGTAACGGGGATAGCCATACGCCACTGAATAGTCAGCCAGGAAATATGCCAGCCGTCCATCCATAGCATACAAACGCGCACGGGTGGGAATATTCTCTAGGATATATTGAGCGGTTGGGTAAAGTGGACCTTTGGCAATGGTAATGCGCGTAGCATAGCTTGCCAGCGGGTCACGCCACCAGCGCAAAATTCCTCCCAGCCTAGATTCCCACACGCCCCACGCCCCAAGCGCCAGCGTCAACCCTGCCAGTAGCCAACGCACCGACATTTTGGTAAAAAACTGCTCTCCCAGCCTGCTCCAAAAATCACTAGCAAACACCAGCCAAAAAGGCAGGATAGTCAACAAAAAGCGCACATCATAGGAAAATCCCGTCCACCACAAGTATTGATATGGGGCAATCCAAGCCAGCAGTTCGAGCCAATTTTGCCAGTGTGTCTTCCGCCAGTTTTGGCGGAGCAAAACCAACCCGCCTAAACTGACAAAAATGGAAGTCGGAATGCCAAAGGGGTTGAAATTTTTAAGAAAAGGGTAAACCTGCGCTAGGGTAGGTTGTGCTAAACTGGCGTAGTAGCTACCTGGGCTAGGGATTGCCCCCTGCCAGCCCAGCCACACGGCATTGCGCACATACCACCATCCGCCAAATAACAAAGCCCCCACTAGTATCCACCCACCACTCCAAAGCGCCATTTTCCAGCGAGCCAGCGTGAGTTTCTCACTGATTAGCCAGCCCAGCCCAACCAGTCCGGCGCTAATCAATGCGGCAAAACCAGCTTGTTTACTCCAAATACCTAAGCCGAGCAAAATACCAACCCAAAGCGCGTTTTGGGGGCTAGGTTGGGTGCGCCATTCATGCAGAAAATACGCCGACAGTACAAAATACACGCCAGTCGGAATATCCACATACTCAAACGCCGCCCAATACAAAAAAAGTGGGCTAATGACCAATGCCAAAACTGCCCACGCACCTGCCTGTGGGCGCATCCAGCGCACAGCAAGCCCATAGGTGCAAGCCAGCATGGCGAGCGCATAGCCAAATGCCACCAGTTTGGCGATTTGTTCCACATTGGGTGCAAATTGTAGGGGAATCAGGTAGGCAAAGGAAATGTGCAATGGGTAGCCATCTAGCCAATAGCCGTACAAACTGCCTGCTTGGATGAGTTGCCGCGATGCCAACGCATAACGGCTGAGTGTATCGTCTCCAATGAAGGGGAAGTAGGTACTGTGGGCAAAAGGAAAGAACAAAACTGCACCCAATGCCAGCCAGAACCAGCTATGCGAGGCAATTTGAGCACGCCACGCAATGGCAGGGGCGGGTGGCAAATGGGCGGTAAGCCTGCGGCTGATTATCCAGCCGAGCCCAAGCAAGAGCACGGTCAGGCTGGGGTGAATACGCCAAAACCCGACCCATGCCAGTAAATTGGTGAAGATGCCGAGACTAAGCGCGTAAGTTAAGCCGATCTGCAGGGGTAGGCTATGCCCAACCAGTGTACGGCGTACCGCTTGCCAGCAAAAGCTACTCGCCGCTCCTAAAACGCACAGCGCAAGTAGTCCGCGCAAACTGTCAGCGAGTAGAGTCATCGGGGCTAAGGGGGTAAGTGCGGTAAAAGCAAGAGTTTGCCCCTGTATGACAGGCGGGACCAGCAGGCTCTACCAACAATAGCAAAACATCTTCATCGCAATCTACGCGAATTTCTTGCACGCGCATCACATTGCCACTGGTTGCACCTTTGTGCCATAACGCTTGGCGGCTTCGGCTGTAGAAATGCGCTTCGCCTGTGGTTTGGGTCAATTGTAGCGCCGTCTCGTTCATCCACGCCACCATTAGCACTTCGCGGCTGGTGGCGGATTGCACAATGGCAGGGATCAATCCATGAGAGTCAAACTTTAACATGCTGGGTTTCTCTAGTGGGGAGTAGGGGTACGCACAGCCACCCCACGCTCGGCTAGGTAGTGTTTAATTTCGCTCACGGTCAACACCTTGTCATGAAAAACCGATGCGGCAAGTGCGGCGGCGGCTTTGCCACTTGTCAACACATGATAAAAGTCTTCCGGTTTACCGGCGCCACCACTGGCAATTACCGGCACATTGACGGCTTCGGCAATTTGGCGGGTCAGTGGTAGGTCATAGCCCGCCGTTGTACCATCGGCATCCATACTGGTCAGCAAAATCTCGCCTGCGCCCAATTCTACCCCACGCACTGCCCACTCCAGCGCATCCAAACCGGTTGGTGTACGCCCACCACTCACGTACACTTCCCAACGCTGTGTATTGGGTATGCGGCGGGCATCAATTGCCAACACAATGCACTGACTGCCAAATCGTTCTGCGCCACGAGACAGCAGGTAAGGATCATGCACAGCGGCTGAGTTTACCCCGACCTTGTCTGCCCCAGCTCGTAAAATATCCACCATATCATCCACCTTGCGAATACCACCTCCTACTGCCAGTGGCATAAACACTTGGTCGGCGACTTGGCGTACCATTTCGGCGGTAGTGGCATGTCCTTCCGGGGTGGCAGAGATATCTAAAAAGGTTAGTTCATCTGCCCCCATCGCGTCATACAGGCGGGCTTGTTCTACTGGATCGCCAGCATCGCGCAAATTGACAAAGTTGACGCCTTTAACCACGCGTCCATTTTTTACGTCTAAGCAGGGAATAATTCTTTTGGCTAACATAAGTAATATAAGGAAAACAGCGGACTACGTGATAAACCAATACCAACACTGTGCCACTACAATGCCACAAATCAGCCCGCCCAATACTTGGCTAGGCGTGTGACCGAGTAGCTCCTTCAACTCTTTTTCTTTGAGTGGGTGTCCTTGTGCAAGTTCGTCAATAATGTGGTTGAGAATTTGCGCTTGTTCGCCCGCCGCTCGCCGTACGCCTGCCNNGCCTGCCGCATCATACAAGACGATAGTGGTCAGAATGAAGGCAACCGCAAAAACGGGGCTATCCCAGCCTTGCTGTAAGCCGATCATCCAAGTCAACGCGGTGACAATAGCGCTGTGTGAACTGGGCATGCCGCTGGCGTTATAAAGTAGCTCTATCTTCCACTCTTTATGCACCAAGTAGTGAAAGGGTAGCTTGAGAATTTGGGCAACAGCCCAAGCAATCGCCGCCGCCACCAAAGGTTGGTTTTGAAAAATTGCAAGAAAGTTAGGCATTCTCGAAAGTTGGGATTAATCGGGTATGAAAAGTTGTTGTTGGCGTGCAGGCTCGTTTTTGTCGCTTTGTACCTGCACAATGCGCAATTCGGCTTGCTCCAACAAAGCGCTACAAGCTTGCACCAAAGATTGCCCACGCTCAAACAGCGCCAAACTCTCACTTAAGGAGACATTTCCAACTTCTAACTGCGCCACCAATGCTTGTAATTCTTGCAACGCAGTTTCAAAGGTCAGGGGAGCGGTTGTTTTTTTCATAACTTTGGTTCAGATGGTGAAAAAATATTCGTGATAGTTACACCCAGTTGCCCGCTTTGCAAGCGCACTTGCAAGGCTTGCTGAGCGTGAACTTGGCTGGCATGGCTGACTACTTGCCCATCAGCAGTGCTCACAATGGCATAGCCACGTTCCAACACCGTCAATGGACTTAGTGCCAATAATTTGGTTTGTGTAGTCTGTAGTTGATGGCGTTGCAACGTCAAGTGATGCTGGATGGCGCGAGTAAGCCGCTCCTGCTGGTGTTGAAGTGTTTGCCGCTGTTGCTGGATTTGCTGAGTAGGGTGCAAGGCTTTCAACTGAAGTTGGGTTTTCTCCAATTGCCAGCGTGCTCGCTCTAACTGTTGGTGTAGGGCATTGGCAAGCGCCAGTCCATTTTGGTCAAGAACTTGGCGCAGGTCATCAAGCGCTGGGGTGGCAAGCTCGGCGGCGGCGCTGGGGGTTGGGGCACGCACATCTGCCACAAAATCGGCAATGGTAAAATCTACTTCATGCCCGACACCACTGACCACCGGTGTTTGTGANNTATTGAATGCTGCCAGGTCTTCCAGCGAACCGCCCCCGCGTGCCAGTAAAATCACATCTACTTGTAATTGATTGGCGGTTCGCAAGGCTTGTACAATCTCGGCGGGCGCTTGTGCCCCTTGCACGGCAGTTGGGCACAGATATACTTCCGCCACTGCCCAACGCCGCCGCAAGATATTCAGCATATCCTGCACTGCCGCGCCGGTGGGGCTGGTCACCAGCGCAATTTTTTGTGGGTAGCGCGGTAGCGGGCGTTTGCGGGCGCTGTCGAATAAGCCTAAGGCGTGTAGTTTTTGCTTAAGTAGTTCAAATTGCCGGGCTAGGTCGCCCCCGCCTGCTGGTTGGAGACGGTTGGCTATCAACTGGTGTTGCCCGTTGGCGTCATAGACGGTGATGCGTCCGCTTGCCAGCACCAAATCACCTTCTTTAGGAAACAGGCGTAGGCTTTGCACTTGCGCTTTCCACATCACCCCTTTTAACACTGCACCTTCATCTTTGATAGTGAAATACAGATGCCCGGAACGGGGGAGCGAGATATTGGAAATTTCACCTTGCACAGTGACATCTTGCAAGCGATAGTCGAGTTCTAGCACTTGTCGGATATACCGAGTGAGTTCGGAAACTTGCCAAATTTGGGTCATAGATGGAATATACTCGCTGGCAGGTGGAATGTCAATAGATTCGGCACGGTTGAAAGTTGTGCTTGTCTCCTAAGAAAAGAAGCAATTCAATCTTTGGCGCACGTGCCAAAAATCGGAGAAAGCGCAATATTTATTTTTTACCAAGAAGCATCTAGCAAATGGGGATTGCTCACTCGCTCCGTGCCGATGGTGGTGTTCTCGCCGTGCCCCGGATACACAATAGTTGCATCGGGTAAGGTAAGAAACTGTGCGCGAATACTGGCTAGTAATTGGGCGTGGTTTGCGCTTGGCAGGTCAGTGCGTCCAATGCTTCCCGCAAACAACACATCGCCACCAATCAGCGCTTGTGCATGGGCAAAATAAAAAGCGACATGACCGGGGGCATGCCCCGGCACAAACAAAACTTGGGCAGAATGTGCGCCGACTTGCAAGGTTCGCACCTGTTCCAACGCAATACGAGGGGCAGGACCCAACTCAATGGGGATATTCCACCAGCGAGCGCCACCCCCAGCTTGGTAGAGCGGTAAATCCAACACATGTAACGCCACAGGGGTTTCGGGATACTTTTCCAGCAAGGCAACCAACCCCAAGAAGTGGTCCCAATGGGCGTGCGTCAGCCAAATTGCTTGTAAGTGCCAGCCTTCCTTACGAATCACCTTCTCAATACTTTGTGCAGAACCGGATGGATCTACCACTACACATATTTTGATTTCAGCATCTGCCAAGAGATAACAGTTTGTTTGTATCGGACCGAGCGGGAGTTTGATGATTTGAAGCATAAGAATAGGTAAGACGATATTCGACATGGGTGGAAACAGCACTTTTTTTCTTAAGAAAAAAGCGCAACTCATTATTCGGCACGTGCGCCGAACAGTACCCGTGTCGAATACAAAACATTGTGCCTAACAAATCGTTCTCAGATTGAACGGATACGATTATAATTGAAAAAAGCTACTTTCAAGAAATTGATTCTCGGATTGCGGCAAATCCATTTTGAAGCGCACAGGATTGCCGCCGCTTGTGCGACTTACACTCACTGGCACTTTAAGTGGATACACCTATTCGCAAATTGTTATTTGGTATACATGCCGAATAGCCATCGTGTCGAATATAGCACGAACTCTGACGATAGCCTTGCCTGTGCGACTATGCCTGAGCGCTTACGATTTTTGTTTCTAAATGACTATGAGCAATCAACTCGCTGTTTTTATTGATTTTGAAAATGTTGCCCTGTGGGCAGAACAAGAATTTCTGGATTTTGAAATTACATCCCTGATGGAGTACCTGCAAAGCCGGGGACCGGTGGTGATAAAGAAAGCGTATGGTGATTGGGCGCGATTTAGCCATTATCGCGACCAACTAATGGAAAATACGATAGACCTGATTCAAATGTACAGCGTGCGCAATGGCAAAAATCGCGCAGATATTCGCCTAGCAATGGATGCCCTAGAATGTGCCATTACGCGCTCACAAATCAAGACGTTTGTAATTATTTCCGGTGATAGCGATTTTGGAGCGTTGGTCAGTAAATTGCGTGAATATGGGCGCTATACACTGGGCATAGGTCCGCGTAGCATTACCCACAGTTTGTTAGTCAAGAGTTGTGACGAATTTGTATATCTGGAAACGGCATTGGGGGTGGGCAATCAAGAAGCCACTCGCTCAGGCGTAGATGTGCAATCGGCACGTGAATTACTGCGCAAGGCGCTATTGGCACACGGGCAACGCGGTGAAACCCCAGTGCCGGTTAATCGTCTGAAGCAAACCATGTTGCTGATGGACCCAGCTTTTAATGAGATTAACTTAGGGCATATGCAGTTTAAAACCTGGCTGGAAGAGCACAGTGATTTGGTAAAACTCTATGTAAAAGATCTGGAGCTATTTGCCGCTTCTCCCGACTTCACGGTGATGAATGGCTATCGCATTAATCAGCCGACTTTACTATCGGAAGTTGAAAGCCCAACGATTATTAATCTGGATGAACACTATCAAGATATTTACAGCCGCCTAAAGATGAATGCCGTGGATTTAGCCACACGCCGCGATGTTTTGCGCGATATTTATCGCTTCTTGCTGGAGCACCCAGGCGAATTCACCACCGATGATTTATTGGAACGTTTGCGCGAACACTATGACCAGCAAGGTTTGGCACGTAGCAAAACCATGTTGCGCCAAATTTGGCAGATGGGTTTTCGCCAGCGCACTTTTGACTATCAGGGTAAGTTTGCTTCCGTGCATGTGCCGGTTTGGCTCGCGGAAGATATCAAAAGTGAAGCGGATTTTGTCTTGCGGGCAGAATCCGGCTTTGTGTATGCCGCTGTCCATGCGGGTGTAGAGATAGACCGCTCAAAACTGAGCGCCATCTTGGTAGGGGATGGCACGCAAGTCGCATATATCCAGCAAATTTTGGATAATTTGGTACAGCGCGGGCAAATTGTGTATGTAGAAGGCAAACACCGCCTACCGGGGCGCAGTGGCATTCCTTTCCGCGATGAGCCACGCCTGCAACCCATTTGTGAAGAGATAGAAGCTATTGAAGTGCCGAGCGATGTGGTGCAAACCCCTGCCAATGCACAATCTCTTGCCAAGACTGCCATGCTCCAACGTTCGCAAGATTTTGCCGCCGCCGCCCGCAATTGCCTGCTGGCATGCCGCATTCAGTGGAATGCTATCAGCAATGAAGAACCCGGCGCGACTCTGGAAGATTTACGCTGGTACATGGCGTCTTACGTTTCGGTGAAGGCAGGTGAACTCTCGCAGGTTCACCGTGACTACGCCGCTAGCCGTCCGTACTATTTAGCGTTCTTCTCCCTAGTACAGGAAGACGATCCGCTGTGGCAGAGAATGCGCGGCTTGGTTAACCCCATGCTGGCGTATTATTGGGCAAATGCCGGGCGCGAACTGGGCATTACCGTAGCGGCAAAGTCGCTCCCCGCACAAAGCGCCGTGTTTGCCGCCACCCACTCCAATCCAGACTTGCAAGCTCTTTGGCGGCAAATTACCCGTGACCTAGTGGAAGTTAACCCCACTTTGGTGCGCCGTGTTGCCAAACAGATTCGCCTAAATCGCGGTGAAGGAGCGGAAGTACGGCAGGTGGCAGACGAACTGGAAGCGATGTTGCCAGACTAAGCCCACTTTACTTTGTACACCTTTGCAAAATTCATATGTAATGTTAATAGAAGCCGTGTTATAATTGCACATCATAGCCAGCGCTTTGGTGGCTTAAACAATACACCGCAAATGCGGGGAAGTGTTGAAATTGGCAGACAAGCTTGACTTAGGATCAAGTGCCTTCGGGCGTAAGGGTTCGAGTCCCTTCTTCCCCACCAAATTTATTTTGCCACAAGCCAAAGCGTCGTTTGGCTTGTGTTTTTTTGAGAAATAAAGCACCAACCAAGCACACTACACTTTTAAAAGTGGCATAACAAAAATTATTTACAAAATTGGAGACTGGTTCCTTTGAATATCGAAGTCAACACCCTTGAAAATCGTGAAGTTGAAATTATCGTTCATGTGGACGATGAAAAAGTTGAAAATGCGAAGCAAGTAACCGCTCGCAAACTTTCTAAAAATATGCGCATCCCCGGCTTTCGCCCAGGCAAAGCCCCTTACCACATTCTGCGCCGCTATTTTTCAGATGAAGGTTTACTTCAAGAAAGTTTAGAAGAGTTAGCGCAGGAAGCTTACCGCACTGCCCTTGAAAAAGAATCTATCGTTCCGGCTGTCCCGGGTAACTTGACCGATGCGAACGTTCAGGAACGCCCTATTCGTTTCACGTACAAAGTCGCGCTAAGCCCCGAAGTGGACTTGGGCGATTATCGCTCAATCCAATTCCCCTATGAACTGCCCGAAATTAGCGAAAGCGACTTGGACGCCGAAATTGAAAAATTGCGCAAGGAACACTCGGTGATTGCCGAAGTTTCTCGCCCGGTGGAAGCAGGTGATTTGGTGACACTCGCTTACAAGTCTTACTTGGATGGGGACGATGAAGCTTGGGAAGAAGAAAACGATGTGGAATTGACAGTGGAAGAGAACGCGGAAAACGAACCCGCACCGGGCTTCGCTATCGCCTTGATAGGGGCAGAACCCAACAGTGAAACCACTATCAACCTTTCCTACCCTGAAGATTTCATCAACAAATCTTTGGCGGGGCAACCAGTGAAGTTTGTTGTGACAGTTCAAGGCGTAAAAGGACGAAGCCTGC
Source organism: Anaerolineales bacterium UBA6668 (assembly GCA_002455215.1). GTDB lineage: Bacteria > Chloroflexota > Anaerolineae > Anaerolineales > UBA6668 > UBA6668. Next base: position 17,496 of record DKKK01000039.1, on the reverse strand, counting down.
CCGCACTGGACGACGATTTTGCCGCAACCGTTTCAGCCGACTATGCTACCATTGATGATTTGCGTGACGACCTGCGTGAACAACTGCAAAATCACCGCGAACAATCTTACAATGGGGAGTTTCAAAATAAAGTCTTCCAAGCCATGCGTGACCAAGCCAAGATTGTGTACTCTTCCTTGTTGGTTGACCACGAAATTGAACATCAACTTGAACATTTCGATGAACGCCTGAAGAGCAGTCGGCTTTCCCGCGAAGATTATTATCGCATGACCGGCAAAAACGAAGAAGAACACCACAACGAATTACGCGAACAAGCCGAAAATACGGTTAAGAGCAATGCAGTGGTGGATAGTTTTGTTAAGGCAGAGAAAATTTCCATTGACGATGCAGAATTGCTAGAAAGTTATGGCACCCGATTGCGCGGGATGGGTATTGATATTTCTGATGTAGAAGCAGAAGGCTTCCGTAGTCGTGAAATTCTCAATTACTTCGCCACGGATTTGCTCAATCAAAAATTAAATGAACGTTTGCTAGCAATTGGCTCAGGAAAAGCCCCTGCAATCGAAATGTTGGCTCAATTAGCCAATGCCCTTTCTGAAGCAGTCGGCGCAGAACCTGAAGAAGAAGACGAAGCGCCTGTCGCCGCAGATGAAGCAGACGCCTAACTCGCTTTTGATATTCGACACGCTGAAATTTTCTGCCTTTCTGCTTCAAGGAACAGGCGCGATTTTTGACCTTGTCGAGTACCCGTAAAGCACGCTCTCTAAGGAGAAAACTTATGTTACCTGTATCCAATGTCATCCCAATGGTGATAGAACAAAGCGGACGGGGCGAACGCGCCTTTGATATCTACTCTTTGCTCTTGCGCCAACGGATTATCTTTCTGGGCACTGGCATTAATGACCAAGTCGCCAACCTAATTGTGGCACAGTTGTTATATCTGGACCACGAAGATTCTGAATCGCCCATCCAAATGTATATCAATTCACCGGGTGGGGTTATTTATTCTGGCTTGGCAATTTATGACACCATGCGCCAAATCAAAGCGCCTGTCAGCACCGTAGCCGTTGGCGTTACTGCCAGCATGGGAACATTCCTGCTTGCCGCTGGCACCAAAGGGCAACGCTATGCCCTACCCCATGCCACCATTCACATGCACCAAGCAGGCGGTGGCACGCAAGGCTATACATCTGATGTGGAAATTCAATACCGCGAAATGAAGCGCCAACAAGATATGTTGTTTAATATCTTGAGCGAACGTACTGGGCAAAGTGTGTCACAAGTCGAAGAAGACTTTGAACGCGATCGCTGGATGGACGCCTACACAGCACAAAAATACGGGCTGGTGGACAAAGTCTTAGAACCCAACGAAAAGAAAGAAGGTTAATCGAGAAAGGCACGCACTGAAAAGCGTGCCTTTTTTGTCAATCAACTTAATGTCAAAACCGTAGGCGACCTCCTGTATCGAAATTTTATGAGTAAGCTACCCCTTCCCCCCATTGCCCAAGACTACCGTGAAAACGCCCAAGATATGTTCCGGCGGATTGCTCCCGGACGATTGAGAGCGTTTGAGATTCTCAAAGAAAAGGTTGGGGATGTGGCAATGTTTACTGTGTTTGGGCGCAAATTTGTATTGCTCAGCCACCCCGACTACATTCGGCACGTGTTGGTGGAGAATGAACGTAACTACATGAAAAGCCGAGCGTTACGAGCCACTCAACGCGTGACGGGCAACGGTTTGCTCACCAGTGAAGATGATTTTCACCTGCGCCAACGGCGTTTGGTAGCGCCTGCTTTTCACCGCCAACGGATTGAACAGCTAGCCGAGATGATGACTGCTTTTGCCCGTGAACAAATTTCGCATTGGCAAGATGGGCAAACGATTGATTTGCATGCGCAGATGATGCACCTAACGCTCACCATTGCCGCCAAAGCGCTCTTTGATGCGGATTTGCGTGCCAGCCAAAAGGTGGGCGTTGATTCGGCGCACCAGTTTGAACACTCGCTCAACTTCTTGCTCGAAAACTTTCGCCCGATTGATGGGACTTGGATAGGAAAACTTCTTAGCACTATGCCTACCCGCGTCAATCTACAACGCGAATCTCATGCCAAAATGCTCGACAAAATTGTCTTTGGTTTTATTCAGGAACGCCGAGCGAGTGGTGAAGATAAAGGCGATTTACTCTCTATGCTCCTGCAAGCGCAAGATGAAGAAGGCGGGAGTGGGGGCATGACCGACCAACAAGTACGCGATGAAGCCATGACACTCTTCATTGCCGGGCACGAAACAACTGCAGTCGCTTTGGCGTGGGCAGGGTACTTGCTGGCAGAGCATCCGGCAGTGCAAGATGAACTACGCCAACAAGTATTGGCAACCATTGGCACGCGCTCGGTGACATTGGCGGATTTGCCCAAGCTCGATTTGGCACGCCAGATCATCGCCGAGACCTTGCGTCTATACCCGCCTGCTTATGTTCTCCCGCGCGAAGCCATTGCCGATGATGCCATTGGTGGGTATCGTATTCCCAAAGGCACAACCGTATTTGTCAGTCAATGGGTAATGCACCGCGATGCACGTTGGTGGCAATCGCCAACGGAATTTCGCCCGGCACGTTTTGCAAATAGTGAGCCACAGCCCAACCGCTTTGTCTATTTTCCCTTTGGGCGCGGCGTACGGCAGTGCATTGGTGAGCAATTTGCATGGATGGAAGCACAATTACTCTTGATTAGTTTCGTGCAAAAATTTTCTTGGCAATTACAAGCCGGTTTTTCGCCCACTTTACGCCCGCAAATTACCCTGCGCCCTGCCGAGGGTATGTGGCTTACATTGCAGGGTGAATAAAAGCAAACTGCTGTGTATGTTTGGGGGCAGTTGCACACTGGGCAGAATTGCTTATAATAAAAACATCAATACTTTGCAGGTGGGTTTATGTCTTTACCAATCCTTGTTGAAGCAACGCTCGAAGAAATCGCGCCTCCCAATGTCGCCTACAGTTTTTTTGCTCATATAGCCAGCCATGTACGCATGACCAAAAATGTACGCGTCTGGCATCCGAATACAGACGTGCTCGAAGGCTTAAATGCTTATTGGGTCATTATCGAAATTGCTGGTATGAAGCACGGGCAATTTGATGTCAGTATGCAAGGGCATCATTTGGTGGTGTCGGGAGTGCGCGTAATGAAATATAGCACGGATATTATGGCATACCATCAAATGGAAGTAAATTATGGCGATTTTCGCTGTGAAATTTACCTACCCAAGAGCATTGACCTTTCCAATCTGCATTCTCGCTACGAAGACGGATTTTTGCGTTTGCGGTTGCCCTTTGCTCCCTAAGCAATAAAATTTTCCCAAAAGATTAATCGAATAATTACTTGCAATAATTGCATATTTTTCTGATAATTAGCTAGTGGCTGTGTGCATTTATTTTACATTTGGCACACCTGTTACGAGCTGTATTTTCCTGATATTCGGCACGCATGAAAGTTGCCCTTTTTTCTTGAAAGCAAAAGTGTAGTTCGCTATTCGGCACTTGTACCGAATAGAACCCGTGTCGAATACAGCATTGATTTGGAAATAGTTTGATTATGATGAAAGTTATCGCAGTAGCAAATCACAAAGGTGGGGTGGGAAAAACCGCAACCACCCATGCGCTTGGTGCAGTTTTGGCGCAAAAAGGGCATCGTGTACTCTTGGTGGATGTGGACCCACAATCCAGCCTAACCAACTCTTGTGGCATATCCGAAGCACCGGGCACAAGCTTGGCGGAAGTTTTTGGCGGAGCCACTCCCGGCACACTCGAATTGCGCGATATTATTCGCGAAATCGAACCCAATCTCTTCATTGCGCCCTCCGACATCTCGCTAGCAATGAGCGAGCTAGGGCTAAGTTCTCGCATGGGGCGTGAAAATGTGCTGAAGCGGGCAATGCTCAAAGTTCGCAATGAGATAGATATTGCTCTAATAGACTGTCCGCCATCGCTCGGTTTGCTCACCGCCAATGCAATGGTGGTGGCAGATGCCGTGCTAGTGCCGACCCAACCCCAAGCCTCCGATCTACGGGGCTTGAACCTGTTTTTTCAAACCATTGAACGCGTTCAAGATGAACTTAACCCCAATTTGGCGGTGATAGGCGTGTTGGTTACCATGTTTGACCGCCGCTTGTTGCACCACAAAGAAGCAGTCGAAGCCATTCATAAGGCGGGTTTGCACGTTTTACCGACCATTGTCGGGCGCTCGGTACGGGTGGCGGATGCCGCCGCACATGGCACATCCATCATCAAATTTGCTCCAGACCATCAACCCGCTCAGGCGTACCTAAAATTAGGAGAAATTGTAGAACAATGGCTCAACGCAAACAAAGCATAGGATTGGACTCTATTTTTCGCAAGACCGAAGCCGATGCGGGTGCATCGCAAACCAGCAGTTTTGCAAAACCATTTGCCAGCGGAGCGGCTGAAGCAGACTCGGCTACTTCAGCCGCGGATGAAGAGCTCAAACAGCCAGCCGCTAACCCTGCTCCAGTGTGGAAAACGGAGCAGGCATTGGCTGATGAAATCGTTTCGAGCGAGCCGCCCCCGCCCTCCGCTTCGGTACGGCGCAGACCGGGTCGCCCACCGGGCTCCGGTGCAAAAACCGGCGGCGTGCAAAATGGCTACGTCCGCCCAAAATTAAGCGGAGCCACTCCATCGGCAAATGACACCGTGCAATTGGTGCGCCAAATTGACCTAGATGAAGGGCGTTTTCGCTCAGTCGGGGTAGGCTTACGCGACAGTGAAGTGGATGCCATTGACCTAATTGCCGAAAGCGCCGGTGTGACTCGCAATGCAATTCTTCGTTACGCCATTCGTTACTTTTTACGCCAATATCAAGGCGGTAAAGCACAACTCGCAATAGAAGAGCAACGTACGGTTTCTCTGTTGCTTCCATAACAATGGTGGGGGCTATCTCCACCTGCATAAAAATATACAATGCTTACCCAAATATTTCGGCTTGGCGGCACGCTGTTGATGATACTTTTTTCCGGGCTGGCGGTCAACAGTTTACTACGGGCTGTTTCGCTCGCTGGCGAAGCCAATAGAACCATTTTGAATATTCGCAAGCGTGAATTGGTAAATCAGGCAAGATTGCGAACATTGGCTTTTGTCGGTTGGGCAATTGCGGCGCTTATTGCCAATGGTAGCCTACCACTAGGTGCAGAAATCGCTCAATGCACCCTCGCACAATTCAGCCCTGAACTGGCTGGCTCTATCGGCGTGGCACAAACCCCTGCCAGTATTACCCCCGAATCGAGCGCATCCGGGCTTGCCAATGCGGCAGATGCGGGCGCTGTAGCAGTTGCCCAACCAACTGCTACAGCTACACTCGAACCAACCGCCACCCAACCGTTGCCGACTGCCACTGCCACATCACTCTTTCCGGTATTAGCAACCCCTGGTTATCCTATCGCTTATATCACCCCCATCGTTTCCAATGCTCAGCCAAAAGAAGGGGTGATTATGAGTTTTATCCGCTTTGGTAGCAAGATAAACGATGATTACACCTTGCAAGATGAAAGTGAGTATTTTGAACTGTCGTTTTTGCAAGAAATCAAGGAAATTTTCGGCGTTTTCACCTACTCATCTATGACTCGCCGCACAGAATGGAGTGTCGTCTGGTATCGAGATGACCTTTTGCTATGGGTAGAGACGTATGCGTGGGACGGACCGGAAACCGGCTATGGCTTTGTGCAATTTAACCCCGAAAAATATGGGCAAACTTGGGAAAGCGGTTATTACACGGTGCAATTGTATTTAGCAGGAACGCTGATGAGTGAATCTTTTTTCACTGTTGTGGCTCCTGTAGTCGCGCCGTAAGGCAACTTCTGGCGTGTAATGCTGAAAAATTTGCTGAATTTATGCTGATTACTTTCGTTGAACTAGGCGCACCAGTATTCACAATATTGACAGCTCTAGTCGCAATTTTTTATTTGGTTCGTGCCTTGAGCAAGGCTAGCGCGGCGCAACGAGTTGTATTTTACCTGCGCAAGCGCGAGCTAACCACTCAAGCTTGGTCTTACCTGTTTGGTTTCATCGGCTGGGCAATTTTGGCTGTGCTTTTGGGGTTGGTGATTCCCTTTGCCATTGCGCGGGCAAAAAATTCCTACGAAACGGTAAGCGCGTGGTTACCGGAAAATGTGCGTGGCTACTTGATTAACGCGCCCACTCCCACGCCAACACTTACCCCTACACCGACTCTACCACCAGAACTCATTCCCACTCAACTGCCCACCGCCGTGCCCCCTACGCCGGAAAGCTCGCCCACGCCAACCATCCCCGCCAACATTCCCCCGCTTCCCATTGTCGCAACACCCGGTTTTCCGCTCTATTACGTCACACCTGGGTCAGAATTACCGGCTAACCCGGATACGCTCGTTGGCTTTGTTAAATTTGGTAGCAAAATTAACGATGACTACACTTTGCAAGATGAACAGGCGTATTTCGATTTGGCGTTTATGCAAGAAATTAAGGAGATTGTCGGGGTATTTACCTATACCGGAATGACCAGTGGCGTGCAGTGGACAATCGCTTGGTATCGTGATGACCAATTATTGGCAGTAGAAACGCAAGTGTGGGACGGTCCCGAAGCGGGTTATGGATTTTTGGATTTTAACCCCTATGAAACAGGGCAAGAGTGGCTGGCGGGTGAGTACCGCGTCCAGATTTACCTGACCAATGAACTGGCGGTTGAGTCTTTCTTTACAGTTGTTCCACCCAGTGAATAACGGAGACATCGCGCCAATCATACGGCAGAAACTGCCCGGTGGATGGGCGGGCTAGCTGGTTTGGGCGTCCTTGTGGGCTTGGATCTGCGCCCGCAAGTCGGCACGCGCTTGTAAGGCTGTCTGGCTGGGTGTTAGCACCTGCTCCGCTAGGGTTTGGTTTGCCTGCACCCATGCGCTTAAAAATTCTTGCATCGGGTTCAGTAAGTGCTCTCTGACGGGTTTCGTCAGGGTTTTTAGCCAACTTTCGGCAGTTTCGCCAGTAAATTGGGCGAGTGGGTCAAGCAATAACACCCGTGCATCGGTAAAGAGATTGGGCAGATGTAAAACCAATTCCTTAAAGTTGTTTAGCGTCTCTTCGATTTTTTTACCGCTATCAAAGGGCAATTTGGATAACACAACCTTTACAAAATCAGTAAAGGGTTCGGTAAGTTGCTCCGCTTTTTGCACCACCTGCTGTGCGGTTTGGCGCACCCGTTCCAGTAGCGTTTCCCCTACCGCCAGTAAGTCTGTCACACGTGACAGGTTAATCTGCCAGCCGGGCAAACTGTTATCAAAACCATCCAATGCCGGGATAACCACCCCCTTGCCTACTTCAAAACGCGGTACAAAACTGGCAAGCGTGCTCCATGTTGCAGAAAGGGTAGCCAAAGCCATACTGAACACATCATCTACACCTATGCCCTCCAATTTTTCAAACAAATCTACCAATCCTTGCAGATAGGTATTGCGATTTTCCAATTCACTGGCTTGTTGGGTAAGCGATTGTAGGTTGGTTTGCGCTTGGTAGGCGGCATTTTGGCTTTCGCTGAGCAAGGTCTGTAGCTGTTGAATTTGTTGCTGTGCCGCCGAAAGTTCGCTGGCAAGCCGTGAGATTTGTGCGTCTTTCTCGCCGAGCAAGGCATTGGGCGTAACAATACTGGGGGAAGCGCCCAAACTGGCTTGTTTGAGTGCAGTGAGTTCTTGCGTCAGTTGCTCTGCCGTGTGTGCCTGCTGACTGCCCCACGCCACACCACCGGTTGCCGCTGCGCTTGCTCCCAGTGTCAACACCGAGAGTAGAAATTCTCGTCTTGAAAGTGAGTTGGAAGTTGTCATTGCTCAAAAGTGGGGGAATGGGGCTGTGCCTGATTAGCTTTTGCTTTTTTTGGCTTTCTTGGCAGGGGTTTCTTCTAGCTTGGGTGGTAGGTAGCGATTCAATAGCGGGATCACCCGTACCAAAGTCTCCTTTGTACCCAGTGTGAGTAAGTCTTCGCCACGTTGACTGCGTAAACGGGCTGGGGCTTTGTCCAGTTTGACCAGGGTCGCTTTACCTTTGCTAGAGAGCAATACCGCCGAGTCTTTGGCTGTACCCACCATGCCACCGCACAATACGGCATTGGCAGTTAGCTTCCATGCCAAAACACCCTTTCCATAGCGTCCTTGTAGCGGATAATCTTGCAAAGTCGTGCGTTTGCCCTGCGCGGCGCTGGTAACAACCAGCACTTCGGCAGATGTAGCGACAATTTCCATTGCCACCACGCCATCGCCATCTTCGTTTAGCTTGACACCCTGAACACCTGCCGCCGCCAAGCCCATCGCGCGAACTTCAGCGCCCTTGAAGCGAATCCCTTGCCCTTGTCCGGTCAGCAATAAAATTTCATCTTGCTCTTGAAGCAAGCGTGCCGCAATCAACTCATCCGATTCGGCAATGTTCATCACGGTAAAGGCGGCAGAGCTGGGTCCTGGCAAATCGGCTAAGTGCAGTTTCTTTACCATCCCCCCGCTACTCGCCATCACTAAGTACGGTCCTAGTGGGTTGTTTTGCCCGTCTAGCAGTGCGGCAGAGCGGGCTTCGGGGGCAAGAGAGAGCGCCGCTACGACATTATCTTCTTGGCGGAAAGCACTCACCGACATCCACGGCACACCTTCACCCAGCGTTTCGCTGATGGGGACAGCGTGAACCGGCAAGGCGGCACTTCGTCCATCACTGCTGAACAGGTAAAGCGTGTCGCGGGTGGTGGCGTGAGTCATAGCAAGTGGGACTTGTCCTTGCAGGCTGAGCCGTCCCTTGGCGGGCAAGCGGCTAAGCGTGCCGTTGCTGTTTACCACCACAATCACATCTTCTTCCGGCACCAACTCAGAAGCCATTAAAGCTTTGCCTGCGTCACTCGCACCGATAATGCGGGTGCGGCGGCGGTCGCCATAAGTGGTTTTTAGCCCGCGCAATTCTTCGGCAATTACTTCGCGCATCGCTTGTGGGCTGGCAAGTAATTTCTCCAAATATTGAATGCGGGCTTGTACTTCTTTGTATTCTTCTTGTAGTTTTTGTCGTTCCAATTTGGCAATGCGTTTAAGCGGCATTTCCAAAATTGCAGTTGCCTGAATTTCGCTCAGCTTGAACTTATTCATCAAGCGTTCACGGGCGGTGGGCGTATCGGGCGAATTGCGGATGGTGGCAATCACTTCGTCCAAGTTATTGATGGCTATCAACAAACCTTCCAAAATATGGGCGCGTTCTTTGGCGCGTTGCAAATCGAACTCGCTTCGGCGGCGCACAATTTCTTGGCGGTGCTCCAAAAACACGCGCAAAGCTTGCTTAAGCGACAACATGCGCGGCTCACCATTGACCAAAGCGAGCAAAATAATGCTAAAAGTGCTTTGTAAGGGGGTATATTTATACAGTTGTTGCACCACCTTGTCGGTGTCTGCGCCTTTGGCAAGCTCAATCACAATGCGCATGCCCTGCCGGTCTGATTCATCGCGTAAATCGCCAATGCCTTCCAGCCGTTCTTCGCGCACCAATTCGGCAATCCGTTCTATCAAGCTGGCTTTGTTGGTCAGATACGGAATTTCCGTGACAATCAGCCGTTCTCGTCCGCGTCCCATCTCTTCCTTATGCAGAGCCNNAGAGCCGCCTGCATCGTGATTTTGCCCCGCCCTGAGCCATAAGCTTGCGCGAGTGATTCTTCTTCATTGCTAGAAGTAACCAACAATCCCCCAGTGGGGAAGTCCGGTCCTTTCACAAAGCGCATTAAATCTTCGGTGGTGACATCATCTAGCTTGCCCCAACTCTCCAGCATGAAAATACAAGCTTCACAAACTTCTGCTAAGTTGTGCGGCGGAATGCTGGTCGCCATGCCCACCGCAATGCCCTGACTGCCGTTAATGAGCAGGTTGGGTGCTGTGGCAGGCAAGACAGCCGGTTCTTTTAGCGTGTCGTCAAAATTGGACGTAAACTCAACGGTATCTTTTTCCAAATCGTGCAAAAGCTCTGCCGCAAGCGAGTGCAGGCGGGCTTCAGTGTAGCGCATAGCGGCGGGTGCATCTCCATCCACAGAGCCGAAGTTGCCTTGTCCATCTACCAACAAATAGCGCATCGAAAAATCTTGCGCCATCCGTGCCATCGCATCGTACACGGCTTGGTCGCCATGCGGGTGGTATTTCCCCAGCACTTCGCCGACAATACGCGCCGACTTTTTGTAGGGCGAACTGGGACGCAAGCCCATATCGTGCATGGCGTACAAAATGCGGCGTTGCACAGGCTTCAGCCCATCACGGGCATCTGGCAAAGCACGCGCCACAATCACGCTCATCGCATACGACAAATATGCCGCTTGCATTTCGGCGTTAATATCTACTGATTTAACCTGACCAATATCCATGAAAGTACCTAACTGTTTTTCTCAGCCGATTGGTTAAGGGGCTGTGCCCCATCAGCCGAGTTGGGCTTTTGCCCACGCTCTGGACGGTTACCGCGCCGATTCTTCCCGTTTGACTGGTTACCCGGCTTGGTTGGTGATTTGCCGCTCGCTGGGTTTTGTGAGCGATTACCGCCACCACGTTTGTCTTCTTTACGCTTCTCGCTTGAATTGCGGGATGATTTGGGCGAATTGGGGCGATTGGGTTGAGAGGCTGGTGCAACGGTTGCCGGAGTATTCGCATTGTTCGCATTAGACGGGGCTTGCGCCATAGCTGGTTTATTCTCCGCTGGCGGGCGTAGCTGTGGAGCAGATTTACCACCGCTGGGGCGTACCGCTGGGGTAGGCGTTTTGCCTGCATTGGCGGCATTGTTCCCGCCCCCCCGATTTCCGGTGCGTTGTTCGGTTTGGGGCGCATTCGGGCGACTGCCGGGATTTCCCTGCTTGGGCTGTTGGGTGGCATTGGCGGGGCGGTTCGGCGTGGCAGGCTGGTTCTTGCCGCCGTTTTTGGGCGCAGGTGAGATCGCCGGTCCCAGCGGTTGTGACTCCGACTGACCCTTCGGGCGGAAACGATAACGCCCAACACTGCCATACGGCACTCGTACAAACTGAATTTGCTTTTTCGGGCGGTAAGTCAAACCCTTGCCATATGCATCTGGCAGGGTTTCGGGACTCCAGTTTTCCATTGGAATTTTATCTGGGTCGGGGTGTTTCACGCCCCAAGTGCGCGGAATTTCGGGGTCCCATTCATAAGGCTTCCCCGCTTTTGCATTGCGGTTTTGCCACTCTTCTTCTTCTGCCCATTCATCTGCCACACGTCGCCGTTCTTCTCGTTTATTTGCTGGCTCTCGCTGTGTAGGCTTGCTGGGGGCAGGGGCTTCAGCCGTCTCGTCGTCTGCGCTGGTACTGGCTGTTTCCAATGCGTTGTAATCAAAACTAGCACTTTCCAAGCGGCGCAACGGTCTGCCGAGTTCGGCTTCGACTGCTAGCAAATCTTGTTCTTCTTCGGGCGAAAGCAGGTTAATCACCTGGATTGTATCGTTCAACTTTTGCACTCGTGTCAAATAGATTTCGCTTTCGGTTGGAAAATCGTAGTGCAACACTGCCTGTAGGTCAGCGTGTAGAAATTTGTCAATTTCCACGTCAGCAGTAATCAGCACGCCCGCTTTGCCTGCCAAAAATGCCTTTTGGTCACTGAGTGCCCGGTCGTCATTGCGTCCCTGATTGATGCTAAAGGCGGGGATTTTGCGTGCCCGTAGTTTACGGGCTAGGCGGGTAGCAAACGCGCTACTGGCAACATACACCACGATGTTCCGATAGCTATTAGACTGCTCAAGCAAGCTCAGCCCCAAACGTAATTTGAGCGAGCCGGGCACGGGCCACACCACCTGTGCAATGTCAGTCGCCGAATTGCCGCTGTTACTGATGCTTTTTATACCCGCCAAACCTGCCAGCCACTCGCTTTGCGGGCAAGCCTTCTGGGCGAAGGCGAGAACTTGACATTGTGGTATGAATTTTTCCACAGTCGGTTGCACACTGGCTAGGGCAAGTTGGTGTAAGCTTGGTATAACCAGCAGGTTAGGGGTAAAATCAGCAGGAATTTGCCAATTGGGTAATGCCAACAAACAACCCTGCGCGGGTGCTTTGTCCTTTGCCTGCAAGATGTGACAGGCAAGCGGGCGTGGGGATAATTCTTGCAGTTCCTGTGCTAGTCGGTTGGCTTCAGCAGGGTCTGCACATAGTGCCAATGCACGCGCTTTGTTTTGGTTGGTCAGCAACTGTAATATTGGCAATCCCATTGCTTCTAATTCCCCCACACCTAATGGGGCAATACACAACAAACTATTCCCATCCAAGGCGGATTGTAAAAAAGTATGCATCACTTGACTGGTTGTTTCATAGCCCAATTGCTGTAAGTGATTTTTGAGCGTGTCAGAGAATGGAAGGGTTTGGAATGACATAGAAATTTACAAAGGAAAACGGTATAACTATTTTGTACAGGCTTGACGTTCAAAATCTTGCCCGTTGAAAGGTTACCTGGAATAGATTTAAAGGCTTACGCTAATTTGGCAGAAGCCGCTATCCAATTTGCTTGTACCCGCAATTCAAAACCCATTCCACCTTCTTCATTATACAACAAAACTTAGAAAATGTGTTCTAAAACACAAGAGCGCTTTTTTTTGTTATAATGCTATATTCGACACGGATGAAANNTTCGGCACACATGCCGAATATAACCCGCGCCGAATATAGAAGATAACCCAATTTTCTTGTTTTTTTAGGAGTTTTTTTATGTCTGGACATAGTAAGTGGGCAAACATTAAGCACCGCAAAGGCGCGGCAGATAATAAGCGCGGTAAGCTCTTTACCAAATTGGCAAAAGATATCATCGTTGCCGCTCGCGCCGGTCTGCCCGACCCCGATGCAAACATTCGCTTGCGGATTGCCATTGAAAAAGCGCGTGCCGCCAATATGCCCAAAGACAATATTGAACGAGCCATCCGCCGTGGTAGTGGTGAAGACCGTGATGCCGCCGCTTTTGAAGAAATTGTCTATGAAGGCTATTTGCCCCATAGCGCGGCAGTGATGATTGAATGTGTCACCGACAATCGTAACCGCACAGTGGGCNNCCCGCACAGTGGGCGAAATTCGCGCTTTGCTCAATCGGTACGGAGGCAGTTTGGCAGAAAGCGGCGCAGTAAGCTGGCAATTTGAACGCCAAGCCTATTTCGCTTTTGACCCAAAGGGGCGAAGCGAAGAACAGGTGATGGAAGTCGCCATGGAAGCGGGCGTAGATGATTTTACCTATGCCGCTGATAGTGTAGAATTCTTCGCCGCATCCACCGAGTTTAAGGCTGTGGGCGATGCGTTACGTGCCGCCAATATTGAAGTGCAAGAAGGGCAATTACGCCTAGAACCCACCAATTTGCTTGACCTTTCCGCGGAACACACCGTTCAAGTCATGCGCATTATCGAACTGCTGGACGATTTAGACGATGTCCAAAATGTCTATAGCAATTTGAACGTGACAGACGAAGCCATTGAAGCAATGGAAGGCGCGTGAGTACTGTTTTAGGGCTAGACCCGGGTACTGCTACCACTGGCTACGGCTTGGTGCAGGCGCGTGGAAGCCAACTGCATTGCATTGCGTATGGCACGCTCAACACCCCAGCCAAAACGCCTATGCCCGAACGTCTTGCCATGTTGTTTGCTGAGCTTAAGACTTTGATTACCCAGTATCAACCCGAAAGCGCCGCGGTAGAACAGCTATTTTTTTACCGTAATGTCACCACTGCCATCAGTGTAGCACAGGCACGCGGAGTGGTGCTGTTGGCTCTGCAACAGGCTGGCTTGTCCATTGGCGAGTACACGCCTTTGCAAGTGAAACAAGGAGTAGTGGGCTATGGCGGCGCAGATAAAAAGCAAGTACAACAAATGGTGAAGGTGTTATTGGGGTTGAATGAGATTCCCAAGCCAGATGATGCGGCGGATGCTCTTGCTGTCGCCATTTGCCATAGTCACAGCCGTGAAAGTTACGGGGGGCTGGTATGATTGCTTCCGTTCGTGGCATCATTCTATCCCATACCCAAGACACGCTGGTGGTGGAAGTTGGCGGAGTCGGTTTGCTCGTGCAAGTGCCTGCCACTGTCTTTGATGGTTCTGTTGGCATTGGGCGCACCATCCACCTGCATACTTACCTAGCCGTGCGTGAAGACGCACTCACACTGTACGGCTTTCCCAGCGAAGAAGAGCGAAAATTATTTGAAACCCTAATTGGTGTGCCCGGCGTGGGTCCCAAAATGGCATTGTCTGTGCTTTCCCACCTTTCTGCCGATATGTTCCGCTCGGCATTGGCATCCGAAGACCCTGCTTTGCTTAGCCGTGTGCCCGGCGTAGGCAAAAAGACTGCCGAAAAGATGATTGTCTTTCTGAAAGATAAACTTACTGGTGGCTTGCCCGTGAGCCAATTGGTAGGCGTCACTGCACTAGATACCGAACTCATTGCCGCGCTTACTGCATTGGGTTATAGTTTGGTCGAAAGCCAAGCCGCCATTCAAAGCATACCCAAAGATACCCCAGCCGATATTGAGCAACGACTCTTAATCGCTTTGCGTTACTTTTCTTAAGAAAATTCAACCAAGCTTTACAAACTACTCTCTCTCTGTACCGACCACACTCACACCAGAATCAAAAAGCCCTATGAACACTTTAGCTTTTATTGGCGGCGGCGCAATGGCAACTGCCATGCTCGCGGGGATTTTGAAGCGCGATTTACTCCAGCCCGACAAAATTATGGTGAGTGAACCGCGTGCCGACCAATGCGCTTTGTTAACCGAGCGCTTTGGCGTGCTGACTACGTCAGACAATGCGAAAGCGGTGCAATTTGGCAAAGTGGTCGTGTTGGCAGTTAAGCCCCAATTCCTTTCGGTTGTTTTGCCGCCCTTGCAGGGTAAATTACACCCGGACAGTTTGTTGATTTCGGTGGTTGCCGGTGCAAAAATTAGCACTTTGGGTGAAGGCTTTGCTCATCCGCGGATTGTGCGCACCATCCCCAACACACCTGCCACCATTGGGCAAGGCATGACCGCTTGGCTGGCTACTCCTAGCGTAACAGCCGAACAGCGCATGACTGCGGCGAAAATTCTTTCTGCGTTGGGCGAGCAGGTAGAAGTCCAAAATGAAGCCATGATAGACATGGCAACCGGTGTTTCGGGTTCCGGACCTGCCTATGTGTTTTTGCTAATGGAAGCGATGATTGACGGCGCTGTTCGGCTAGGTTTAAGTAGACCTGTGGCAGAACAATTGGTACTGCAAACTTTTGCCGGTTCGGTTGCCTATGCTCAACAGTCTACCGATCATTTGGCGGCGCTACGGCATCAGGTGACATCTCCCGGCGGCACAACTGCCGCTGGCTTACATGAGATGGAGATGGCAGGGATTCGCGCCACGCTGGCAAACACTGTTATGGCGGCATTTCGGCGCTCGCAGGAATTAGGCGGAAAATAAATCATCCGAAACTGGAGTAAAAATGACTGAAAACGAATCTGTACAAGACGCTAAGCAACCGTTTGAAGAGCCTTTATTGGGTCAGGACGAGCCAATACTAGCAGAGCCATTGGATGACCAAGAATATTTGGTTAATACCCATAGCCTACCTGCCAAAACAAGAAAAAAGGGCAATTCGCTGAATAATGGGCTGTTGGCGGCGCTGATAGCCTTACTGTTGGTGCTGTGCCTGATAGCGGGTGGAGCAGGTTGGTACATTAACAATCAAGACCTAGCTGTGCAGAGCGCCAACCAACAGGTAACCGCTTTGCAGGCAACTGCGACACAACAACAAAGCCAGCTTTCCTCCGCTCAAAGCGCAATTGATGTGTTGAAAGCTATTGATATTCAAGCCACCGCCGATGCCGCAGTTTCTGCCGCGCTCGCCGCCGAAGCCGCTCGCATTGCCGCAATTCCCACTGCAACTGCGGTGGTGATTGTGCCAGCCGGTGAAGAGCCGGTAGATTTGGCGAGCGCTCAAGCGTGGAGTGTCGTATTGCAGGATGCTTTTGACAATAATGACAACCTTTGGGGTAAAGATAACGGTTACCTTTCAGCAAAACCCGACCAAAGCAAGTTGTTATTATTTATGGACTGCATTAATTTGGAAGGCGCTTGCCAAAGCTATGCCTTTAGTAACAAGCAACCGGTTCTGCGCAACTTTTTATTGACTTACACCTTAGATTTGTCCACATTGCCCGGTGGCTGGTCGCATTTGCTAGGCATTCGCAGTGTTTCTCCGTTTAGCTATGTCTTTAGCTTGGGACGTGAAGGAAAATTCGACCTGAGTAAAACGCTCGGCGCAGAAACTATCTCATTAGCAAGTTCGGCAATTACTGACTTCTCGGCAGATACACCGCATACCATAGATGTTTTGGCACAAGGCGATTTAATCCGTATTTTCTTGGATGGAAATCAAATCGTTGAAGTGCGTGACGCCGATATCCCAGCAGGTTTGGTACGCCCCGGCATATTATCCCCCACCGTTGGCAATGCATCTATCCGCATTGATGATTTTACCTTGCGCGTGCCACCCCAATAGCGAGTTTGGTGGCAGGGAGTTATATTTGGCAGGCAAGCCAATCGCGCTTTTTTTACACGGGAGAAGCGCAATTTTTTAAAACCTGCCCGGCAAGTTGTTGTTTGCAGATAGGTTGCTACAAATGGTTGGCTACATTCGTTACGACTTTCTGGACAAAAGTGCGGGTTGGTGCTAGACTCTGACGGCTTGTTGGCAAAGGCATAATGTGACATTCGCAATGCCTTGACCAAAAGGATTAACATCTGGTATACTCTGGGTGAAATGAGCACCACTGTCGGTGCTTTTTAGTCCTGAAATGTGCCGACGTAGCTCAGTTGGCAGAGCTCCCGCCTTGTAAGCGGGTGGTCATGGGTTCGAGTCCCATCGTCGGCTCTGCGACACCTTTACAAATTTATATTTTGGGCAGGCGCCGAAGTAGGAGAGTCGGGGCGGACTGTAAATTCGTTGCCTTAGGCTGAGTGGGTTCGATTCCCACCCTGCCCACCAAAAACCTTCTTGCACATTGCAGTTTTGTACTTGGTGCGGGTGGAAATTGTCCTTATTCTTAAGGGGAAAAGGTCAATTTTGACTTGTGTCAAATATAGAAGGTCTGTGATAAATTTTTGGTAACGCCAAAGTGTTTATCGCCAATAGCAGAAATTCTGCAATCAAATTGCCCTCGTAGCTCAGTAGGTAGAGCACACCCTTGGTAAGGGTGAGGTCACCAGTTCAAATCTGGTCGGGGGCTCTTTATATTCAAATTGTTCATTGAAAAAATCAAAATACGAATTCAGTGTGCAGTTGAGTATAGCGCACGCGCAATTTGTGCCCGCGTTGCGTCCTAAAAAAACACCCAGGGAACAGGATGCAATAGCTATCCAAAATTACCTGCCCCAAAAGTTAAATTTTTTGGCAAGTTATTCATCTCTGTCACCTAATTATCCTAATTGTTTAGGAGGACTTACTCAAAATGGCTAAAGCAGTATTTGATC